>NZ_BAGH01000418.1 GCF_000308715.1 Nocardia tenerifensis NBRC 101015
CAGCCGCCAGCCTGTGCCGCGGCGGTACACCTCGAGGCAGATGAGCGCCGCCTCCCCCGCCGACGGCGTGACCACGAATTCCGCTGCCGCCCGGTCGTTCTCGGACAGGGTCGCGGTCACCGTGCCGAGGCCGCCGGGGCGCCCGGGGACGGCCGGGTCGGCGCTGACCACGAGCAGCACCGCCTTGGCGTCGCCGCGCACCTCGGGCAGCGCGACGGTCACCTCGTCCTTGTCCAGCCGCACCCCCGGCGCGCTCGGCTGGTTGTAGAAGACGAAGTCCTCCGGGGCGAAAACCTTCAGGTTCTCCGCCACCACCAGCGCCGAAACATCCAGCGCCGCATCGGCTTTCGCGCCGAAGCGAACGACATCACCGGTCAGCGGCACGTTCTGACCGGCCTTGAGTTGAATCACCTTGTCTACCTTGCTGTCAACGCCACCCAGATCACGCGTGCTGGAGAAACCGGCCCAGGTGCGGCACCGCCTCGCCGGGGTGCTTGGCCGCGAAGCCCTCGCCGAGCGCCTGCAGCTTCCAGTCGTTGCCGACCCGGAAGACCTTGGCCATCGCCATCGCGGTGAACGGCATGCCGCCGGCCAGGGTGTACCTGGCCAACTCGGCGTTGGTCGTGCCGTCGACCAAGCGGCAGAACGCATTCTGGATCTGCTCGAAGGTGTGGCCCTTGTAGGAGGTCACGATGAACACCAGCGTGCTCACGTGCGCGGGGATGCGGGTGAGATCGACCAGGATCACCTCGTCGTCGCCCTCGCCCTCGCCGGTGAGGTTGTCGCCCTGGTGCCGGATCGAGCCGTCCTTCGAGGTCAGCTGGCCGTAGTAGGCGACGTCCACCGGGTTCGTGTCGGCGAACATGACCACCGACGCGTCGAGATCCACGTCGACGGTGCGGTTGCCGAACATGCCTCGATTGCGCACCGGGTCCCAGCCGAGGCCCATCTTGACGAAGGTCAGCGCGGCGCCGCCCTCCTTGCGCAGGGTGACCCGCTGGCCCTTGACCAGGCTGACCGGGCGGTCCTTGCTCAGGCTCACCTCGGCGGGCGGCTGCTGCGGCGCCGGCTGTCCCGGCGGCGGGTAACCACCCTGGCCGGGCGGCGGGTAACCGCCCTGCGGGGGCGGCGGATAGCCGCCGGGGCCGGGCGGCGGCGGGTAACCGGGGCCGGGCGGCGGGTAGCCCCCGGTCGGCGCGTACTGCGGATCCTGTTGCGCCGGATAGGCGGGCGTGGTCGGCGGCGGGTAGTTCGGCGCGGGCTGGGTGGGGTACGCCGGCGGCTGCTGGGCCGGGTAGGCGGGCGGCGGCGCGGGCTGAGCCTGCGGCGCGGGCTGACTCTGCGGTGCGGGCTGGGCCGGCGAGTCGTCGACGGTCACGCCGTGATCGGTGACCAGCGCGGCGAAACCGCCCGCGTAACCCTGCCCGACGGCGCGCACCTTCCAGCTGCCCTGGCGGCGGTACAGTTCGAGCGCGATGACGATCGACTCGGTGTTCAAGCCCTCGATCCGGTACTCGTACAACTGATTACCGGCCGCGTCCGAGACGATCGCCGTCGGCGCGGGGAACCGGCCGAAATTGGCGTTCGCGTCGTCCAGCGTGATGACCGCGCGGATCTGCGCGATATCGGCGGGTACCGCGTTCAACGACACCGCGAGCGAGGCGGGCTGCCCGGCCGGCGCCGGCTGTAGATTGACGCCGGGTCCGCTCGGCTGGTTGAAGAAGACGAAGTCGGCGTCGCTGCGGACCTTGCCCTGCTCGGTGACCAAGAGCGCGGACAGATCCGCGGGCGCCGTGAGCTGGACGGAGACCACCACGTCGTTCGTGGCCAGCGGACCGTTTTGGCCCTTGGCGAGTGTTGCGGACAAGTTAGACCCTTCGCTTGTCGGTGCGTTCGAGTGCCACTCTACGAGAAACGCGCGGTCGGCGGTTCGGGTAAAGGCGTCGACGGTCCGGGCAGTCGCCGAGGTGATCGGTTAATGTGTCGACACGCAGTTGGAATGTGGTGCCTTTCCATGTTCCCGAACGAGACAGCAGGCAGAACACTTTCCATGGCGCAACTGTTCGAACAATCCAAGAAGGTGATCGAGGCCCATCTCGCGGGCACCACTCTTCGCGCGATTTCCGGCTCGATGATCGCCTACGAAGGCAACGTGCAGTTCAAGGCGGCCGGTTTCGGCGGCGGCGACGGCGTGCTCGCCGGGCTCAAGCGCCGCGCCACCGGCGAGAAACTCTCGCTGATGGAGTGCGCCGGCCACGGGCGGGTCTTCTTCGCGGTGAACGGTCAGCACGTCACCGTGGTCAATCTGAACAACGAGACGCTGCAGGTGGAGTCGCAGCAACTGCTCGCGTTCGCCGGAAACCTGCGCACCGACGTGCGTTTCGCCGGCGTGCGTGGCGCGTCGACCGGGGCAGGCCTGTTCACCACGACGGTGTCGGGCCAGGGGCAGGTCGCGCTGCTGTCGGCGGGCGGGCCGCTGATCCACCTGGAGGTGTCGCCGCAGTACCCGCTGATCGTCGATCCGGACGCGTTCGTCGCGGCGCGCGGCAACCTCAATCAGTCCTTCGTCACCGACGTGTCCTGGCGCACGCTCGTCGGCCAGGACGCGGGCGAGGCGTTCTCGCTGCGCTGGGACGGCCAGGGCGTGGTGTTGATCCAGCCGGCGGAACGGTAAGGGCGAGCGGATGTTCGAGAAGGTCAACGGCAAGGTCGTCAAGGTCAATGTCGGGATGGCGGGCGGCGTGGTCGCCCGCACCGGCGCGATGCTGTTCTACACCGGCGATGTTTCCTTTGCGCCGCACCAGATTCCGGGCGGCCAGGGCATGGGTGGCGGCGGCTTGATGCGGATGGCCGGCCGGATGATGGCAGGCGAGCACGAGATGACCATGCTCGCGCAGGGCAGCGGCGAGGTGCACTACGGATTCGCCGGCCTGGAGGTGCACGTCGTGCACATGCAGCCGGGCGCGGTGCTGCGGGTGGAGGCGTCGCGGCTGCTCGCCAACACCGCGGGGCTGCAGAGTTCGGTTGTGTCGGTGATGAGTTCGGGCGGCGGGGGCGGTGGCGGCGGGTTGATGGGCGCGCTGCGCGGCGCCGCGTCCGGCGCGCTGACCGGCCAGGGCATGTTCACCACGCAGCTGTCCGGGCAGGGCGCCGCGGTGCTGCTCGCGCACGGCGGCTTCCTGGAACTCCAAGTGGGCGGGCCCAATCCGATCGTGGTCGATCCGCAGGCGTTCGTCGCCGCGTACGGCAATGTGCAGACCGAACTGAAGACGGCGCTCAGCTGGCGCGACGCGGTGGGCCGTGGTTCGGGTGAGGCCATGCAGTTGCACTGCGTCGGACAGGGTGTCGTGTACGTACAGGCCTCGGAAGAGAAGTTGTGATCATGCCCGAAATCCTGAATCCGATGAATCTCGGTGCGAGCGACAACCTTCCGGGAAACAGCTACGCCTACTGCATCGACCTGACCAAGCCCTGGTTCATGCGCAAGGGCGCGATGATCGCCTACTACGGCGACATGCGATTCCAGATGCTGACCCACGGCCTGCAGGGCGGGCTGCTGCACATGGTCGCGCAGCAGTTCTCGGCCCCGCTGTTCACCGGCGACTACGTGGTGGCCGAGGGGCACGGCAAGCTGATCATCGGCGACCGCGGCTACGACATCAACTCCTACGACCTCGAGGACAACGGCAACCTCACCATCCGCGCCGCCAACCTGCTCGCGTTCGAACCGGGGCTCTCGCTCAACCAGTCCATCGTGCCCGGCTTCCTCACCCTGATCGGCACCGGCAAGTTCCTCGCCTCCTCTAACGGCCCGGTCATGTTCGCCGAGCCGCCGCTGCGGGTGGACCCGGAGGCCCTGGTCGGCTGGGCGGACTGCCCCTCCCCCAGCCACCACTACGACCAGCGCTGGATCTCGAGCTTCCTCGCCGCGGGCGCCGCCCGCTTCGGCGTCAACTCCGGCGAGGAGCGTCAGTTCGACTTCACCGGCGCGGGCACCGTACTCATCCAATCCAGCGAGAAGGTGCTCAGCGACGCCATGCTGGTGCGCACCATCGAGGGCCAGATCCAGAGCGGCATCACGCCGAGCGGACTGCAGCGTTTGCAAGGCGTCATCGCTCAGCAGCTGGGTGGGCAGCAGGGCTACTGAGCGGGCGGACGACCCGGGAATCATTCTCCGGGTCGTCCATTCGACGGACTCAGGGACGTTCGACGCGGGGTTAGTTTTCCGGCAGGACACTGCTGGGAGGCATCGTGAGTATCGGACTGATGATCGGCATCATCGCCGGGGCGATCGTATTGATCGTGAAGCGGTTCATGGGTGAGCCGGTGGACGCGCGGGATACCTTCCTGACGCCGTTGATCCTGGTCGGGGTCGGTGTCTACAGCGTGACCAAGGTCGACGACCTCGGCGGGATCGACATCGTCTGGCTGGTCGTCGGCGGCGTCGTGGGTATCGCGTTCGGGGCGGTGCGCGGCACCACCACCGTGCTGTTCGCCCGCGACGGGCATCTGTGGCAGCGCTACACCGTGAAAACCCTTGTGGTGTGGGCGGTCTCGGCGATCGCCGGTTTCGGGATCACTCTGCTCGGGCACGCGACGGGGATGCATCACGACGCCAAGCCGATCACGCTGTCGATCGGCATCGGCATGCTCGGCGAGATGCTCACCCTCGGTCTGCGCGCGCTGTCCACCGGCGTTCCGTTCGCGCCCGACAAGAAGTCCGGCTCCTATGGCCAACGCGGAGAGAGCAATTCGTATCTCGACCGGTTCCTCGACAATCTCGGGCATCCGGGCACGGCGCGTGAGACCGGCGACTCGGGCCAGCCGCCGCGACGCGACGCACCGGATCAGTACCTGCGCAAACCCACCGACGCGCAGCATCCGCGCATCGATCGTTCACCTACGCTGCGCGACGGTCTCGACTGGCTCAACCAATTCCGGGACCGCAGAGCATGATCGACGATCACGTCCTCTGGCGCGACAGCCAAGCATCGCGGAGAATCGCGGCAATATCGGAAAACTTTGGCTCCCAGCCCAATTCACGCCGCGCCCGGTCGACGTCGCCGATCAGTCGGGGCGGCTCCGGCACCGCCGCACCATGTCCGACGGCGATCGTACGACCGGTCAGGCGGGTCGCCTCGGCGACGAGTTCGCTGACACTGACCCCGATGCCGCTACCGATGTTGTACCGGCGGCACGCACCGGGCTCCGGCAGGTGCGCGACCGCCGCCGCGAAAGCCCTTGCGGCGTCGTCGATGTGCACATAGTCCCGGACGACGGACCCGTCGCCGTTGATCGACAGGCACGAACCCTCGCCCGCCGCCGCCAGCACGCGCGGCACGATTCTGGTCGGGTCCGGATCGTCGCCGCCCGCGATATTGAACAGCCGCAACACCACCGCGCCCAGCCGACCCGTGGACGCCTGCGCGGCGATCACCGACTCGGCGGCCTGTTTGCTCGCCGCGTACGGATGGGGCGGCCGGTCCGGCAGATCCTCGGTCATCGGCTGCCGCTCCGGCGTGCCGTAGATCGACGCCGTCGACGCGAAGACCAGCTTGTTCACCCCCGCCGCCGCCATCGCCCGCAGCAGCGAGACGGTGCCGCCGACATTGACCTCGTAGTAGCGCAGCGGGTCGTCGAGCGATTCGCGGACGCGGGTCAGCCCGGCCAGATGGCACACCGCGTCGACCTCCCGGACCGCCGCGGTCACCGCCTCGGTGTCGAGCAGGTCGGCGGTCTGAACCGGAACTCCCCGCGGCACCCGCGCCCGCGCACCATGCACCAGCCCTGCCACTTCGTGACCATCGGCCCGCAACGCCTCGACCACCGCGCCGCCGAGGTACCCGTTCGCTCCCGTCACCAGTACACGCACCGGGCCATTGTCGGTCACCGGTAACCGGCGAACTCCCACGGATCGTGCGCGCTGAACACCGAGACCTCCTCGCCGTGCTCACGGACGAGTTCGCGCAGCCGAGCCTGGGTGCCGACCCGGAGATCGTGGTGTACCTCCGAGGTGGTCTGCACAATGTCCATGATCGGGTGCGGATGGTGCCGCTGCTCCAGTTCGCGGTGGTAGTAGTAGGCGTCGCCGCTGTGCAGCAGCCAGCGTTCGCCGTCGCGCACCGCGACCCCGGCGTGCCCGGCGGTGTGTCCGCCGAGCGGGATCAATCTGAAATCGTCTGGCAGCCCCCGCAATCGGGTAGAGGTGAAGCCGAACCAGTCCTCGCCCCGCTCGGGCGAGTAGGTGACCCAGCGCGGCTCGTGCGCCCAATGCGCGTCGCGGTAGCGGAAACTCGGCGCCTCGGCGAGCGCGGCCGCGAGCTCCGCCGCCAGCACATGAACCTCGGCCTGGGGGAAATCGGGCAGGCCGCCGCAGTGGTCCACGTCGAGGTGGGTCAGGACGATGTGGCGGACGTCCGCGGGCTTGTAGCCGAGGCGCGCGACCTGCCGGATCGCCGTCTCCTCCTCGTCCAGTAGCGGCTGCGCCATGGCGACCCAGTCCGCGCCGAGCGTGCCTGCCGGATCGCGAACGTCGTCCAGGCCTATCCCCGTCTCGACGAGAACCAGTCCGGCGGCGTCGGTCTCGACCAGCAGGCAATGGTTGACCGCGTGCGCCGGCGACGGCCCCGGGTAGGTGGCCTCGATCTGTCGCACGGACCCGCAGTTGAGGTGATGAATCGTCATGCCGGGTAGTCTCCGACTTAAAGCGCGCTTCAAGTCAAGGAGAGCAATGACCGACACCCTGCTCGATATCGCCGAGGTCGCCGCGGCGTCCGGGCTCGCGCCGTCCGCCTTGCGGTTCTACGAGAAGCGCGGGCTCATCACACCGGCGGGCCGCAACGGCCTGCGTCGCACCTTCCGGCCCGATGTGCTCGGCCGCCTCGCGCTGGTCTCCTGTGCCCGCGGCGCCGGCTTCACCATCGCCGAGATCGCCGGATTCCTGCGGGCCACCCCCAGCGACACCGAGTTACGCGCGGGCATGGCCCGCAAGGCGCGGGAACTGGACGAGGACATCGCCAGGCTCACCCGCATGCGCGACAGTCTGCGCCACGCCTCCACCTGCACGCACGAGCCACTGGTCGAATGCCCCGACTTCAAGACGACCTTTGAGAACGCCACCGCGCCAGGGGATTTCGCGCGCAAGGCGGTGTAGCTGCTATTCGGGCATCGGCGGGGAGCCCTTGATGAACCAGTTGATGATCTCCTCGCCCGCGAGGATGCCGGTGGCGCGGGTGATGGTGAGATTCGGGTGCGTCCAGTTGAGGTGTTCGAGCTCGCCGTGCCTCGGGCGGATCGCGTAGTCGGCCGCGCGCAGCATCTCGGCGTCGAGCGCGCCGTCGCCGGCCGCGAAAGTCCGTGCCTCGTCGGCGAGTTCGCCGGACTCCAGGAGCCTGCGCCGAACCTCGGCGACGGCGTGGCTCTTGCAGACGACGTCGGGCATGGCGTAGATCTTGCGACCCTGCTGGGAGGCGGACCAGCCGCGTTCCCGGCACCACGCGTCCCACTCGGCCAGGAAGCCCGCGGGCACCTCCTTGGGGCGCACGACCAGATAGCAGAACAGGTCGTCGGCCTCGCGAAACTTGCTGACCCACGAGTCGTCGATCCTGGTCCGCAGCTCGGCGGTGATCTCGGACAGGGTCGCGCCGCCCGCGCGCACCTTGGCGTCGATGTCGATGCGCCAGCGCAGATCGGGCACGCCGTCGACGAGGATATTGCCGCCGTTGCTCGTGATGGCGTAACGCCATGGGGCGCCGGGCAATCGGATGCGCGAGAACTGCTTGATGGTCCGGGTGGTCGTCGGGATCACCGCGGCGGGCTGGGTGAGGGTCTGCATGCGCAGCGCGGCCGCGGTCGTCATGAACGACAGCGGCGCGCCCTCCAGATGCTCCACGCAGACCGTCGGCACGTCGGCGTGCGCGCTGAAGGCGTTGCGGGAGTAGATCATTGTTCGATCGAGATCGGTGGCCACGAGCGAGTGTCTTCGTAGCCTGGATAAATCCATCACGTCCGGCGCACGTCCTTGATCAGTCCCATACACGAGTAGGCCAGGCCGGGCACGACCTCGACCGGCACGCCGCGGGCCGCGGCGAGCAGACGGATATGCGCGTGCTCCGGGGCCTCGGCCGCGCGGACCAGCACGCGCCACGGCAGCCGCCGCAGCAGGACCCGCGTGGTCTCGCCGACGCCGGGCTTCACGAAATTCACGCTGTCGATGCCGTATTCGGCGCGCACCTGTTCGACCGAGGCCCAGCCGGTCCAGGTCGGCGTGCGATCGCTGCCCTGGACCGCGGCCACCGCCGCGGGCACGTCGGCGCGGACGGCGTCGAACGCGGCGGCGACCGTGTCGAGCAGGCGCTCGGACACATCGTCGCCGGTTAACTCGCGGTAGTACTTGGCACCGTGGAACTCGCCGGGCCCGATCAACGCGTCGTTCAGCACGGTACGCGAAACCAGCCCGGACACCGTCGAATTCAGACACGCCGAGGCGATGAGGAAGTCGTCGCGGGTGCCGTAGGTGCGCACGCAGTGTCCGGGATCGGCCAGCACCGCGAGTTCATCGTTGAACCGTGCGCCGCCCGCCGCGTGGTACGCGTCGAGCGCCTCGGTGAGCTCGCGGGTGATGGCGCCCTTGCCGGTCCAGCCGTCCACGAACACGATCGAGGCCGGATCATGGTGGCGGGCCAGGTAATCCAGCGCGACGGCGTCGATGCCGCGGCCGCGCACGATCGACACCGCGTAGTGCGGCACGTCGAGACTCGGCAGCCCGGCCCCGCGCCCCGACCGCAGCCACCGCTTCATGAGGATGCCGATCGGTGTGCCCGCGCGGGCCAGCGACACCAGCACGATGTCGTTACCGCGTTCGGCGACAACGAGTTCCGCGACGGTCGCCACGGCGAGCGCGAGCCGCTCGGCGCTGTCGGCGAGCACCTCGTCGAAGAGCGTGCGGTAGGCGGCGTCCGGCTGGTACTCGATCGGCAGCGACTCCGCGTAGTGCGCGGCGCCGGACTGGATGCGCCGCTCCCGGTCCGCCACGTCGGCCTCGAGATCCACCTCGGACAGATCCTTCAGCAGCCAGGAAACCTCTTCGGCCGCATAAGAACCGAAATCGGGACCGTGCAGCGGCTCGGGCAGTGTCGTTACACGGCCGCCGCGCTCGGCGTGCAGCGTGCGCGGATCGGCGCCCGGCAGCACCGCGACGAGCACATCCGCGCCGGAGGCGGTCAGCACGTCTACGAGTCCGCCCTCGGCGACGAGTTCCTCGGTGTCGGCGGGCGGGTCAACTACCACCACCAGCACCGGATCAGCTTCGGCGTCAACCGGATCCGTCTGCTCGGCGGCGTCCGGCCGACCGGAGAACTCGGCGGTCCAGTGCGCGTTGTACAGGTAGCGCGGCTGCTCCTGACCGGACTCCGGTGCGGTGAAACGGAATCCGCGCCGCAGCGGGTAACCGGGCTCGTCCAGCACGTACGCCGGCGATCGCGTGGTCGTCTGATACCGGGTCGGCGTACCGGCGGCGGCCAGCTCCGCCGCCAGCCGCAGCGGCAGATACATCAGCTCCTCGTGCGCCAGCACGATCACCGGCCGGTCCGCGAACTGCGCCGCGAGCCGCGACCGCAACACCTCGTGCGCGGCGCCGACCGCCGCGTCGAACGCGGGAAGGTCCGAGCGAAGGACCCCGTGCCTGCCGCCCTCCGGCACCGCGGCGGGCCACGGCAACTCCAGCCGAGTGACCGAACCACGCTGCGCCGCAACAGGGTTCAGCTCAGGCTCGGGCAGCTCCGCGACCGCCTCGACCAATCCCTCCGGCAGCACGGTCCGCCCCGACGCCAGGCAGGCGGTGTCGATCTCGGCCCCCAGCTCCGCCGCCGCCTGTTCGAAGGCGATGCGATCCGCCTCGAGGCGCATGTCCACCAGCGAGGCCAGCACGTACCGCGTGCGCGGCGAGAACGCGTGCAGCGCCCGGATGGCGTCGAGTGCCGTTGCGCCGGTGGAGATCTCGTCGTCCACCAGCACCAGCGGCAGATCGTTGCGGAAGAGATCGGCGGGCACGGGCTGCAACTGGTGCGAGGTGGCGTGCGAGTGCCCCTCCTCGAACCCGGTCAGCGTCTCGACCTCGGCCACGTCGCGCCGCGTCGAATGCAGGTAGCCCACCGCACCGATGCGCGCCGCGACGCAGTGCCCCAAACCCGTTGCCGTCTCGGCGAACCCGAGCACCAGCGCGGGACTGTCACCGAGCGCCGCGCGCACCAGATCGCCGAGGCGGTCGCCCGCGTCGAGCACGACCCGCGGCTCGGTCGGCACGTGTTTACCGAGCACGGTGGAGACCAGCAGATGCGCGCGCCGGGGATTGCGGCGCAGGCCGGGCTGGATCAACTCCCCGATCGCGAGCTCGGCGGGCAACGCACTCACCGGCCGGGCGTCGAGCGCCCCGTAGGACCGTTCGTGGCGCAGATCGAGCCCGAGAGTTTTCGTAGCCCAGGGAATTCCATCGATCTCGAGCGCAACGCCGCTCATACAGTCACCAATGCCGACAACAAATCCACGAACGAAACTCCCTTGTTGGCCACACCGAATACCCGCGCCCGCAACAGCGTCTGCCGCGCCCAACTCCGGTGCGGCCGCATCTCATTCATCTTGTTCCGATAGCCCGACGCCGCGACGCCGCCCACATCCACCTGCAGAATGTCCAGCGCGTCCGAGTACTCCTCGTGCGTCACCACCGACAGCGCGTGCACCGCCGCCACATGCGACGGATGGATCACGGTTTTGCCCTGGATCCCGTTGGCCCGGTCCAGCGTGATCTCGCGCAGCAGCCCATCCAGGTCCCGGCTCACCAGGTACTGCCGGAAGGGCACCGCGTCGGACTCCTCGAACGGCGCCGTGCGCAGTAACGGCCGGAACATCCGCTCGTGGTCGGCGAAGTACTCCCAGACCGGCCCGGTGATCACGAAACCCGTTCCGTCCGCGCGCCCCAGGTAGTTCACGATGTCGGCGATGACATCGGCGACCACCCGCACGTCGTAGATCGTCAGGTCGCGATCGCGCCGGATGCCGAACGTCGAGCACATGTCCGTCGCGCCGACGCGCACCGCGAGCACCCGCTCCCGATGCTCGGCCAGCAGCTCCGCGATCCGCGTCAGTTCCTGGTCCCGCGTCTGCCGGTGCACCAGCCCCGCCGATTCCAGCACGGGCATGCCGTAGATCGGCCGGTCGAGCCGCCGCGCCGCCGCGCTCAACGCGTCCAAATATCTCGGCCCCGTCGCGCTGTCGAACTTGGGGAAGACGAACCCGGTCAATACCGAAGCGCCCGCACCGAGCTGGTCGACGATCTCGGCGATCGTGTCCGCGTCGCGCACCCGCACGAACAGCAGCGGGTTGGCGTCCCCGTTGGCCGCGAGCAGGTCCAGCGTCTCGACGGTCTGTCGCTTGGCGTACTCGACCTCGTGATCGGCGACCGCGTCCTCGAGGTCGATCACCATCGAGCACACCCCGCGCTCGGCGCGTTTGCTGATGGTGAGGGCCAGGTCGGGGCGGGTCGCCGGCGCGTACAGCGTCGCACCCAGCCCGAAGGCCAGTAACTCTCGATCGGTGTGGTCGTCGCCGAACGGCTCGGGCGCGCGGTGGAAAAGATTTCGTGCCTCGGGGCCGTGCAGCTGCCGAAAGTGGCGCAGCGGCATTCGCTTCCGCAGGGAAACCTCCCGCTGGACGGCGATGCCTGCGGTCATTCGTTAACCCATCCTCATTCTCGTCGTGGTCCTGCTTGTTTTCTCATTCGTTCCACTACCCCGGCTATGAAGTCCGCAATCGTGTCCAGCTCGACGACATAGGCCCAGTAGTCCGGGTGCCGACCCGACAGTGTTTCGCTGATTCGATCGATCCGGGCAACCTGTGCGTCCAGCACAGAGCCCCATTCGGTGACGAGCCCGCGACTCACCGCGAGCATTTGGGCGTCCCGCAGCCGAAATCGTACGGCCTTGGCCTTCTCTTGCGGGTCGGACCGGACCGCACGCAATGTGGCGAGCCGCTTGGTGACGGCGTCGACCTGCTGTTCGGCCTCCGTGAGATACCCGCGGGCGGATGTGGTCAGATCAAGTGCAGTCTCCGGGTCGTGCGCCGCCGCCGCGGCTCGCGCCCGGCCCAGGGCAGCGTCCGCGGCCTCGATGGCTCGCTGGCTTTCCCGTTCATTGTCGGCCAGATCCGCCGAACTCGCAGCGCTGAACTCCCGCAGCAGCGCGGAGTAGGCCGGCGCGAGGCCCTCGGCCCTGGTCCGCGCCGCGGCCAGCCGGGTGGTCACCGAGGAGATCGCGGTCTTCGCGGCCGCGGCGCGAGATGGCGCCTGCGCCAACGCATCCGCGAGCCGCTTCGTCGCCGTCTCCAGCCGGTTGGCCGCCTCGCGCACCGTCGCCGCCGACGCGCCCGGCTCCGCGGCTTCCAGTGTGATGAGAGCCTCATCCACGGCCGCGGCCTGGCTGCGCACCGAGGGGTAGTTCGCGTACTCGGATTCGGCCGCCTGCCCGCGCACCCCGGCCGCGGCCACCTTCACCTGCTGAGCCAGCTGCGGCACGGTGCCGAGCACGGCGACGGCGTGCTCGAGCTGCGCCTGGTTGCCGCGGTAGAACTCGTCGACGGCGCGGGCCGCGTCGGTCAGCTGCCGAGTCACCGACTGGGCCTGCTGTGGCCCCTGCGCCAACGCGATTCCGTCGCGTTCGGCCTGCTCGAGCCGCTCGGTCAGCGCGACGTACGCGCCCGCGGCGTCGTAGCAACGACCCCGCACCGGCTCCCACGCGGCCGCCATCCTGCGGTCCGGGAACACCTGCTCGGCCGCGTGCACCGCCGCCTCGGCCGCGCTCTGGCGCTTGTCCATGTCGAGGAACGCCGAGGCCAGCGCCTCTCGCGCCGGCGCGATCCATTCGTTGTTCCCGGATGACCGGAACCAGCCACGCCTACGACCCACCACGCCCCGATCTTAGAGATCTCCGGTGTTCACCGGGGGTTCCGCGGGTTCCTACGCAAGTTCGCGGAAACCTACTACTGTCGTAAGGCGTACCCGGCGATTCGGACATGCTGGGAACCAATGACGGACTATTGAAAGGGAATCCCGCATGGGTGTCAGTTTGTCCAAGGGCGGCAATGTCTCGCTGACCAAGGCGGCGCCTAACCTCACCAACGTCGCCGTCGGCCTAGGGTGGGACGTGCGGACCACCACCGGTACCGACTTCGACCTCGACGCCAGCGCGATCGCGACCGGCGCGGACAAGAAGGTGCTCTCCGACCAGCACTTCGTGTTCTTCAACAACCTGAAGTCGCCCGACGGCGCCATCGAGCACGCGGGTGACAACACCACCGGCGAGGGCGAGGGCGACGACGAGGTCATCAACGTCGACCTGGCGAACACCCCGCCGACCATCGAGAGCATCTTCTTCCCCGTCTCGATCTACGACGCCGAGACCAGGCAGCAGTCGTTCGGTCAGGTGCGCAACGCCTACATCCGCGTCGTCGACCGCAGCAACAACAACGAGCTCGCCCGCTACGACCTCACCGAGGATGCCTCCACCGAGACCGCCATGGTCTTCGGCGAGCTGTACCGCAACGGGGCCGAGTGGAAGTTCCGCGCGATCGGCCAGGGCTACGCCTCCGGCCTCGCGGGCATCGCCCGTGACTACGGCGTGAACGTCTAAGGAACGCACGGCGGTTCGACAGGGGGCCCGGCGACGGGCCCCCTCGTCATGCGCCCCGCCCTGGCTCGAAGCCCACCGCTTCAGCGGGCACGACACCGTTGGACAACCGGCGGTTCAGCGGCCACGCTGGTATCAGCGGTGCCATATCGGTTACATCAGACAAGCGCTCGGACGGCAACAACGTCCGGCCGACGCAGACGAAAGGTCCCCGCGTGGTCCTGCGCATTTTCGGCATGTCAATCATCGTGACGGTGCTGTCGCTCGCCGCCGCGCTGCTCTATGGAGGACCGACCGCGCTGGCGCTGGCCGCGATCCTCGGCATCCTCGAGGTCTCGCTGTCGTTCGACAACGCCGTCATCAACGCGACGGTGCTCGAGCGGATGAGCGAGTTCTGGCAGAAGATCTTCCTCACCATCGGCGTGCTGATCGCCGTGTTCGGCATGCGGCTGGTCTTCCCGCTGGCGATCGTGTGGGTCACCGCGGGCCTGAACCCGGTGAAGGCGCTCGACCTGGCGTTGAACCCGCCGGCCGACGACGCGTCGCACTTCGCCAACGGCGATCCGAGCTACGAGACGCTGCTCACCGACGCGCACCCGCAGATCGCCGCGTTCGGCGGAACGTTCCTGCTGCTGCTGTTCCTGAACTTCATCTTCGAGAAGCGCGACATCACCTGGCTGTCCTGGCTGGAGCGCCCGCTCGCCCAGCTCGGCAAGCTCGACATGCTCTCGGTGGTCGTCGCGTCGATCGCCCTGCTGCTCACCGCGGAACTCGTCGCCGCCGAGGACGAGCGCGCCACCGTGCTGGTCGCCGGCCTGCTCGGCATGGTCACCTACATCGTGGTGGACGGCCTCGGCTCGATGTTCCACACCGAGGAGCACACCGGCGACGGTCCGTCGCAGCTGGCGAAGGCCACCGGTAAGGCCGGGTTCTTCCTGTTTCTCTACCTCGAGGTGCTCGACGCATCGTTCTCCTTCGACGGCGTGATCGGCGCGTTCGCCATCACCTCCGACCCGATCATCATCGCGCTCGGCCTCGGCCTGATCGGCGCCATGTTCGTCCGCTCGATCACCGTATACCTGGTGCGCAAGGGCACGCTGTCGGAGTACGTGTACCTCGAGCACGGCGCGCACTGGGCGATCGGCGCGCTGGCCGTCATCCTGTTCATCTCCATCGGCGTGCACATCAACGAGCTGATCACCGGCATGGTCGGCATCGCGTTCATCGGTGCGGCGTTCATCACCAGCGTCATTCGCAATCGCCGGGAAGACGACGAAAAAGTGGACAGCGAACGAGAGCCGACCCCGGTAGGCTGATTTTCGGCAGAACAGCCGAAGACTCGTGCGGCAGCGGCCATTCCCCTCCGGGGAGACCGCTGCCGCTCCCGTATTGGTGCCACGCACACAGCCCGAGGGGGATCACGCCGATGGCGATCGACAGCAACGCCGGTGGGGTCAACCTCTCGAAGGTGACCCTGTCGAAGGCGACACCGAGCATCAACCTCACCAAACCCGGTGAGCAGCAAGGGAACATGCGGGTCAACCTGAACTGGTCCACCGGTTCCAAGGGGTTCTTCCGCAGGTCCAAGCCGGTCGATCTCGACCTCGGCTGTCTCTACGAACTCGCCGACGGCAGCAAGGGCGTCGTGCAGGCGATCGGCGGGAACTTCGGCGCGCTCGACGCCCCGCCGTACATCCTGCTCGACGGCGACGACCGCAGCGGCACGGCGGCCGGCGGCGAGAACATGCACATCAATCTCGCTCGGCCCGAACTGTTTCGGCGCGTGCTGATCTTCGCGTTCATCTACGAGGGCGTGCCGAACTGGGCCGCCGCCGACGGCGTGGTCACCCTCTTCCCGACCTCCGGCCCGCAGATCGAGGTGCACCTCGACTCCCCCGTCGACGGCGCCCGCTCCTGCGCCATCGCGCTGCTGCAGAACCAGGGCAGCGGGATCACCGTGCACCGAGAGGTGCACTACATCAACGGCGCGCAGAAGGAGATCGACGAGGCCTACCGCTGGGGCATGAACTGGCAGAGCGCCCGCAAGTAAGACCCCGCGCCGGGCCTTCATCGCACCGCCACCACCGGCCGCGGCGTAACCAGCGGAGCCGCAGACGGTTTGCGCGCGGCGAGCACGAGCCCGAGCACGCCGACCGCGAGACCCGCGATCGTCAAGGGGTGCAACGGCTGATCGATCAGCACCCAGGCGAGCAAGGCCGTCACGGCGGGGGTGGCGAAGAACAGCTTGCCGACCCTGGTCGCGTCCCAGCGCCGCAGCATCGCGTTGAGCAGCAGGAACGCGGCCATGGAGTTCACGAACACCATCCAGGTGAGTGATCCGGCGAACCTGCCGAGGTCCGATACGTGCAGCTCACCGGTCAGCCAGGCCAGCACGCCCGCGATCGGCGCGCTGACGACCACGTGCAGCGCCGTGGCCGCCCTGGAGTCGACCTCGGGCACGAATCGCTTCTGATACACCGTGCCGACGCTCAGCCCGAGCAACCCGACCACGCACAGCGCCAGGCCGATCAGCGACAGGTTCGACTGGTCGAAGACCGCCATGGCCACACCGACGCCGCCGATCGCGAAGCCCAACCACTGTCGCGCCGTGACGGTTTCGCCGAGCACCCCGGCGAACAACGCGATGACCACCGGGTTCAGGCCCTGCACCAACGCGATGACGGCGGCGGGCACATGCTCGCCCATCGCCGTGTAGAACGCGCCGAACTGAACCATCTGCATGAGCAACCCGGCGACGGCGACGTGTCGCAGCTGCCCGCCGCGCGGCCAGACCGCACGCATCACGAAGGCGTACCCGGTGAGCAGGATTCCCGCGATCGCGTAGCGCGCGAACAACACCATCATCGGCGGCGCCGCCCCGACGCCGATCATTCCCGCGATGAACGCGCTGCTCCACAGCACGACGAACAGCGGCTGCGCGACCACCGACATGAACTGAGCCTTCACGAGCCCTCCTGAGCTAACCGCCTTGGGTGGTTACACCGTCGCAGCTCGACACATAACCTGTCAAGGTGGTTACTATGAGGAGGTGTTCACCTTCGTCAGCGGCAACCTCGCCTTGGATTTCGCGGGCACGATCAAGGCCCGCACCGGCTCCTTCGACGACGCCCTCGGCCGCCCCGCGGACCTCGCCGAGTGGTTCGTCGCCGCCGAACTGCTCGACCGCGCGCCCGACTGCGACGCCGGCACCCTCGACCGGGCCGTGCGCCTGCGCGAGGCCGCGTACCGCATGGCGATCGCCGTGTCGCACGGCGAACCGCTCGCCGACGCCGACCGCCGCATCGTCAACGACTGCGCGAAAGGCGAACTCCCCGCGATATCCCTGCGCGCCGACGGCACCATCACCCGCACCGGCACCCCGGCCGCCGCGCTCACCGCGATCGCCCGCGCGGCGATCGAGCTCCTCGGCAGCTCGGCCTCGATCAAAGAATGCGGTCGAGCGGAGTGCACCCGCCTTTACGTCGACGCCTCCCGGGGCGGCACCCGCCGCTGGTGCGACATGACCATCTGCGGCAATCGCGTCAAGAGCGCGGCCTTCCGCGCCCGGCACACCGCCGACTGAGCGACGCGTTCGGTGGACATCGCGCGGCCGGCCATCGACTACCCGACCGGAATCAACTCTCCCGGCGCGAATCTCGGCACCGGCGGCGGCACCGGCCGAAACCCACGCGGCCTCGCCCGCAGGAACAGGAAGAACAGCACGACCAGCAGCACCGCCCGGCCCCACACCCCGAACTGGACGACCTTCTCCATCTGCTCCCACGGCCGCCCCGTGCCGAGCGCGTAGAAGTAGCGGAACACGCCGATCCCCAGCGCCGCGTCGGCGACCAGGTACGCGCCGATCGCCGCCCACGGCACCTCGAGCAGTACCAGGAACGGCACCAGCCACAGCGTGTACTGCGGCGAATGCACCTTGTGGAACAGCAGGAATCCACAGAGCATCGCGCCGCTCACCCCGACCCACGGGAACACGCCCCGCGCCTGGTATCGCCGCCACCCCAGCCACATGGCCAGCGCGAACGCGATCAGCACCAGCGTCGGCGAGGCCACCGACACCACCTGCTGGAACAGCGCCTCGCTCTGCGCGTCCGCACCGAACAGCGGCCGAAGTCCCCAGTACCAGATGGAATTCGTGGTGATATCGGCCTGCCGCAACTGCTGGAAGGTGATCGAGGCGCGCCAGCCCTCGTACCCGGCCAGGGCGAACGGCAGGTTCACCACGACCACCGTGCCGATGGCCGCGCCCGCCGTCATCAGCGCGCCGCGCACGTCGAGGCGTCGCTCGTCGCGCTCACGTTCGACGCCGCCGGTGAGCACGTACGCCAGCAGCGGCAGCACGAAGATCCCCGGATAGAGCTTCAGGCAGAAGCCGAGGCCCAGCAGGATCGCGGCCAGAATTCCCCTGGTGCGCAATGAGTATCGAGTCAGCGTGGCGACCACGTAGACCGCGGCGACCGCCGTGCACACCACCGGCAGTTCCCAGTTGTGGAAGGCGTAGAGCACCAGCGGCGGCCCCGCCGCCCACAGCAGCGCCGCGCGGCCCGCGAGCCGGGCCAGCATCCAGGCGGTCAGCAGCGCGAACGGCGCGAGCAGCAGCGCGGAGTGCCGCAGGAACTCGGCGTCGTTGTCCGCGCCGAGCGCGCCCAGCCACATCAAAACGCCGCTGAGCACCGGGTATTCGACCGCACCGCCGACCAGCGTGCCGTCGTGGGTGATACCGCCCTGGACGTACGGGAAGACGTGCTCGTTGATGTCGCGGCCCAACCACAGGAACTGGATATCGGAGTAGCAGACGTCCGAATCCTTCGCGATATCGAACACCACGCTGCGGCCGTCCGCGGTGAACGGCGCGCCCGCACACCGCGCCTTGTTCACATACCCCAGCGCGAGCGTTAGCCCGCACAACACCACCACCACCGCCGCGAACGCCGCGCGACGAGTCACGCGACGCGCGATCAGGTCGCGGCTGGCGAGTCCGGTCGGCATGTGGACCACACTAAGCGGCGAGATACGCCGCCGTCCGCGTTCCCTCGCCGATGGGATCGATTTCAGAGGTCAAGGGGTGTTCGGGTAGCCTGGTCGGGTTGCTGACGCGACGACCCTCCTGCCACGGAGAGCCCGTGGCCGTTTCCTAGTCCACAGGAGGTGATTGGTCCGTGCGTCATTATGAAGTGATGGTCATTCTCGATCCCAGTCTGGACGAGCGCACCGTTGGTCCGTCTCTCGAGACGATGCTCAACGTGGTTCGTACCGATGGCGGCAAGGTCGACAAGGTCGACATCTGGGGCCGCCGCAGGCTCGCCTACGAGATCGCCAAGCAGGCCGAGGGCATCTACGCGGTGGTCGATCTGACCGCGGAGCCCGCGACCGTGAGCGAGCTCGACCGCCAGCTCGGGCTGAACGAGTCGGTGCTGCGCACCAAGGTTCTGCGCCACGACAAGTAGTCCGCCCAACCCTCGATTGCGTCGGTAGCTGTCTCTAGGCTCTACCGCAAATACCGAGATTGCGGACTGCACCCGAGCAGGAGGAACCACATGGCAGGCGACACGGTCATCACCGTCATCGGAAACTTGACGGCCGACCCCGAGCTTCGATTCACGCCCGCGGGAGCGGCGGTGGCGAATTTCACCGTCGCGTCGACACCCCGTGTGTTCGATCGCAATTCGAACGAATGGAAAGACGGCGAGGCGCTGTTCCTGCGCTGCAACATCTGGCGCGAGGCCGCGGAAAATGTCGCCGAAAGCCTGACCAGGGGTTCCCGCGTCATCGTCAGCGGACGGCTCAAGCAGCGCTCCTACGAAACCCGCGAGGGTGAGAAGCGCACGGTCGTCGAGCTCGAGGTCGATGAGGTCGGTCCCTCGCTGCGCTACGCCACCGCGAAGGTCAACAAGACCAGCCGCGGCGGCGGTGGCGGCGGTGGCTTCGGGTCCGGCGGCGGCAGCGCCCCGACCGGCTCCGGTGGTGGCGGCGGTCGTTCCGGCGGCGCCGAGGACGACCCGTGGGGCAGTGCGCCCGCGGCAGGCTCCTTCGGGGGCGGCCGCATGGATGACGAACCGCCGTTCTGACAACGGCTCTCATAGGCCCACCCAGCGTGGACCATCAATGATTACGGAGTAAAAGACCATGCCTAAAGCGCCCGCGCGCGAAAAGGTGCTCAAGAAGAAGGCTTGCGCGTTCTGCAAAGAGGCCAAGTCCGGACTCGTCAACATCGACTACAAGGACACGGCGCTGCTGCGTAAGTACGTCAGCGATCGCGGCAAGATCCGTGCCCGCCGCGTCACCGGCAACTGCGTGCAGCACCAGCGTGACATCGCGGTTGCCGTCAAGAACTCGCGTGAGGTGGCCCTGCTTCCTTACGTGTCGACGGCTCGCTGAGTAAGGGAGGCACGCAAATGAAGTTGATTCTGACCGCTGACGTGGACAACCTCGGTGGGCCCGGCGACACCGTCGAGGTCAAAGACGGCTACGGCCGTAATTTCCTGCTGCCCCGCGGGCTGGCCATCGTGGCCAGCCGCGGCGCCGAGAAGCAGGTCGCGGGCATCCGCCGGGCGCAGGACGCGCGCCGCGTGCGCGACCTGGATCACGCCAACGAACTGAAGCAGGCCATCGAGAACCTCGAGTCGGTCTCGCTCTCGGTCAAGACGGCCGGCACCGGCAAGCTGTTCGGCTCGGTGACCCAGGCGGACGTCGCCGCGGCCATCAAGTCGGCGGGCGGCCCCGTGGTCGACAAGCGCAGCATCGAGCTGCCCAAGTCGCACATCAAGTCGACCGGCAAGCACGGCGTCGTGGTGCACCTGCACCCGGACGTGGTGGCAAAGTTCGACCTCACGGTCGCTGCCAGCTGATATAGCACCATCTCGGAGGCCACTCCCGTGTTCGGCACGGGGGTGGTCTTCGACTGTGCGATGCTGCCCACGTTTTCCGATAACTGACTATTTGCCCCTCGGGCGGCACTGCCATCCGGAAGCTTCTCGGCAAATCCTCGCTGGTCACAGGGCTCCCACGGGCGAGCCTGTGGATTATTCGGAAAACCGACCGGTGGCAATGTGATACAGCTCATAGCTGCCACACTCGTCGTTAACCCAACACGCCCGGCTGTTCAACTTGCCCGACACGCCGCGACTTTATTCATCCACACCTGGATAGATCGAGAAATCGAGATCTATCTGCGGGTTTCTACGGGATGACCTGGGTTTTCCCCAAGTAGTACACAGGGGGTGCACATCGTTGGGTGAACAGTCCCCAACTTATCCACAGGTGTGTACACAAAGCGGTTTGGCGACCGTCTCCCGGTCGCCTAGGTTCATCCCTACGCCGAAGTAGGAGTGGCCCGAACGGCCGGAAATCGCGGATACCGCAACGGTAGCTGGAACTCGCAGGTGGCACCGGTCATCGCGCGAGCGACCGCCGCCACGCCGCAAGGGTCATGTCGGATCCCGCAAGTCATCAATAGGGTGAGCCCGTTAGGTGGAGAGAGGACGGTCGAGTCACATGGCAGTCGTCGATGACCGCGGGCACGCGAGCTTCCCGCCCGAACCGCCCGGCGAGGATTTCGGGCGCCAGCCTCCGCACGACATGGCGGCCGAGCAGTCCGTGCTCGGCGGCATGCTGCTGAGCAAGGACGCCATCGCCGACGTCATCGAGGTCATGCGCCCCGGCGACTTCTATCGCCCCGCCCACCAGCTCATCTACGACACCATCCTCGACCTCTACGGTCGCGGCGAACCCGCCGACCCCGTCACCGTCTCGGCCGGCCTCGACCGCCGCGGCGAGCTCAAACGCATCGGCGGCCCGCCCTACCTCGTCACCCTCACCCAGACCGTCCCCACCGCGGCCAACGCCAGCTACTACGCCGAGATCGTCGCCGAGAAGGCCATCCTGCGCCGCCTCGTCGAGGCAGGCACCCGCATCGTCCAGTACGGCTACGCCGGCGCCGACGGCCAGGACATCGCCGAGGTCGTCGACCGCGCCCAGGCCGAGGTCTACGAGGTCACCGAGCGCCGCACCACCGAAGACTTCCTCCCCCTAGAGGAACTCCTCCAGCCCACCATGGACGAGATCGACTCCATCGCCAGCCGCGGCGGCATCTCCCTCGGCGTCCCCACCGGCTTCACCGAACTGGACGAACTAACCAACGGCCTCCACCCAGGCCAAATGATCATCGTCGCCGCTCGACCCGGTGTCGGTAAGGCGCTCGCCCTCGACACCCCGCTGCCGACCCCGACCGGCTGGACCACCATGGGTGAGGTCCGCGTCGGCGACGAACTGCTCGGCGCGGACGGCCGCCCCACGCGCGTGGTCGCCGCCACCGATGTCCTCCTGGACCGCCCGTGCTACGAGGTCGAATTCTCCGATGGCACAGTGCTCGTCGCGGACGAGGAACACCAGTGGCTCACCGAGACTCGCGCGTCCCGACGGTCCGCGCAGCAGGCGGTCTCCGGTCGGCACCGCAACCAGCGCACCTTCGCCGAGGTTCGCACCACCGGCGACATCGCGCGCACGCTGCGCTGCGAGACGGCCGATCGTCGACTCAACCACTCCGTCGTCAACGCTCAGCCGCTGCAGTTGCCGGCGCGCGACCTGCTCGTGCCGCCGTACACCCTCGGTGCCTGGCTCGGAGACGGTAGTTCCGCCGCCGCGCAACTCACTTCGGCAGACCCAGAGATCGTCGCTCGGATCGAGGGGGAAGGGGTGATGGCGGTTCCGTCGCGGTCCGCGAAACTGCGCTATCACCTGCGGCTACCCGCCGACGCGCCGGTCGCGCCGCGCGAATGTGTGGTGTGCGGAGCGGAATTCACTCCGTTCACCAGCGAGGTTCGTACCTGCGGCCGCTCGTGCGGCGGCAAGGCGCGTTTCCATTCCGCGCCGGTCGCGGCCCCCACCTGCGCGCACTGCGGAGGCCCCTCGATCGGGCTGCGGTTGTGCCAGTCCTGCCGAAACACCGTGGGTAGCGTGCAGGCTCGACTGCGGGCCATGGGCGTGCTGGGCGACAAGCACATTCCGGAGCACTATCTCCGGTCCGCCGAGGCACAGCGCCGTGCTCTGCTCGCCGGACTGCTGGATACCGATGGCACGGTTACCCACGGTGGTTCGGTCCAGTTCAGCGTCACCAATGAGCGGTTGTTCCGGGACGTCGCGGAGCTTGTTGTCAGTCTCGGATATCGCTGCCATGTCTCGACGAAGCGCGTACGTGGCCGGTCCGAGAGTTCGTCGACCGCATATACCTTGACATTCGTGACCGATGACGAAGTATTCGGCCTGTATCGAAAGGCGCTGCTGCACAAGGAGCGTCGAGCGTCCCACAATACGATTCGATCCGGTTCGCGATACATCGTCGACGTCCGCCGCATCGACAGCGTGCCCGTCCGCTGCGTGGAGGTCGACAACGCCGACCATCTCTACCTGGCCGGGCGATCGATGATACCGACGCACAACTCCACGCTCGGCATGGATTTCATGCGTAGCTGCTCGATCAAGCATGGGTTGGCGAGCGTTATTTTCTCGTTGGAGATGAGTCGCACGGAGATTGTGATGCGTCTGCTTTCGGCGGAGGCGAAGATCAAGCTTGGTGATATGCGTGCGGGGCGGATGAGCGACGATGATTGGACGAAACTCGCGCGGCGGATGAGCGAGATCAGTGAGGCGCCGCTGTTCGTCGATGATTCACCGAACCTCACCATGATGGAGATCCGAGCGAAGGCGCGGCGGTTGAAGCAGCGCCACGACCTGAAACTCGTTGTGGTCGACTACCTTCAGCTGATGACCTCCGGCAAGAAGGTCGAATCCCGCCAGCAGGAAGTCTCGGATTTCTCCCGAAACCTGAAACTGCTCGCCAAGGAACTAGAGGTTCCGGTGATCGCCATCAGCCAGCTGAACCGCGGCCCCGAACAACGAACCGACAAGCGCCCCATGGTCTCCGACCTCCGCGAATCCGGCTCCCTCGAGCAGGACGCCGACATGGTCATCCTCCTGCACCGCCCCGACGCCTTCGAACGCGACGACCCCCGCGGCGGCGAGGCCGACCTCATCGTCGGCAAACACCGAAACGGCCCCACCGCCACCATCACCGTCGCCCACCAACTCCACCTCAGCCGTTTCGTAGACATGGCCCGCGGTTAACGCGGCTGTAGGGTCTCAGAACACTCGTCGCTGCGGCTACTGGACGATCACCTGTACGCGACGGGTCCGACGAGCATCGCGCGATCGAGGATTTCCGGGATGAATCGCACTTGGGTGAGCTTCGCGGCCAAAGCGAAAGCATTCGGTAGGGCAGAGACGTAGTCGCTCTCGTATCTCTCGTCCTCGTCCTCCCAGTCGTATTCGTCGTCGCGATCGTTCTCGTCGTCCAGCGAGTCCACGGCCATGCCGAGTTCCCGCATGAACCCGTTGAGCCGGTCAGGCTCGGAGCCGTATCGAAGGTGGGGGCAGTGCAAGGGGTGGTAGGCCGTGACAATCGTGCCGTCGATCGCGTACCCGAGGCTGTCCTCGGCGTAGCCGTGCCGAGTGATGGCCAATACCTCACAATCACGCGACAATTCGGCCAGGACATCGTGGAGCGTGGCCATCCACCCGATCGGCTCGATGGCCACGCTCCACTCACCGACCTGCAAGACACCCACGGTGCCTCCCCCGTACCCTCCGCCGGTTTTGATAGAGAACTCGGTGGCCTGGTCCATGAGCCCGACGAAGTCCGATTCCTGGCCGTGATCCTCGCCGCGGCTGAAGCGGCGCACCACCTCCGACGGGTCGAGCCCGCGGAAGAAGGCCACGGTGAAGATATCGTCCAGCAGGGAGTCACCGTCGTGGAGCCACCGGAATGGGGCCAACGGGTCGGAAGACGTCATAGCGTGCATGATGGCAGGTGGTACCGACAACTCGTTTCTTCCTTAGCCAGAGGACAATTCGAGATCCGCGCGATGATCTCCGCCAGTTGCGGTCCTTGACAGAAGGATTCGGGTTGGCGGGTGCGGCGGCGTCGAGAGCGGGTGAGCCATAAAGTATTCGCGGAAGTGATTTTCGTCTGGTGGACTGGCTGGGTGTTCTGTCAGACGCTGTGGGAGCGGCAGCTACATCAACGGGGCTGTATCAAGGCAGTGGCACTGACACCCGAATCGGTCGTCGTCCATGAGCGCAACACGCGGCTCGTCAGCTTGGACCGACCCACGGGCTCGCTTCGTTGGGACGTTTCCGTCGGCAGATGGCCCCGCGCGGTCCACGTGACCGGCGATCGGTGCCTGGTCATCGCCCAAAACACTCACCAATTGTCCTGTCTGAACGTGCGGACAGGAGCACTGCTCTGGAATACCGCCATCCCTCCGGCGACGGGTCACCTGGTGACCACGGCGGATACTGTGCTCGCTGGTGGCTGGCGAAACTATTCTCCGCTCATGGCGTTTGATCTCGAGACGGGAGCACGCCGCTGGGAAACGACCGACTGCGTCGACACCGTGCTGCCCGCCCTCGTCGGTGACGGCGTGCTGATCGGAGTGCCGGGCGACACGGTGATTCGATTGATCCGTCCAGGTGATGGCGAGGAACTATCACGCTGGCGATTGCCGGAGCCACTGATCAGCTGCGATGACCAGCCAGCCTTCACCCCGATCGGACCCGATCGCTTCCTCGCGCGGTGCGGGCCGAGGTCGGTGGTCGATATACGACTGTCATCCGCCATCGTGCGCGAGTTCGTCCGTGCTGAGGCCGACCTCGCCGCAACGGCAGTCGAGTACAACGCCGGCATGCTGTGGCTGCGTGAACTTCGCGGCGGTTACCTCGCCGTCGACCCGGTCGACGGCCGTGTGTTGTGGCGGGTGAATGTCCGCGAGGCGCTGGTTGATCATGTGGCTATGACGAGGGCTGGGCTCGTAGTGGCCACGCACACCGGAGCGTTGCTCCGCTTGGACTCCGTGGGACAGGTGCTAGAGCGCACCGCCGTGGCCAGAAGGATTTCTGCGTTACGTACCGCGGGACCGAGCGAGCTGCTCGTTCAAACCAAGGGAACCTTGCTTGCCGCAGAGGTGCTGGATCTCAACCAGACCGAAGAAATGCCATCGAACTGAGGTAAGCGCTGCTGGCCACGGCGTGAGACAACTGGAAACCGCCAGGTCAATCGGCTGGCGGCTGCCGCGAATTTGAGACCCTACAGCAGCAGCTTGGAGGGGATCGCAGGCCTAGCGTTGTCCAGCATCCGTATGTCTCATGAGACGGCGTGGAGGGCATTACGGAGAGCTGGTCAGCCGGTGCTCGTTGCTGACGGGGCCGGCGGTGAGGTGGATTTGGCCGGCGAGGTGTGAGCAGTCGACTGGGCCGGTGGTGTCGACGGCCAGCGTGGGTATGAGTCCCAGTGGCGCGGCTTGCGCGGCCCAGGTGTCCCAGTCCTCGGCGAGCCGCTGGTGGTCTTCGTAGAGGGCGGGACGGTTTCTGCCTGCATAACGAGCCCTGGCGATTTCGGCGGGGACGTCGCACCAGATCTCGATCGCGCGCGAGGCTCCGCTTTTCCGGATTCCGGTGCGGGCCAAGTACAGGTCACGTGGCTTGAACCACCATGAGTCGATGACGACGGTGCCCGGAATTGCCTGCGCGAGGGCCCATACCGTGTCCATCGCGATCCCGCCGAGTGCGCGCAGGTCAGTGGCATCATCGAGGCAGGTCGCAAGGGCTTCCTTGACGGTGTCCTTCGATAGGAACTGGGCGTTCAACGACCGGGCCAACGCCCGGCCCAATGTCGACTTGCCCGAGCCGGGAAGTCCGTTGACCAGCACCAGGAATTTGTCCATCGAATCATCATGATGAAGTGCTTGGTGAAGTCATGCGGTAGTCGTCGAATCGTCGGTGCGGTGGAATTCTTAACCGAGGAGCGTGTTCTCGTGGCGATGGTGGTCGCTGCCCGACCGTGGATTCGAGGGGCTCGGTTCACGGCGCCGATTGTTCTGGGTAAACGGCGATCTCGATCAGGTTTCCGTCCAGATCGCGGCAGTAGTGCGACACCATGTCGCCCAGCGCTCCGGTCTTGGGCACCGGGCCCTTCGTGATTTCCACACCACACGCCAGCAGGTGCGCCCGGACGTCATCGGGCGATGCGGTGGTGATGAAGCACAGGTCTGCTGAGCCCGCCGCTTCGACAGCACCGGTCTCCCAATCCGGATCGTCCTGCGAAGCTCCCAGGGGTCGTAGATTGATCTTCTGGTTGCCGAACGCCAAAGCCGTCCGGCCGGCCGGACCGAATTTTTCGGCTCGCATTCCGAGAACCTTCGTGTACCAGTTCGCGGTCGCCTCGACATCACGGCAATTGATTACGATGTGATCGAACCGTACGATCTCGAATCCCATTGGTACACAGTACCTTTCGCTTCTGCACGACATATCCGCATGGCTGCGACACATCGGCAACGATGATTTCGCCCCTACAGCATCGGCTGCGGTGCTAGTGACGGGCGGCACAGGGCCTTGACCCTGACGTAGCGTGAGGCTCGAGGCTGTTGGCATGACCGAGACTTTCCCTGCATTCAGTATCAGTCCTGTTCCCGCGCCTGGCGTCGGCGCTGTGCCGCCGGAGCTTTTTCGGGGGATCTACGGCATGCCGATGTATGCCACGGTGCCGACTTCGGATCTGGCTGCGTCGGCGGAGTTCTGGATTCGTGGGCTGGGGTTCTTCGATCTGTTCTCGGTTCCCGGGCAGATCACTCATCTGCGGCGGTGGGCGTTTCAGGATGTTCTGCTGGTGCCGGCGGAGCGTGCCGCTGAGGCGACGGCATTGAGTGTGGGCTTTTCGTGTGTGTTGAGTCAGATCGACGAGATTGCCGCCGCCTGTGCGGAGTTGGTGCCGGGGTGTACGTCGGGGCCGCGCGAAATGCCTTGGAATACGGTGGAGTTGGAGGTGAGGACGCCGGACGATACTCGGGTGATCATGACGGCGGCGCGGCCGCACGATCCTAAGAGTGTCGAGGCCGAGTTTCTTCGGTCCATAGGAATCGAAGCGCCTGAACGATGAGCATGGCGGCGGTGTCGCATCGCAGCGCTGCCAGACTGGGCGGTATGACGAAGCGAGCTGCGGCGGACGCCGGTCTCACCGTCGGTGTCGCTGCGACGCGCACGGGCGTGACGATCCGGACACTGCATCACTGGGATGCGATCGGGTTGGTCCGTCCGTCCGGGCGCACCGACTCCGGGTACCGCCTCTACACGGCTGCGGACCTCGCCCGTATTCATCGGGTGCTGATCTACCGTGAGCTCGGCGTACCGCTCGATGACATCAAGACGTTGCTGGAGGCGCCGGCGGGCGATGCGATGGCCTCGCTGCGTGAGCAGCGTGATCAGCTGCGAGAGCGTGCGGATCGCATGCACCGAATGGCCGGAGCCCTGGACCGTTTGATCGAGGCCAGGGAGAGCGGGATTCTGCTGTCGGCCGAGGAGCAGGTCGAGATCTTCGGTCGGGACTGGCAACCCTCCTGGGTGGAGGAGGCGCGGGATCAGTGGGGTGACACCGTTCAGTGGGCGCAGTACGCCGAACGCGCCGCCGGTAGGACGGCCGAGCACTGGCAGCAGATCGCCGCCGGTGTCGAGGCGCTGAACGCGGAGTTGGCCGCGGCCTGCCGCGCGGCGGTGGCGCCCGGCAGCGACCAGGCCAACGCGCTGGCGGAGCGGCATCGGGCATCGATCGGCGCCTACTTCGACTGCACCCATTCGATGCACGTCTGTCTAGGGCGCAGGTACGTCACGGATCCGGGATTCGCCGCTTTCTACGACGACCTCGCGCCCGGCCTGGCCACGTGGCTCCGCGACATCATCGACGCCAATGCTCGCGTCCACGGCATCGACCCGGAATCGGCGACCTGGAACTGACACCCACGTGGGTCAGCACCGGGCGCTGGCCTTGTGCACTTCGGTGAGGGCTCGGCGCGCGAGTGCACCGAAGTCGTCGGCCGACTCGATCCAGCGCTCATAGGCGATTTTCCAGGCGAGCGCGCCCAGTTGCGCCGCCACGCGCGCGGTCAGGGCGGGAACGCCGCGGCGCTCGAGTGCGTCGACCATCGCCGCGGTGAGAGCGAGTTCTTTCAATGCCTCACGTTCGCGCAGTTCCGAATGGGCGGCCAGGACTGCCTGCCGCCGAGCACTGAACTCGCGCCGATCGGGTGTGAAGGCTTCGCGCCCGATCGCCTCCAGGGCGTGCGCCACTGTTTCGACAGGTCCGGCGCCGGCGGGCGCGGCGGCGATCCCCTCGATGAGTAGTGCGGTCATCGTGCCGCCGCCGAAGAGAACCTCCCGCTTGTCCGGGAAGTACCGGAAGAAGGTGCTTTTCGTGAGCCCGGCGCGTTGGGCGATCTCGATCACCGTCGTGCGCTCGTAGCCCTGCTCCTCGAACAGGTCGAGGGCGGCGGCGGCGAGTCGCTGTGCGGCGTTGGGTTGCCAGCGGGCCATGACACACAGAGTACGGGACTTGGTCCCATCATCGGGTGTACGGTGATGAGACCAAGTCCCATCACTTCATCGGAGGCAGTCATGAGTCGAGCGGTCATCTACGACACATTCGGGGGTCCGGAGGTCCTGGAGTTGCGGGAGGTTCCGCAACCACATGCCGGGCCGCGCGCGGTCCGCGTCCGCGTCACGGCCGCCGGCCTGAATCCCATGGATTGGGGTATCGCCGCGCGACCCGAGCTAGCGGCGCAGTTCGGTATCGCCCTGCCGTCCGGCTTCGGTTATGACTTCGCCGGCGTAGTCGACGAAATCGGCAGTGACGCCGAGGGTTTCGCGGTGGGTGACCGCGTATACGGTGGCGCTATGGGTAGAGCCGTCGCCGATTTCGTTGTAGTCGAAACACCGCCGTCCGCGGCCGAAATGCTCTGGCACACACCGGAAGGCATCAGCGATGAGGTGGCGGCCACGCTCCCGGTGGCCGGCATGACCGCCGCCGCGGCGCTGGCGGCGGTCGAACTGCGGTCCGGCGACACCATTCTGATCGGCGGGGCCGCGGGCGGAGTGGGGGTGTTCGCCGTACAGCTCGCGAAACTGGCGGGCGCCACAGTAATAGGGACGGCTTCGCCGAGCACATTCGAATTCCTGCGCCGGTTCGGCGTCGAGCCCGTGGCCTACGGACCCGGGTTGGCGGACCGCGTGCGCGCACTGGCACCCGAAGGAGTGACCGCGGCGACCGATCTGTTCGGCACCGAAACGGCCGAGGCCGCAAGGGCTCTCGGCGTATCGCCCGAGCGGATCTCCACCGTCGCCGCCGGTCCCAACCCGCCCGGCGGCGTGCGCGCAACCGGTGGCTTCGATGCGGCCCCGGAGTCCATGGCGCGGATCACCGACTCGATCCTCGCCGGCAGGATCACCGTGCCGATCGCCGCGACGTTCCCGATCGAGGAGATCCGCGAGGCCGTGACACTGCAGGCCGACCGCCACGTCCACGGCAAAATCGTGATCACGCTTTGACCCGTACGCTACGAAACTTGCTGCGCGAGCGGTTAGGTGGCCGCGTTCGCTCGGCGCCGGTCCGGCTGGAAGAACTCGAGCATTCTTCGGCTGGCGTCGGGGGATGTCAGTAGTTCTTGTACCGCAGTGGACTGTTGGGCGGCGGCGGTGGTTCTTTCGAACATTTCGCGTTCGTATTCTTCGATGGCCGAGGCGTAGTCGTCGGGGTGGGCGGCCAGGGCGAGGGCCAGTTGGGCGCCGTCGAGTAGGGCCATGTTGGCGCCTTCGCCTACCGGCGGCATGAGGTGGGCGGCGTCGCCGAGCAGGGTGACGGTCGGGTTCGAGGGCCAGGTCAGGCCGGCGGGGAGGGCGGTGAGCGCGCGGGGCACGATGGTGTCGTCGCTGGCGGCGATGAGGGCGGTGAAGCGGGCGTCCCAGCCGTCGAACAGTTCGATGAGTCGCGCTCGGGCGGCGGCTGGGTCGTCGAAGGGAATCCCCTTGGTGGCGAACCAGTCCCCCGGGGTGTTGTAGAAGCTGAGGCCGATGCGGACTCGGCCGTCGCCGTTGCGCTGAGCCGCCAGGGATTGCCCGTTGCCGAGTACCCAGTAGTTGCCGCGCCCGACCATGGCGGCGAGGTCGGGGTAAGTGCGGTCGATGTCGGAGATGCTGAGTTCGATGATGTTCTGGCCGATGTGCGCGGGTCGGGCGTCGGTGAGGAGCGCGCGGACTCGCGAGTTCGCGCCGTCGGCGCCGACCAGCAGGTCGTAGCTCGCACTGCCGCCGTCGGTGAAGCGCAGCACGCCGTTGTCGGCGGACTCGAATGCATGACCCCAGCGCACCGTGTGTTCGGGGAGGGAGTTCAGAAGCAGGTCGCGCAGATCGGCGCGGTCCACCTCGGGCCGCGCGAGCGGGGCGTCCTCGGGGGTGTCCTCCTGGAGCAACAGGGTGCCGTCCGGCTCGAGTAGCCGCATGTCCTGACCTTCGCGCCGGGCGATCAGGAAGAACTGGTCGATCAGACCGGCCTCGCGCAGCGCCTGCTGCCCGGAGTGGATGTCGAGCATGCCGCCCTGCCCGCGGGCACGACGTGACGATTCTCGTTCGTACACAACGGCTTCGATGCCGTGCACGTGCAGCACGCGAGCGAGGGCCAAGCCGCCCAGGCCGGCTCCGACGATAGCGATGGTCATGGCTTCTCCTCGATTCACTGCATCTGCCGATACACTGTATCAGCGACTACGGTGTATTGTCAGTGCCATGTTGGTGTGGGAGCGGCCGGAGCCGCCGGATCGGCCGGTGCCGGCCCCGCTGAATCGGGAGCAGATCGTTCGCGCGGCGATCCAGCTCGCCGACGCGGACGGCCTGGACGCGGTGTCGCTGCGCAAGGTCGCCGCGGCGCTGAATGTCGGGCCGATGCGGCTGTACGGCTACATCGACACCAAGGAGGAACTGCTCGATCTGATGGTCGACGCGGTCCACGCCGACATCCGGCCGACGGGCGACGGATGGCGAGAAGTGCTGCGCTCCCTGGCCGAGTCCACCCGGCGGGCCGCCCACCAGCACGAGTGGCTCGCCGACCTGATCGGCGGACGGCCCCAGCTCGGACCCAACACGCTGGCGAGCGGGGAATCCGTGCTGGCCGCTATGGACGGCGTCGACCTGGATATCGTCGTGCCCGCGGTCGACGCGGTGAACGCGTACGTGATCGGCGCGGTGCGCCGGGAGATCACCGAGCGGCGCGCCGAGCGGGCCTCCGGAATGGACAAGACGCAGTGGCAGGTCGCCTTCGGGCCCTATCTAGTGCGAACCTTCGCGACCGGCCTGTTCCCCGCGCTGGCAAAGATGGTGCACGACGGGCCCCACCTGGACGCCGACCAAACCTTTTGGACCGGACTGGATTTCGTGCTCGACGGGATCGAAGCCCGGATTGCACGCTGAGCGAGTTCGTCGGGCGTCAGGTGGTGATGGTGGCGACGGGATCGAGCCCGTAGGTGCGGGCGTAACCGTTCTCGGTGCCGACGAGAAGGTCGATGATCTCGAAATAGCGGTCCCAGAACGGGGTTTCGCGCAGTGCGTCGATGAGCAACTGGTAGGCGTGGTGGTCCCGCGCTTCCCATACCCAGACATCGGTGACGCGGGCGGAGTAGAACTCGGTGTCGTAGAAGCGCGACCGCACGCCGGTGGTCTTGGCCTCGATGGCGGGCAAGACCTGGGTGGTGAAGGCGTGCGCGCGTTCCTGGACGGTCAGCGCGAGCCACTCGGGCGTGGTCTTGACGAGGATGAACGCCGTGACCGGCGGTTCGGTGTGTTCAGCGGGCATCTGGGCGCCTCCGAAAAGTAGTGGGTGGATGTCAGAAACCGACTGCGGGCGCGAGGATTTCGGCGCACCACTGCTCGAAGGTGGTGGGAGAAGCGGTGTCCGGCGTGCGAGCGACGCCCGCGTCGAGACCCTGGTCCTTCGCCCGCTTCATGTCGACCACGCCCTGAGCGAATTCCTGGTTGAGCCCGTAGCCGAGCAGGGTGGTATGCAGCTCCTCGTACGGCTGGCGTTCGTAGCGGACGGGGCGGCCGAGCTGCTCGGTCATGATGCGCGCCAAGTCGTTGGGCGACAGGTCCTCCGGACCGAGGACGGGAACGCTGTCATTGCCGCTCCACGAGCGGTCCAGCAGCAGACCGGCGGCGACGGCCGCGATGTCGGCGACGGCGACCAGCGGGGCCTTGCGGTCGGGGTCGACGACGTCGACGAAGACGCCGTTCTCGCGAATCGAGTCGGTCTCCTCCAGGAAGTTCTCGAAGAAGGACGGGTTGGCCAGGGCACGGTAGGCGACGCCGGTGCCCGCGATGAGATCGTCCATGGCGAGGGTGGCGGTGACCAGCCCGGCACGCTCGGCCACCGGGGTGCCGCGGCCGAGCGCGGAGACGGCGACGACATGGCCGACGCCGTGTGCGGCAAGGGCTTTGACGGCGGGAGCGGCGAATCCGCTGTAGCCGTCCGCCGGGGTGCGGGAGCTGTCCGGCGGAACGAGCCAGAAGACGGCGTCCGCGCCCGCGAAGGCTCGGTCGAGGACCTCGGCGTCGGCGTGTGATCCGGTGATCACCTCGACGCGCCCGCGCGCCGCGGCCGGAAGCCCCCCGGGATCACGCACGATCACCCGCAGTTCCTCTCCCGCGGCGGGCGCGGACTCCAGGAGCCGAGAGAGCAGGGGACGGCCGATGTTCCCGGTAGGGGCGGTAATGACGATCATGCAAACCTCGCAGGTGATGTGGATCGGTACACCCGCAATCCTGTGGCGCGCCAAGCGTTGCCACAATGGGAATTTCGGCACGGAATTATTGACTGAAACGGAATGATGCTGGTGAGCCGCTCGAATCCGATCCTCGACGCCAACCTCGCCATCGCGCTGGACGCCCTACTGGCCGAACAGAGCGTCACCCGCGCGGCCGCCCGGCTGCACACCTCGCCCGCCGCCATGAGCCGCACCCTCGCCCGCCTGCGCCGCATCCTTCAGGACCCGCTCCTCGTCCGGGCCGGACAGGCCATGGTGCCCACACCACGGGCGCAAGCCCTGCGCGAGGAAGCCGCGGCGGTGGTGCGCAGCCTCGCGGCGCTGCTCAGCCCCGGCACCGGCGTCGACCCCGCCGGACTGAGCGGCACCTTCACCCTTCAGACCGCCGATCTGGTCGGGGCGGCGCTGGCGCCCCGGCTGCTGCGCCTCGCGGAGCAGGAGGCGCCGGGGGTCTCGTTCCGGCTCAGAGCCGAAGAGCTGGAGGCCGGGTCCGCCCTCCGTGACGGCCGGGTCGATCTGGAGATCGGATCTATCGATCACGTCGACCCCGAAACCGAGGTCGAAGAACTGGTCACGCTGCGCATGGTGGCGGCCGTCCGGGCCGGCCACCCGCTCACCGAAGGCCCCTTGACGGCGGACCGGCTCGCCGCCGCACACCATGTCGCGGTCAGCCGGCGCGGACGGTTCACCGGACCGCTCGACACCGCGCTGGCCGAGCAGAACCTGCACCGCCGCGTCGGCATTGTCCTCCCCAGCCACCTCGCGGCCATGACCCTCGCCGCTCGCAGCGACATCGTCTGCCTCGTCCCCGCCGCCCTTCCCGGCGCCGACCCCTCCCCCCTCACCGACGACGCGAACGCCCTCGGCCTGCGCCTCCTCGACATCCCCCTGCCACTGCCGCCCCTCACCATCAGCATGGCCTGGCACCCCCGCCACACCGCCGACGGAGCCCACCACTGGCTCCGCACCGCCATCCGCCGCACCCTCCGCCCCGGCCAGGAACCCGACGCGGGCCCATAGGCGTTGTGCCGGAGCCGAATTCGCCAAAGCACCGGTGGCGGGACCTGACGCTCCCCGGCTGGCGCTGAGTCGGCGGTGGCTCCGGATTCCGCGAGACGGCTACAGTCGGTGGGTGGCCAGCGGTGGGGGCAAGGAGTCGGTGTGGGGCACTCCCAGAAGTTGATCGGCCCGATGTCGCTGGTGTGGACGGTGGGCGTCGCGGTCGCGGCGGTGGCGTTCATGGCGGGCGTGCTGAACGTGGGGGCCGCGATAGCGCGCTGGACCGGTTCGCAAGTCGCCATGGCGCTGTTTCTGCCGATAAGCGTACTGCTGGGCGTGGGCGCGTGGATGCTCGTCCTGGCCGCCGCATGGCGGCTGCGTCGAAAGTTTTTGCGCCGGAACGGGTCCGAGGTGACCGCGGTGGTGGTCGAGTCGGATCTGCGGCGCAAGTACGGTCGAAGCCTGCTCAACTTCGATGTGTGGCGGGTGACGGTGGAGGCCGAGTTTCCACATCCGGACTCGGGTGCGCAGGCCCGGGTCCGCAAGCAGTACTTCTATCCGCAATACCGTGAACTCGAAGCACGGGCGTTGACTGAGCGTCTCAGTGTTGGCTCCTCGATCGCCGTTGTCGTGCAGGGCAATTCGGCTTTGCTCGATGTTCCCAAACGACCGATCTGGGCCGACATCTGGTGACCATGCGCCTGAATCGGTTGGGGGCGTTCGGTTGAACGCCCTCTGGTCGATCACTCAGTCCAGGACCGCATATGCCTCTACTTCGACGAGCACGTCGGGTTCGAAGAGGTAGTCGACGCCGATGGCGGAGACGGGTGGGAGGGGTTGGGGTAGGGCGAGTTCTTCTGCTACCTCTTCGATTCCGGCCAGGAAGGCAGGGTACTTGTCGGGGGTCCAGTGGGTGACGAAGAAGCGGAGGCGGACTACGTCGGCGAAAGTGGCTCCGGCGCCGGATAATCCGCGGGCAGTGTTGCGAAGCGCTTGGGCCAGTTGGCCGGTGAGGTCGCCGGGGGCGACGGGGTTGCCGTCGGCGTCGCGGGCGATCTGGCCTGCCACGTGCACCTGGCGCGTGCCGGTGCCGATCGAGACGTGGTGGTACGGAACGGGGGTGAACATGCCCTCGGGGGTGAGCAGCTGCACGGCCATGAAATGTCCCTTCTGCGTAGGTATCCGATGTCTACCTGGTGTCCCAAGGGAACTTCAACGAGACTAGGTGTCATGCAGGAAACCGCCGCGTCGTACTCGGACAGCCCGCAACTCACCGAACAGCACCGTGAACTGCTCGATCAGGTGCTCGACAAGTGGTCGCTGCAGGTGCTCGACGCGCTGTGCGGGTGCCCGCTGCGCTTCAACGAACTTCGTCGGGCGATCCCGGTGGTGACGCAGAAGTCGCTCACGGCCGCGCTGCGGCGGCTGGAGCGCAACGGAATGGTCGAGCGCGTGGTCACGAACACGCGACCGGTCGCCGTCGAGTACCGCATCACCCCGCTCGGCAAGACGTTGCAGGACCTCATCGACGCACTCCTGCGCTGGTCGACGCTCACCCTGCCCGAGGTCGAGCGCGCCCGCGAGCGCTTCGACGACCAGGCTGTCGCCGATTAATCGCGATAGTCGAGCATGGAGCGATGAGTACGCGCGAGGCCGATCTGTTCGAGAGCTACCGGGGCCGGCTGGAGGCGATCGCCTACCGGCTGCTCGGGTCGGCCGGCGACGCGGAGGACATCGTGCAGGAGACGTTCCTGCGCTGGCACGCGGCGGACCGGTCGCTGATCGAGACGCCGGAGGCGTGGCTGACGAAGGTGCTCACCAATCTCTGCCTCAATCAGCTCACCTCGGCCCGGATGCGGCGGGAATCGTATGTGGGCCAATGGCTGCCGGAGCCGGTCCTGGCCGGTGACCGGATGCTCGGCCCGGCCGACACCGCCGAACAGCGCGAGTCGGTCTCGCTCGCGATGCTCACGCTGATGGAGCGGCTCTCGCCCAACGAGCGCGTGGTGTACGTGCTGCGCGAGGCGTTCGGGTACGCGCACCGCGAGATCGCGGACATTCTCGACCTCACCGAGGCGAACTGTCAGCAGCTCTACCGGCGGGCCAAGCAGCATGTGAGCACCGATCGGTCCCGCGTCGAGGTCGACGCGGCGACGGCGCGCAGGGTGGTCGAGGAGTTTCTCGCCGCGGCGCTCAGCGGCGACACCGAGCCGCTGGTACGGCTGCTCACCGACGGCGCGGTGAGCGTCGCGGACGGCGGCGGACGGTTGCCCGCGCGCAAGATCCCGGTCGTCGGCGCGTTCGACATCGCGCGGTACCTGCGCCATGTGTTCCAGCCGACCCCCGCCAAGCGCGCCTTCGTCGGCGACGACGCCGTCTTCTACGCGGTCGTCGCCAACGGCGCTCCCGCGCTGCTCGTCGAGGTGGGTGGGCGGGTCTACGGCGTCATCGGCCTCGAGCCGGGGCCCGACGGCGTCGCGGCGATTCATATCCAGGTCAACCCCGACAAGCTGGCGCACATCACCCGCCAGTGGTCGGCCACCGGGCCGCACGAGCCACTTGATCGGAAGTGGTGAGCCACATCACAACCGGGACCTGTCAGGGTTCGCGCCGCTGTCCTGTTCAGGAGGTGAGTGCAACCCAGATAGGAGCTCGTCATGAAGCATCGCATTGTCGTCCTCGGAGCCGGGTACGCCGGAGGCATCACCGCGGGCCGCCTCGCCAAGCGGCTGCACCGCGACGACGTCGAGATCACCCTGGTGAACGCCGACCCCGAGTTCGTCGAGCGGGTGCGGATGCACCAGCTCGCGAGCGGGCAGGAGCTGCCGGCGCGCCCGCTGCGAGAGATGTTCGCGCGCACCGGCGTACGGGTCGTGGTGGCGCGGGTCGCCGAGGTCGACGTCGACGGCAAGACGGTCGATCTCGTCGACGAGGACGGCGCCGAGACGCTCGGCTACGACACCCTCGTCTACGCCCTGGGCAGCACGATCGCCGACTACGGCGTCCCCGGTGTCCGCGAGTACGCCAGCCATGTCGCGAGCAAGCAGGCCGCGCTGCGGCTGCGCGCGCGACTGAACGAGTTGACCACCGGTGCGACCGTCCTGGTCGTCGGCGGCGGCCTCACCGGTATCGAGGCGGCCACCGAGATCGCCGAGGCCCGGCCGAATCTCGCGGTCGCCATCGCCGCGCGCGGCGGGGTCGGCGACTGGCTGCACGAGAAGGCGCAGCGGCACCTGCGTCGCTCCTTCGACCGGCTCGGCATCACGGTGCACGAGAATGTCGACGTCATGCGCGTCGAGGAGAACGGTGTGAGCACCGGCGCGGGCGAGCTGATCGCGGCCGACCTGACGGTCTGGACGGCGGGTTTCACCGTGCACCCGATCGCGGCCGCCACCACGCTGACGGTGTCGGACACCGGCCGGATCGTCGTCGACGCCACCATGCGCTCGGTCTCGCACCCCGATGTCTACGCCGTCGGCGACGCCGGCTTCGCGATCGGCGTCGGCGGCGAACCGCTGCGGATGGGCTGCGCCACCGCGAGCCCGATGGCGTGGCTGGCCGCCGACGCCTTGGCCGCGCGGCTGACCGGACGCGAGGTTCCCGACGCCCCCATCGGTTATGCGACGCAATGCATCAGCCTCGGCCGCCGCGACGCCATCGTCCAGAAGGTGACCCCCGCCGATCAGCCGACATCCACCGTCTTGACGGGCCGATTCGCCGCCCGCGTCAAGAATCTCATCTGCGCGGGCGCGGCCTGGAGCGTCGCCCACCCGACCATGCTGATGCCGAGCCGCCGCCGTCACCTCGCGACAACCGACGCGGCCTCGACCCCGGCCGAGGTCTAGGACGGCCTCATCGAGGCGGCGGCAGAGAGGCCACCTGGATGAGTTGCGGGTCTTGGGACCGCGTGACCAGGGTGCCACGCCCCGGCGGGAGCGGGGTGGCGCGCAGGTCGGCGGTGAAGGGCTTGCCCTCTTCGGCCGGGGCGCTCATGAGCAGGGCGGCGGCGGACACCTCGCGCAGCCTGCCCAGCAGGGTGCCGTGCAGCGCCCTGGCCAGGCCGGTCGACCGGCGCGCGACGACCAGGTGCAGGCCGAGATCGGCTGCGGCGGGCAGGAATTCGAGCAGCGGCTCGAGCGGGTCGGCGCCGTCGGTCACGATCAGATCGTGGTCGTCGACGACGACGTAGCACTCCGGGCCGGACCACCAGCCGCGCTCACGCAGCTGGTTCGGGCCGACCTCGGGGCCGGGCACGCGGGCGGCGAGCGTGCGGCACAGCGCGTCGATCGCGTCCGGCACCGCCGCCGCCGAGGCGCAGTAGGCGGTCAATCGGCGCGGGTCCACCGCGTCGAGCAGGGTGCGCCGGTAGTCGATCAGCAGGATCTCGGCCTGCTCGCGAGTCGAGTTCTCGGCGATGCCGAGCAGGATGTTGTGCAGCAGCGTGGTTTTGCCGCAGCCCTGATCGGCGAAGGCCATGAGGTGCGGTTGCGCGTCGAAATCCAGGACCAGCGGCGACAATTCGTTCTCGCCGAGGCCGACGGCCAGATGCGTCGCGTCCTGCGCGACACCGGCGTGCAGGGCCGCGCGCAGCACCTGGGCGCGCGGAATCTCCAGCGGCAGCAGGCGAACCTCCGGCGCCCGCCGGGTCCCATAGATCGTGCGCAGCCGCCGGGCGGCCTCGGCGACCCCAGTGGACAGCTGCTTCGGATCGGTGTCGGAGTCCAGCCGGGGCAGCGCGATGAGCAGATGCAATTTGTCCGGGGAGAGCCCGCGCCCGGGACGATCCGGCGGCACGGTACCGGCGGCCTGACGATCCAGCTGGGAGTCGGCGGGGTCGCCGAGCCGCAGCTCGATCAGGGTGCCCGCCACGTCGGGCAGCGCGAGCCGGGTCCTGGTCCACGGCGGCAGCGTGACCACGACATGGACACCGAGGCGTGGCCCCTGCGTCGCGATCGTGATGATCGTCTGCTCGAGCGCCGGATAGTCCTGTTGCACAACGTCGAATCCGTCGACGAGCAGAAATACATCACCGTAGGCGTCCGCCGAGATCGGTTCGGCCGCTCGCTTTTCCGGCGGCAACTCCGCCACTCGTGCCTTGCGCGAACGGAACTCACGCATCGACACGAGCCCGAGTTCGTGGAACCGCTGCTCCCTGCGGCCGACGAGGGCGGCCACCTCGGCTACGGTGCGGCGCACCCGATCCGAGTCGCGCCGCCCGGCGACGGACCCGACATGCGGGAACTCGGCCAGCCCGGCCAGCGCGCCGCCCATGTCCAGGCAGTAGAACTGCACCTGCTCCGGCGTGTGCGTGGCCGCGGCGGCCACCACCAGCGTCCGCAGCGCGGTCGACTTCCCCGACCGCGGGCCGCCGACGATCGCCAGGTGCCCCGTGCTGTCCGACAGGTCGGCGAACAGCACGTCGCGGTAGTGCCCGCGCGGTACGTCGACGACGCCGATCGGCAGCCGCAGCAACCCGGCCTGCTCCGTCACCGACGGCGTATCCCGCTGGCGCAGCAGCATTCCCACGGTCGGTGAGTCGCCGAGCGGATCGGTCCACACCACATGCGCGGCGGAGCCGTGGCCGCCGAGAGCCACCGCGAGCGACTCCGACACCGGACGATCGACCGGTCCCGCGCCGCCGGAGATCGACGGGCCGGGCCCGGAGGCGTACGCGGTCCGGAAACGCGTCACGGCTCCGGTGCCGATGCGCAGATATCCGTACCCGGGTATCCGGGGCAGGTGATAGGCGTCGGTGGTGCCCAGCACAAGCCGGGACTCGGCGGCCGAAAAGGTGCGCAGCGCAATGCGATACGAGAGATAGGTGTCCAGCGCGCGCAGCCGCCATTCGTCGGGCCGCTGCGTGCCGAGCAGCAGGTGCATGCCGAGCGACCGGCCGAGCCGCCCGATCCGGACCAGCACGTCGACGAATGTCGAAGTCCCCGAGAGCAACTCGACGAACTCCTCGATCACGATCACCAGCGCGGGCAGCGGCGGCAGCGGCGCGCCGCCGGCCCGTGCCTGCTCGTACTCGCCGATCGTGGTGTACGGGCCGCTGTCCTCGAGATGCCTGCGCCGCCGGTCGATCTCGCCGTCGAGCACGTCCTGCAGGCGTTCGCGCAGATAGAGATCCTGCTCCACGTCGCGGACATGCCCGGCGAGGTGCCGCAGGCTGGCTAACGGCTGGAACGTCGCACCGTTCTTGAAGTCGACGAGCAGGAAGTTCACCCGCTCCGGGCCGTGATGCAGCGCCAGTCCGAGCACGATGGTGCGCAGCAGCTCCGATTTTCCCGAGCCGGTCGCGCCGACCACCAGTCCGTGCGGGCCCATGCCGCCCTCGGCCCCCTGTTTGAGATCGAGCAGCACCGGGTCGCCCGGGCGCGTCGCACCGATGGGTATTCGCAACGCGTCCCGCGGCGCGCGCTCACCCCACCAGTGGTCGATATCGAGCGCGGAGATGTCGCCGAGGCCGTGCAGCGCGGCGAAACTCGCCTCGACCTCCGGCCCCGCCGAGCCGGCGCCTGCCCCCTCGGTCGTGTGCCGCGCTCGCACCCGGGCGACCAGGTCGGCCGCGCCGTCGGTCATGTCGTCCACCATCCGGGGGTCCGCGGGCGGCTCGCGAATGTCGGGCACCGCGATGCGGAACGGCTGCTGCTGGTGCAGCGCCCACCCCGGCCCCTCCGGCAGGCGCACGGCAAGCTCCGGATCGATGTGCGAATCGCGAGGCTGGTGCATGCGCAGCTCGATCTGCACGGCCAGCAGCCGCACCATCCAGTCCGGCACCTCGCTCCAATCCCGGACGGTGGCGACCACGTGCACGGCATACTCCGGCCCGGTGTCGGCTATGCGGCGCACCGTCTCCTGGATTCTCGGCAGCAGCTCGGCGAAGTCCTCCCAGCGGTCGAGGACCAGGAACAGATCCGGCACCGGGCTCTCGGGCAGCGTGGCCCGAACCGCCCGCAGGCTGGTCGGCGAGTCGATGTTGTGCTTGCGGTACAACCGCTTTCGGCGGCCGATCTCCTCCATCATGCGCTGCAGCAGCTCGGCGACCTGCTCGGGCTCGTCGTCGCAGACGACGTCCGCGACGTGCGGCAGTTCGCGCATCGAGCCGAGACGATTGCTGGACTCGAGCACGTGCACGCGCGCCTCGTCGGGCGAGTGGGTCAGCGCGAGCGAGGCCACCACCGTGCGCAGCAGGGTGCTCTTGCCGGAACCGGCGCGCCCCACGACGAGCAGGCCGTTGTCCGGCCCGGCGAACTCGAGCTGCACGATGTCGCCCGCGGTGCCGTCCGGCCTGCGCTGCCTGCCGATCGGCACCGCCAATCTGCCGGTGCCCCACCAGTTCTCCGCGCGCAGGCCCGAATCGTCGACCTGCTCCAGCCGGCCGAGCAGGCTGCCGAGCAGCACACGATCGCCGCCGTCGCCTGCGCCCGCCGTGCGGCGGCGCGTGCGCGCGATGTAGACCTCGTCCTTCAGAAAACCGTAGTGGTTCGGGGTCTGCCGGTCGGTGCGGCGACGCACCTCGTCGTAGACGTGGGTCCACAGATCGTGGGTGCTGATCTGCCCGGTGCCGCTGCCGGCCAGCCCATTGCTGGTGATGCCGTTGACGATCGCCGAGGTGAACATCGACAGCGGCACGGAATCGTCCGCGGCGGAACGCACTCCGTCCTCGGCGATCTGCACGCCGGTGCAGGCGGTCATCACGCAGATCCCGTCGCCGGTGCCGAGGAACTGCCCGACGCCGTCGTCCTGGCCGTCGACCGCCTTGATCACGTCGTTGCCGAAGAACGCGCCGCTGTAGCAGCAATCGAGCAGGATGATCTTGGCCGTGGCGCTCGACTCGTGGATCAGTTCCTTGATGAACGCCGAGGACACCGCGGAGCTGCTCGGCAGATTCGGGTCGGTGTTGCAGGCGGCGAGATACAGGTTGCGGCTGGTCCGGAAGCCGTGGCCGGAGTAGTAGAACAGCACGAGATCCTCCGGCCCGGCGCCGCGGAACAGCCGCTCGATGCCGCGCTCGATCTCCGTCTTCGACTCGTTGACCAGGATCTCGGCCGGTTGGAAGGCGCCGATGCTGGGGTCGTGCAACAGGTTTCGCAGCTCACGGGCGTCCGAGACGGGTGCGTAGAGCTGGGCGATCGACGGCGAGTGGAAGGTGTCGTTGGCGACGAACAGCGCGATCCGGCGGCCCCGGGGGCTAGTCATCGGCTAAGAGACCCCGCAACTGGTCGACGAGGTCGTCGACCTGCCCGTCCGTCGGCCGCACGATGGTGACGCGGCGGTCGCCGTTGCGCACCGTCACCGACTCGGCGCGGCCGCGCGCCAGGAACCGCAGGACGATATCGCGGATCGCCCAGGCGGTGGTGCCGAGCGCGCCCCCGGACACCAGCAACTGGCCGACCTCGATCGCGGTACCGGATTTGGTGCCGGGACTACCGGCCGTCGTCGCCGTGCCGACGCGCACGCCGGAGATCTCCCGTAGCTCGTCGGCGAGTTCGTCGGTCAGCCGATCGAGTCGCCGTGTGTCTCCCGGACCGACCGTGACGATGAACAACAAGTCGGCCATGGCTTTGCCTCCCCGCTTCGCCCGCCGCCTGTGCGGCGCAACGCCATTCTAGCCAGCGGCGCACCCGCGAAGAGGGCAAACGATCGGCAGTCTCGCGGCTCGCGCAGAACGCCGGCTCAGGTGTCGTATCGCGTTATCGTGACTTTGCGCCGAGAACCGACGTAGATCGCGGGGGCAGTACATCGTGGATGAGCAACAACAAGAGTCGCCGTTCGCCCGCTCGATGTTCACCCGGGTCGACCGCAGCGCCAGGGCGTACGCCGACGAGGAGCTGCACAGGTTCCTGGCCCAGAAGTGGGATGTGCGCCGGCGCGAAGGCGAACAGGCGCTGTTGGATTCGTTCACCAAGCACGTCGAGGCGATCGTCGCCAAGTACGACCCGCCGGGCATTCGCCGGCGCAGCGACAGCCTGCTGTTCGCGCGCGGCTACGCGCGCCTGGATCAGACGGCCGGACCGAGCGGGCAGGTCTCGCCGGAGGTGCTGGTCGCGCTGTTCGCCGCCGAGGTCGAGTACCGGGGTCCGCTGCGGTTGAGCCGCACGCAGAGCCGGCGGCTCGCCGAGGTCTACGAACTGATCGGCACCGCGTTGGCGCCGGTGTTGCCCAGCCATGCGGCGCTGGCGTTCCAGCGCGCGTGGAGCCTGTTCCGCCAGGACGGGGACACCGACGCGGAGGACCGCTGCGGCCTGAGCCTGGCCAGGGCGCGGCGGCGGGCCCAGCCGATCCGGTGGCGCAGGGGCGTCGGCTACTTCTCGGATCTGGTGTGCGGCTATGGGTATCGCCCGTATCGGATGCTGCTGTGGATAGTGCTGCAGGTCGGCTTGTCGATCGTGATCGTGCGCTGGCTGTCCACCGCCTCCACGGTGACGGTGGTCTACGACTGCGCCATGAACTACCTCAACCCCCTCAGCTCCTCGGATACCGCGGGGCTGCAGGGGGCCGCTCAGCTGGTCTTCGTTGTGCAGGCGTACGCGGGGGTGCTGTCGACGTCGGTGTTCTTCGCGCTGCTCGTGCGGCGCTGGTTCCGGCTCTGAATCGCACCCGTCGCGGGCCTCACCAGTCGTGGCTGATTATTTTGGAATGCCGCAGCGCCTTGAGGGTTTCAGTGGTCACCCGGTCGCGCAGCTGGCCGACGCGGGCGGTCCACTGCCGGGTGAACCCGGGGTCGGACTCGAGTTCCGCCCACAGCCGCCGCAGTCCGGGCGAGGCGTGCGCGCCCGGCATCCACAGCGGCACAAGCTGATCGAGCATCGGCACGAGTTGGTCGAGCAGCATGTCGGTCTCGTGGTCGGAGGCCCCGCCGCGGTCGGCCATCTGACTGATGGTGGTCAGCAGCCAATCGTGGGCCGCCAAATCCTCGCAGAAGCGTTGCGCGGCGGCCATATCCGGCTCCGCCATGGTGAGCCGCACCGAGCGCACCCGCTTACCGACGAGCCGAAAGGCGAAGCGCGGCAGCTCATTCGCGTCCGGGTCCACCTCGACGGCCCAGCGTAGCCGAGTTGTCCCGGCCCGGAAGGGCATTCGCTGATCGAGCCGGGGATCGACACGGATGAAGGTCGACATCCGCTGGCTGATCGAGGTCAGGTCCAGCTGGTCCTCTTCGTGCGCGCGCAGATGCCCGTCGGCCAGCCGACCGGCGGGGGCGTCGCCGAGCTTGCTCACCGCCTCCACCGTGCCCGGCATGCTCAGATAATGCGACCACGGCTGCCGCGCGGCCTCCTGTGCCCGCGTCACCCGAGTCTGCGAGGAACCCTGCAGGATTCGGCCGCCGACCACGACCGCGCGCGAGGCGATCGTGCCGATGACGTGAACGTGCTTGCCCGACAACGGAATCAGATCGCAGTCGACGCCCTCGACCCGGTTCGGCGAGATCGCCAGCGGGATAGGCCTTTCCCGGGACGAGACGGTACTGCCCGGCTGCACCGCGCTCAGCAGCTCGCTGCTCGCGGGCAGATCGAGCACGTTGCGCGAGGGCAGAAGGCACGTGTGGATCTCCCCGAGCACGGCCAGCGGCGAATCGGGCCCGGTCACGACGGCGTCGGCAAGATCGCGTGCTCGGCGGCGGGCAGGCGCTTGACGACCTCGTCGACGAACACATGGGACAGGCGCTGGCCGACCTCCCGCGGAATCACGATCCGCTCGTCGGCGCCGCGCTTGATGGTCTTGTCCAAGACCTCCTGATCGATGACGATGTGGTCCAGGATCGTCCGGACCGCGTGCTCGATGTTCAAGTAACTCTGCGGCAGAATCGACAGCGCCTGATACGCCGCGAACGGCGCGGCCTTCGGATTCAGCTGCACCACCGACGGCATCTCCCACCAGCTCTTCGGCCAGCTCGCGGCGCGCGGCACCGGCTCGACCACCGCCCGGCCCTCGTAGCGGACCATGCCCAGGCGCAGCAGCTGCCAGATCGAGGCCAGGAAGGGGCAGGACCAGCGGGTGTTCTCCTCGCCGTCCTTGCCGATCTGCTTGTTCCACAGCTCGACGTCGAGGAAGATCGAGTGTTCGCGGCTGCCGAGCTCTTTCGGATGGCGATACTCCGGCACCTGCATCGCCTGATCCGAGTCGTGCTCGGAGGAGCGCCGCCCGTTGCACAGCCAGCCGGACTCGACGTCGGGTGGGCGTCGTCCGGTGGTGGGCTGCACCGGCTCGGCCACGAGCCAGGACGCGACCATCTCGGCCAGCTTGATCTGCTGCCCGGTCAGGTGGCCGTCGACGTACAGCGGCGTCTCCCAGCAGCCCGCCTCGCGCGCGAGATAGTCGATGCGCAGCTCGCAGTCGTTCGCGATGTCGAGCACCTTCGTGAGGATCTCGGTCGGGTCGGTGTTCGGGCCGAAGTAGTCATCGATCAGGAAACAGGTACTCACCCGCGCGGATTCACCGAAGTCCGCCTTCGCGGCCTCGGTGTACAGGTCGACCAGCTTTGCCACCCGCTTGAAGTGTGCGCGGATCGTAGCGTCATCCCCATTCGTCAGGTTCTTCATATAGAAGTGCCCCGTTTCGATGGAAAGATGCGCCAACTCCACGCCGGCGACCTGGACCTGCTCGGTCGCCTCGCTGTACACGGTGGCATCGTTCATGACCAGAAGAGCCCGTCCTTGTCTATGAGTCCCTCGGCCAATTCCTCGAACGCGTCGACGGTTTCCTTATTGGCGATCTTGGCGTCGACGTCGGCGTCCAGAATGACCTGTTCCCGCCACTGCAGCACCGGCTCGACCGGCGTGGTGCCCAGCGTGACGCTCAGGCCGATCTGATTGGCCTGAGCGAGCTGTTCCAAAGCCTCGTTCTGCTTGCGCAACCACGCCCACTGCGGCCCGCGGTCCTTGTCGCCGGCCCCCTCGTCGGTCGACGGCACGGCGGTGCGCACGTAGCGCACAGATTCAAGCAGACGCCCCGCTTCGTGGCCAAATTTCGCGCCGGTCACCAGAATTCCGTTCGGGCCGTGCACCAAACCGTTGGCCGCCAGGATATGTTGCCGGGTCCAGCGGTGGAATACGAGCCACCGCGCCGTCGACTCGCGCAGTGGCTCGGCGGCGGTGGCGCGCAGCACGATCTCCAGCGCCGCCGAGCGGCCCGCGCTGAGATCGACGAAGGTGACGTCGTAGTCCTGTTTGCAGATGGTGAGCAGGTCGATGCACTGCTTCACCACCTTGTCGGTCGGCGCGAACTCACCGCCGCCGCGGTCGCCGGGGAACAGGGTCAGCTGATAGGGGTGCCGAAGGGCGTGCAGGTCTTTGCGATTGGTCTCCGACCGGATATCGCGCCCGGTGGGCATTTTGTCCTTGCCCGTCAGGTACCGGTGCAGCCCTTGATTATCGGTGACGCCGCGGTCCATCTTATCGATCTCGAACAGCGCGCCCGAGGTCGGCGACCCGAAATCGAAGTCGAGATAGGCGACGTTGTACCCCTGGACGCTGAGCCGGTAGGCAATGTTACAGCTGGTCACGGACCGGCCGGTGCCGCCTTTGTCCGACGTCGAGAAAACGAGGATGCGCTCGCTCAACTCATTCACCCCTCATCGCATCGAGACTGGCGACTTCGAGACCATCCAGCTCGCGCAGGGCATCGACGCACAAGCTGAATGCCGTGCCGGGACGCTCATCGATCAATTTGCTCGCTCGCAGCAGATTCTTCTCGACGCTCTCCAGGGCCCGGCGATTAGGCGTGTTGTCCCTTTCACTGAGCTCGAGAAATCTCTGATTGAGCAGATGGTCGGCTTCATCGAGCAATTCCAGCGCGCGCGTCAGCGACGTCGGGGAACGGAACGGCGGATTCAGATAGGTCGACTCCGCCACGACCAGGCACTCGATGATGCGTTCGGTGAAATACCAAGAGGGCGGTGCGGTCTCGTCCCGCGTGGTGCGCGTGTACTCCCCACTCGACGAACGCTCGAAGGCGCGCGCCGCGTCGTCCCACAGGCCTTTGGCCGGACCGCTCGGAAAGGCGCGCTGCTCCAGGTGGTCCATCGTCGCCTGCGCCAGTGCCAGCAGCCGCCTGCGGGTGGACAGCGTGCGCGACAGCTGCGCCGCCTGCAGGATGCGCTTGAGCAACATCGGCGCGTAGTCCGACACCGACCAGTACAGCAGCGGACCCTGGTCGATCGTCTCGATGCCGTGCAGTGTCAGCAGCACGCCGGGGACGTGCAGCCCGAGCGCCGGGTCGTCCTCGGTCAGCCTGCGGGTGATGCGGCCGCGGCGAGCCAGTTCGTCGAAGATCAGGGTGGCCCTGGTGAGGTCGTCGTCGTCGGCTTCGCGGGCGATGAGGTCCTGGATCAGCAGGCCCGAGACACAGAGACTGAAGTAGTCCGACTCCTCGCCGTCGGAGGTGCGCCAGGGGATGTCCTCCAGCGGCCAGTCGCCGTCGCCGTATCGGGCCATCGCCGACCAGTACCGTTGCGCCAGATCCCAGCGCAGCTGCAGCGCGTCGGCGAGGCGGCGCTGCTCGGCGTCGAGCAGGTCGAGTTCGCGGGTGCGCGGCTGGGTGAGGTCGTTGATGCCGTCGAGCGCGGTGATGGTGAAGTACAGGTAGGGGCGCGCGATCGCGAAACCCTCCGATTTGGCGATCGGCACGTCGATGAAGTCGATGATCTCGGCGTCCTTGACCACGCCCCAGCTCCAGCCGCACTCGAACATCAGGCCTTCGCTCTCCAGGTCGGCCTGCGGCGTCTTGTTCAGCGTGACGTCTCGGCGCAGCCTGCCGCGGACCCGTTCGAGCCGCCGCGCCACGCCGCTGACCACCGCGTCGGGTTCGGCGCCGGTCTGGTTGAACATGCTGAGCATCGCCTCGCCGGTCTCGCTGTCGGGGTCGACCGACTGGACCACGAAGCTGCGCACCAGACCGACCATGGCCGCGGTGAGCCGCTTGTTGAGGCGCGCCTCGACGGGCTTGATCAACTGCTCCAACCGCTGCTGCTCACCGGAGCCGCCGGTCGACTCCCGCAGTGCGCGAAGGAATTGCAGGCCGGCCAGGCAGACGGTGAGCGACATGGAGTACGCGTCGACCACGTCGACGGAGCGCTGCCGGTCGGTGGCGCCCGCGGCGTCGGTGGCGCGCAGATAGCTACCCGCCGCGAAGACCGGCTGCTCGTCGTGTTCGTAGCGCAGCAGGTAATCATCGAGCACCTCGACGATCTTCATGCCGATGCGTCGCTCGCGGCCCAGCGGTTTCAAGATCGTGCGGACGTCGTCGGCGATCCGGTCGGGGTTGTGCAGTGCGAAACTGCCGATCTGGGTGGCCGGATAGAGCAGACACAGCAGTTGCTCGGCGTCGCTGATGGAGTTCGAGCCGTCGCGCCCGCCCCAGATCCAGGCGTTGTCTTGGTAGCAGGCCGCCAGCAATGAACTCCAGACATTCAGAATCTGGCGCCGTGGCTGGATTCTCATTGATCGCAGCCTTTCTGTCGTCTCAGCGGGGTGTGCATCAGAACGGGGCGCTCGGCAGGGAAAGCCGACCGCCCAGTTTTCTTATCCGGTTAGTCTCCACGCGGACAACGTCGTTCGCGGTCACGTACTGACCAGGCCATACCCATTGCCTGCCCCAGAAGCGTATCGCGGTACTCGAATCATTTATCGAGGTCGGCGAATTTGACCGGTGTTCGACGTCGACGCCGGCGCGCCGCCACTCCGGTTCCCCGGTCGGGTGGCGTCCGTCTGCCGTCCAGTGTTCCACGTCGGCGGTGAATCCGCCTGTCGGCGTGGAGGTTCCGGGGCACTGTCGCCCGGCGACGGACCGGTCCCCCCGGGGTCGACGAGGTGCTCGCCTCCCCACCTACCTCCAGGAATGCTCCAAAACGGAATGCGCACATTGCATTAAGACTGAATTCGCCCGGCGAGTGGATTGTCGATGCCCCTATTACTGGGGGCAAGTGGTCGTTCCCGCAGCGTTACAGGGTTGTGCTCGAGCGCACACGCGGGCACCACCGCGTAACGCGCCTCTCCCCTTTTTCGACGTCTCTGGTGACGCACGGCCTCGGGGGGCCTGCCCGTCCAACATGCCGGTAATTGGAATGGGGAATCAGGACATGGACTTTCGCGGGTTCTTCGCCCGACATCGTATCGCCTCGGCGGTCGCCGCGCCCGCCGTGCTCGGCGTCGCGGCGATCGTGGCCACCACGTTCGCACTGACGTCGTCACCGCAGACCAGAGATACGCAGCTCACGTCGTCGGTGACCGAGTGCCACGACATGGTGAGCATCTCGGTGGCCGGGCGCAACGACACGCCACGGCAGGGCACGACGAAACTGCTGGTGGACGCGAACGGCAACGAGTTGCCCGCCGCGCTCTCGGGCGACCACAGCAGCGAATGGGTCGACCCGGTGGTGAATCCGGCCGCCGGCGCCGTCGAGCCCGGCTCGTATGCCGCCGTCTACATCGCCTACCCGGCGAACATGGCCACCTACGAGGACGCCGTCAACGCGGGCGCCGCCAACACCGAGCAGGTGATGCGGGAAATCGCGCGGGCGTGCCCGAACACCAAGTTCTCCATCGTCGGCTACAGCGAGGGCGCCGATGTGGTGCGCCGGGTCGCGATGAAGGTCGGGCATCAGGAAGCCGGCAAAGACGGCGAGTACGGAATCGTGGACCCGGCCAACGTCGTCGGCGTCGTCATCCTCGCCGACGCGGGCCGCTCGGCCGGCGACGGGCCGTTCCCCGGAGCCAAGGATCCGAACCACCCCGACGGCTTCGACCAGAAATACCAGGACGGCAAGAATCCGACGCCGGGCCGGGGCGCGCTGCCGGGTACCAGCGGTGACTTCGGCGCGCTGAACGGCAAGATCGCCTCGTTCTGCTCCGACGGCGACCTGACCTGCTCCGCGCCCGAGAACATCTCGCTGCTGCAGCTGGTGGTCAACGTGGGGCGGCAGCTCAATGTCGACGCCCTCGAACGCGACGGGCTCAACCCGGCGACCGGTCAGGACGTCGCCGTCGTGCTCGGCCGCATCGCGCTCGCCGCGTTCGCCGACATCCAGTCGCAGCCGAACTGGCTCAAGAGCGACGAGACGTTTCTGCAAGTGCTGCTGAAGGTTTCGGACCCGGCTTACAAGCCCGGCCAGGCGCCCAAGGAGCCGGTGAAGGCGGACGCGATCGCGGCCGACACCATGTCGCCGCTGGCGTACCTGCCGCAGAAGATCCTGAACGAGATCATCGGTCTCATCGTGACCAACCAGAACACCATTCCGGTCGTGATGAGCGATCCGTACAAGCTCACCCTCGGCCCGGACCACACCGGTCACCACTTCGACTACTGGCACGACGCCGACCCGGCCAAGGGCAGGCCGATGACCTCCGCCGAGTACGCCGCCGCCTGGATCACCCACCTGGCCAAGCAGGCCCAGGAGGGCAAGAAGGTCGACACCAGCGCCAAGCCCACCGAGGCCGATCTCGCCGCCGCGTACAAGGCGGCCGCCGCGACCTCGACCGCCGCGCCGACCACCACCGCGACGCCGACCACCACCAGTGCCGCCCCCACCACGAGCAGCACCACCACCCCGGCGACCACCACCCCGGCGGCGCCGACCACGACCTCCACCCAGCCCACCACCACCCAGGCTCCGACCTCAATCTCCCCGACCGAAACCACGCAGCCGACCACGACAACCCCCACCACCACAACACAATCCACCACCCCAAGCCCCACGCCCACCCGCTGACCGACCCGAAGACCCTGCCCGCCGCACCCAGCGACGGGCAGGGTTTTTCATTGCCCGCGCACGATCGGCAGCGGATGTCCGAAATCGTTGTACAACATCACAATTCGCGTAAGCCGCGTGCGGATAAACGGAGCGAAGCGACGTCTGGCCGGGTAGCCGCGTTCGGACTGGCCTGCACCTGGCATGACGATCAGGGTGCCGCCGATCGCCCGCGCCCGCTGGTCGAAACCCGGTGAGCGGTAGGCGGTGCCCCGAGTATTGGGGGCAAGTGGCCTGGTCGGGGCCCGGAAAAGTGGATCTGTCGGATCATCGGATCTCCTGTATAAGCTCCCGTTCTGATCGAAAGCGAGTGAGCGTATGCCGGATGTTCAGACCTACCCCAGTGTTCGATGCCATCGGGCGGTCGCGCGATGACGCGGCGCGGATGGGCGCTGTTTCTCGCGATGGGCGTCATCTGGGGCGTGCCCTACGCGATGATCCGGATCGCGGTGGTCGACTTCGACCCGGTGGTGGTCGCGTTCGCGAGGACGTCGGTCGGCGCGCTGGTGCTGTTGCCGATCGCGTTGTACACCAACGCTTTAGGCCCGGTGTTCCGCCGGTGGCGGCCGCTGCTGCTGTACACGGTGATGGAGATCATCGGGCCGTGGCTGTTCATCGGGTTCGCGGAGACCACGCTGAACAGTTCGACGGTCGGACTGCTGATCGCCGCGGTTCCGCTGATCGCGGTGGTCATCGTGACCAAGCTCGGTCACGAGGGCTTCGACCGGCGCCGCGTCACCGGCCTGATGATCGGGTTCGCCGGCGTCGCGGCCCTGGTCGGTCTGGACATCGACCTGTCCAACCCCGCGGCCATCGGCGCGATCGCGCTGACCACCATCGGCTACGCGATCGGCCCGATCGTGATCAACCGGGCGCTCACTGACCTGCCGCCGCTCGGCGTGGTGACCGCGTCGCTGATCATCGCCGCGGTGGTGTACGCGCCGTTCGCGGCGTTGCGCAGGCCGGCAAGCTACCCGGCCGACGCCACGCTGTCGGTCCTCGGTCTCGCGCTGATCTGCACCGCGGCGGCGTTCCTGCTGTTCTTCGCGCTCATCTCCGAGGTCGGCCCCGCCCGGGCGACGGTGATCACCTACATCAATCCCGCGGTCGCCATCGTGCTCGGCGTCGCGGCGCTCGGCGAGCCGCTCACCGCGGGCATGGCGATCGGCTTCCCGCTGGTGATCCTCGGCTCGATCCTCGGCACCGCCCGCAGTCGCGAGACGCCCGAGGACGCGCTGTGCACCACGCCCGCGGCGCCCGAGGCGGCGGCCCAATTACCCGAGAGGTAATCGACGGCGGCGCGGGCCGTGGCCAGAATGAGGACCGCGCCGCCTCGACCGGAGGCGGCGCGGAACGGAAGGATCGGCCTTGTCCGCTACCACATCCACATCCACCCGAGCCGTGGTAACCGAGCTGTTGCGCAGGATCGGTTCGGGCGACGCCGACGCGATCGCCGAGCTGTACGCCGACGAGGTGGATTGGCGACTGGACTGGCCGGACGCCGAGCACGGCCGCGCCGCGACGCCATGGATCCGGCACCGCTCGACCGGCGCGGAGGCGGCCGATCATTTCCGGGCGATAGCCGAACACCATGTGCCCGAACAGGTGGCGACGCAGATCGAGCGCGTGCTGGTCGACGGCGAGGACGCGGTGGTGCTCGGCGAGATCCGGCAGACCGCGCGCGCCACCGGACGCGCCTACCGTGCGAGATTCGCGCTGCACCTCACGATCCAGGACGGCCGGGTCACCCGTCACCACGTCTACGAGGACAGCCTGGCCGTCGCGCAGGCCTTCGCCTGACCTCTCGCGCGCTGTGGATGATGTTGGGATGAACGAACTCTCGAACGCCCCCGCCGACGTGGCCGTCACCCGCGCCGCCTACAACGACGTCGCCGAGCTCTATACCGAGATCGCCAAGAACAACCTCGCCGAGAACCCCCATGACCGCGCCATGCTCGCCCTGTTCGCGGAACTGGTGGGCGCCGGCACGCCCGTGGCCGACATCGGTTGCGGCCCGGGGCGACTCACCGCGCATCTGCACTCGCTCGGCCTGTCCGCCTTCGGCATAGACCTGTCGCCGGAGATGATCGCCATCGCCCGTCGGCAGTATCCGGGGCTGTCCTTCGAGGTGGGCACGATGGAGCGGCTGGCGCTGGCCGATGCGGGCCTGCGCGGATTGATCGCGTGGTATTCGCTGATCCATCTCCCGCCGGACCGCATGCCGGAGGTGTCGGCGGAGTTGTATCGGGTATTAGAGGTGGGAGGGCACGCGCTACTGGCCTTTTTCGCTACCGACGCACCCGGCGCGGTGGAGGCGTTCGAGCACAGGGTGACTCGCGCCTACCGATGGTCGCCGGAGCGGCTTGCCGCAGTGTTGCGGGACGTCGGCTTCACGGTGCGCACGCGGATGATCCGGGAGCCCGATCCCGGCGAGCGATTCCAGCAGGCGTACCTACTGGTGTCGAAGGTGGGCTGAAGGCTGGGCAATGATCGCTGAATTAGGTAAATTGTTGCCAGCCGCGCAGGATTCATGGCTGCGCGCGGGCCCGCCCGACAACGTGGTCGATCCATTTGCACACCACGCCTGTCGCCAGGGAGCAACACCATGGACCTCATCGCGCCTATTGATGCCGTTTTCCTGCTCGCCGAGTCCCGCGAACATCCGATGCACGTCGGCTCCCTCCAGCTTTTCGAGGCGCCCGAGGACGCCGGGCCCGATTTCGCCCGGCAGACCTACGAGAAGTTGTTGTCCTGCAAGGACATCGACGCGACGTTCCGTAAACGACCGGCCACCCTGTTCGGCGCGCCGCGCATGGCGTGGACCACCGAGGACGACGTCGAGCTCGAGTACCACGTCCGCCGCCAGGCCGTCCCCCGGCCGGGCGGGACGGACCAGCTGGTCGAGCTCGCGTCGAGCCTGCACAGCGCCCTGCTCGACCGGCATCGCCCGCTGTGGGAGATCCACCTGATCGAGGGCCTCGCGGACGGTCGCTTCGCCGTCTACTCGAAGATGCACCACGCCCTGATCGACGGCGTCTCCGCACAGCGGTTGATCCAGCGGACGCTGACCAGTGAGCCCGCCGGCGAGGCGCGGGTCCCGTGGAATCTGCCGAGGACACCGCGCACGCCGGCGACCGATTCGTCCGCCGGACTGCTCGGCGCGGCCCGAAACCTGTTGTCGGCGGCGGCTTCCGGCCCGACGCTGCTGCGCACGGCCCGCGCCGTGCTGCTCGAGCAGCAGCTGACCATGCCGTTCGAGGCGCCGCGCACGATGTTCAACGTGCCGATCGGCGGGGCGCGCCGCACCGTGGTCCGCTCGTGGCCGCTGGAGCGGATCAAGCAGGTGAAGAAGGCGACCGGCGCGACCGTCAACGACGTGGTGCTCACCATGTCCGCCGGCGCGCTGCGCTCCTACCTGGCCGAGCGAGACGCGTTGCCGGACAAGCCGTTGATCGCGATGGTGCCGATGTCGCTGCGCTCGCCCGACGACGTGGCGACCGACGGCGTGAAGGTCGGCGCCGTGCTGTGCAATCTCGGCACCGACGTCGCCGACCCGCTCGACCGACTACAGGTGGTCGGCGAATCCATGCGCAAGAGCAAGGACGTCTACAGCTCGCTGTCGAGCATCCAGACGATGGCGCTGTCCGCGCTGATGGTCAGCCCGATCGCGCTCAGCCTGCTGCCCGGCCTGGTCCCGCTGACCAATCCGGCGTTCAACATTGTCATCTCGAACGTGCCCGGCCCGCGCGAGCCCATGTACTGGAACGGCGCCCGCCTCGACGCCACCTACCCGATGTCCATCCCGTTCGACGGTCAGGCGGTAAACATCACTCTGACCACCAACGGGGACAATCTCGACTTCGGCGTGGTCGGCTGCCGCCGCAGCGTGCCGGAGCTTCCGCGCCTGCTCGATCACCTGGAGAACGCGCTGAGCGAGCTGGAGTCGGCCGCCGTCTGACCGAAGCCTGCCGGGCAAAACTAGAACGTGTTACTGTCACCCTATGGTGCTGAGACCAGTCGAGGACGTCGCGGCCGCGCAACGGCGATACCCGCGGCTCGCGACCGATTCGACGGGTCGGGGTCCGAGCATGCTCCGGCGGGCACCGCGAACAACTATGTAACTCGTTCTAGGACAAGCTGCCGTCGTCGCTCGCGGCGCAGGAGCAGCGAGGGAGACCAGCAGGCCATGCGTACCGAAATATGCGAACGGCTCGGGATCGAATTCCCCATCTTCGCGTTCACCCACTGCCGCGACGTGGCGGCCGCGGTCAGCAATGCCGGCGGGCTCGGCGTGCTCGGTGCGGTCGGCTTCACCGCCGAGGAGCTCGAGATCGAGCTGGCCTGGCTCGACGAACACGTGCACGGCGTGTACGGGGTCGACCTGGTGATTCCGAGCAAGTACGAGGGCAAGGGCATCGACGGCCTCAGCCCCGAAGAGCTGGAAGCCAAACTGGCGGAACTGGTTCCGAGCGGGCACCGCGATTTCGCGGAGAAGATCCTCGCCGACCACGGCGTGCCGGCGCTGCCCGACGGCGAGCGGCACAACCAGTTGCTCGGCTGGACCGCGACGACCGCGGCCCCGCAGGTCGAGGTGATCCTGCGGCACCCCAAGGCCAAGCTCGTCGCCAACGCGCTCGGCACCCCGCCCGACGACGTGATCAAGCAGGTTCAGGACTCCGGCAGGCTGATCGGCGCGCTGTGCGGCTCGGTCAAGCACGCGCTCAACCACAAGAACGCCGGCCTGGACTTCGTGGTCTGCCAGGGTACCGAGGGCGGCGGGCACTGCGGCGAGATCTCGTCGCTGGTGCTGTGGCCGCAGGTGATCGACGCCGTCGGCGACCTGCCGGTGCTCGCGGCGGGCGGCATCGGCAACGGCCGCCAGGTCGCCGCCGCCATGGCGATGGGCGCGGCGGGCGCGTGGACCGGCTCGCTGTGGCTGACCGTCGAGGAGGCCAATGTGCCGCCCGCGCAGATGCAGACCTACATCGACGCGTCCAGCCACGACACCGTGCGCTCGCGCTCGTGGACCGGCAAGCCGTGCCGCATGCTGCGCAACGACTGGACCGACGCCTGGGAGCAGGCCGACACCCCCGACCCGCTGCCCATGCCGCTGCAGATGATGGTGGCCCTGGACGGCGTCAAGCGCGGGCACCGCTACCCCGAGGCCGCCAAGGACGTGAACTTCAACCCGGTCGGCCAGGTGGTCGGCATGATGACCAAGGTCGAGCGGTCCGCGGACGTGGTGAACCGGCTGATCCAGGAGTATGTCGAGTCCTGCGATCGGCTCAACAAGCTCAACGGCGGGCTCTGATCACTCCGGCCATTCGGGCCAGCCTTTTTCGCGCAGCACCGGGTCGGTGACGCCGCCCCAGCAGGTCAGCTGGTCGGTGTCCCACCCGGCCAGCTCGGCCCCGTTGGCGTAGACGGACTGGAAGAACTCGCGGGCGGACCCGACCGGGTCCTCCGTCGCGCGGGCGGCGTCATAGGGGTAGTAGGCCGAGTGGCCCGCGCCGGAGGCCACCCAGTGGGCGCCGGCCGGGCTCAGCGGGCGTTCGGCCAGCCCGGCGGGCTCGGGCGCGGTGTAGGAGTAGAAGGTCGGCTCGGGCACCTTGTCGTCGCCGAACCAGAAACCGGCGCTGATCACCTCGCGCGAGTACGCCTCGCGGGTCACCGAATCCACCGTCTCCGGCAGCTCGATATGCCGCGGCGAGAATCGCTGCACCGCGATATCGAAGGTGTGCCAGAACAATTGAACGGGGCTGATCTTGCCCGAGTAGGTCGCGCTGAACTCCTCGAGCACCCGTCCGACCTGGCTCTGCACCCGGAAGGCGTGGCGCGCCCGGTCCGGGTCGTAGTCGCGGTGCTCGTCGTCGTCCTCGAACGGCCTGCGCGCGTCGGGCAGGTCGAACGGGTGCGGGTGCGCGAGGGTGACCTCGATGTCGAGGTCGCGCAGCCCGTTGCGCACGTCGCCGTAGAAGGTGGCCACCGACTGGTCGACGAGGTCGATCTCGACCTGGGCGCCCTGATCCGTGGCTATCCGCAGCACGTGGTCGAAGAAGTCGAACGCGCAGGTGAAGACCGGGCCGTTGCGCGCGGATCCGAGCGGGACGGTGGTCCAGCCGCGCGCGGTGAGCCGGTAGGTCATGTGCCACCAGTGGTTGCGCCGGACGCCCTTGGCCAGCGCCACCTTGCCGACGATCTGGGCGAAGCGGTGCAGTGTCTCCTTGGTCGGCCGCCAGGATTCGAGCGGAATCGCGGGCAATGGGTCGAATGAGACGGTCATGCCGGAAACGGTACGCCGCGGCCGAGCCCGGGCCCGTCAGGTCATCCGACCCAACTCTTCCTTGATTGTCCCAGACAGTATACGCTCCTGTCAGCGACCCTCGAAACACGAAGCAGGCCAAGGGAGTAACTCGGATGATCTGGCTCGTCATCGCCGTCGTACTGCTCGTCCTGGCGCTCGCCGCAGTGGTGGCGTCGGCCGTGTTGCGGCGCTGGACCAAGACCGTGCTCGCGGGTGGCGGCAACCCGCTCAGGCCCGTCCGCGCCGACGAACTCCGGCGCTTCATCGAGCGCAAGGCGGCCTTCGTGGTCACGACCGAGCAGACCTTCGACGCCGCCGCCGAGCACGTCTGGGCGGCGCTCGACACCGACGGCCTGTTCTCCTGGCTCCCCGTGATCAATGGCATGCGTTACCGCGACCAAGACCGAACTGTCGGTGTCACAAGGGTTTTCGACGGATTTCTCGTCGCAGGCGCGGAACGGGCGATCGTTCGGGAGCAGGGGCGCAGGCTCGCGTTCACGGCGATCAGTTCCTCGGTGCCGTTCGTGCTGAAGTCGATCGCGGAGGAATATGTGCTCACCCCAACGGATTCCGGGGCGACCACACTCACCTGGACACTGGCCGCGCATCCGCGCTTCGCCCTGCTGGTGCCGTATCGGCTCTTCGTCCCGCTTGCGCGGCCGGTGGCGCGGTGGAACCTGCGCGGACTGGCCACGCGGATGTGATCGGTCGCCCCGGCGAGCAGCCATAAAGACACCCCTCCGCCAAATCGTCTGGGACAGAACGAGTCTGAGGCAATGCGACAACAAGCGCCGAATTCACCCAGCGTTACGCCGGCCGATGCCGAGCGCGGGAAGGCCAGACCGCCGTCAGGCGGTGGCGGCGTGCCCGTCGGCCGTTTGCTCCTCGGATGCGCCGACCAGCTCGTCGAAGCGCAGGATCACCCGCTCGTGGTACATCCCGAACAGATCCTCGAACAGCGCGACCTGCGCCTCGGACGGCCCGGAACCGGAGTCCCACACCGCGGCGAGCGCCCGCCAGACGAGCACGTGCAGGTCCGGCGCGCCGGCGAAGAACGCCTCGACCGCCTCCGGCACCTCGAGCACCATCTCACCGATCGAGTTCAGAATCGCCCGCTGCATGGTCAGACCGAGCGCGGTGAGCAGTCTGCGCACCAGGCCGACCTCGATGGCGAGGATCTGGCGCAGATCCGGATCGTCCTGCCGGGCAATGGCTTCGAGCTTGTCGATCTCGGCCTTGAGCACCGCCTGATCGATCGCCTGCTCGCTGCCAGTGTAGGCGAGCAGCGTGTCCATCACGATGCCGCGCTCGACGTCGACGATGTCGCGGAACATCTCGATCGCGACGTCCGGCCGCGGGATCGAGAAGCGGAACAGCTGCCGATACACATCGACGCCGCCGGCCTCGCGGACGTCGCGAATGGTGAAGCCCTTGCCGCGGCGCGCCTCGACGAACCCGTTCGTCTCCAGCCGTCCCAGCGTCAGCTGCGCGGTCGCCCGGTTCATGTCGAACTCCTCGGCCACCTGACGCACCGACGGCATGAGATCCCCCGGCTGATACTCCCCCGCGGCAACCCGGCGCGCCAACTCGTCGGCAACGTCGGCGACTACCGTCTGGGATCCCATCGAAGTCACCTCTCGACTACGTTCGAAATACGTCCCAGACAGTCTAAGCCCTACTGTGCCAGACTGCACGTGTGCGACACTGGTCGGCGCACAGTGTGAGGTGAGTCATGGCTATCCAGCGCAGCGGCGACGGTTCTGACGCGGGTTCGACGGGCAGGCGCTCGCGTCTGTTCACGTCGCGGATCGACGGTAAACCCCCTGTTCGCGCGGCTGTGCGCAATGCCAAGCTGGCCGCGCTGCCGATCGCCTTCGCTGGACGCCAGGCCGCGGGCGTCGGCAAGCGGGCACTCGGCAGATCGGCCGAAGAAGTCAATCGCGAGATCCAATTGCGCACCGCCCAGCACATGTTCGAGGTGCTCGGCGAGCTCAAGGGCTGCGCCGCGAAACTCGGTCAGCTGCTTGCCATTTACGAGCTCGGGCTGCCGCCGGAGATAGCCGAGCCGTACCGGATCGCGCTGAGTCAGCTTCAGGATTCGGCGCCCATCATGCTGCCGAAGACCGTGCACGAGGCCATCGCGGCCAGCATGGGCGAGGACTGGCGCTGGCATTTCCGGGAATTCGACGATCGGCGCGCCGCCGCCGCCTCGCTCGGCCAGGTGCATCGCGCGGTCTGGCACGACGGCAGGCCGGTCGCGGTCAAGGTGATGTACCCCGGCGGCCGCCAGGCCATCGAGGCCGATCTCGAGCAACTGCGGCGGATCTCGCACCTGGCCTCGGTCTTCCTGCCCGGCGCCGACGTCAAGGCGGTCACCGAGGCCATCTGCGACTGCGTCCGTCAGGAGTTGGACTACGCGGCCGAGGCCGAGCACCAGCGCGCCTTCGCCGCGGCCTACGCCGACGACCCGGATTTCTTTGTGCCGCATGTCGTGGCCCAGCGCGGCGACGTGCTGATCACCGAGTGGGTCGAGGGCACGCCGCTGACCCGCATCGTGGCCTCGGGCGCGCAGGCCGAGCGCGACCGGGTGGGCATGCTGATGGTCCGCTTCGTCACCTCCGGCTGGGGCGTGCACGGGCTGCTCTACGCGGACCCGCACCCCGGCAACTTCCGGGTGCTGCCGGACGGGCGGCTCGGCGTGGTCGACTTCGGCGCCTGTTGTGCTTGGCCGCCTGCGGGTTTCGAGGAGCTGGCGATCGACTACTGCAAGGCCTTCTTCAACGGCGGCGGGCCGGCGAAGCTCGAGGAGGCCACGCGGCGGCACGGTTTCGTCGCCTCGGGTCGCGCGTTCGACACCGAGGAGCTCTACGCCATCGTCGCGCCGTGCAGCGAGCCGTTCAAGCACGCGACGTATCGGATGACCACGCCCTGGCTGCGCAAGCAGGTGCTGCGCACCACGAACCCCCGGCTGACGAACGTGGTGCGGGAGATGACGATGCCCGCCTACTTCACCCCGTTCGCCAGGGCGGCGCTCACACTGATCGGCGTGCTCAGCCAGCTGGAGACCGAGGGCCCGTACCGCGACGAGATCCTGCGCTGGCTGCCGGGCCTCGCCGAGGCGCTCGCGGTGGCCGAGGAGCCGCAGGCGCAGCGGCCGGTGGACCTGGCCGCGGTGCGCGAGCGGCGCACCGACGCGCAGAACCGGCAGATGTCGGTCGGCTGAGGCGCACGCCCTGCCCACTGGCTCATCTGTCCCAGACAATGCTAGCTTCGATGGGGACTACCATCCGCGACCCATCGAGGAGAGACATGCGCACGAAAACCATCGGTCGTCGCAGACGAGACCGGACGGACAGGCCACAGCAGCGTCCGGTCGTGATCAAGCAGCGAACCCCCGACAGCGTGCGCGCACGGGCCTTCGGCCTCGGCCTCGCTGGCACCGGCGCGGCCCACTTCACCGCGCCGCGCGCCTTCGATCCCCTTACGGCGCGGGCGTTTCCACGCGCCACCCGTCGCTGGACCTACCGCAACGGCCTCACCGAACTGGTGCTCGGCCTCGCGATCACCTTCCGGCGCAGCAGGCCGATCGGGTCGATCGGCTTCATCGCCTACCTCGCGTTCCTGGGCACGCGCCTCGCCCGGCCGGCCTGACCGCACGCCGCTCCCCTGTCCGCCCGCACAAAATGAACACCACCTGCGCGGGGCGCTGAGCAGACAATAAGATCGCCAGTGGTGCGACAGGGAGGGAGTGACGTGACAACCGAGTCCGTACCGCAGGCGCAGGCGCGGCCGGAGCGGTTCGCGGATCTGTTCGCCCATCGGCGCTGGATACGCCGCACGCAGCCGTTCCCGCACGTGTACGCCAGGGATGTCTTCGTGCCGGAGTTCTATCAGCGGCTGACCGACGACCTGGCGCGGGTCCGGCGTGACAGTCCCCAGCTGTTCGGGCAGGTCGCGACGAACTACAGCGCCGACGGGATCCGCCTGGCCGACCTGCGCGACACCTCCTTCGAGGTGTTCATCTCCCGCGAGTGGCACGACCTGATCACCGGCGTCGCGGGGGTGACCGCGACCGGCGACCTCGAGGGGTCGGTGCACCATCACGCACCGGGCGCACCGTACGGATGGCCGCACAACGACCTCAACCCCGCGTGGTTCCCCGGCGAGGCGCCCGGCCCGGCGGAGGTGCGGCTGCCCGACGGCTCGGTGGAGACGAAAACCGGTGCGCGCGAACCGGGTGTGGTCGCCCGCGAGTCGATTCGCGCGGTGGCGATGCTGTTCTACCTCGGCAACCCGGACTGGCAGCCCGGCGACGGCGGCGAGACCGCGCTCTACGACAACATCGCCGAGGGCGAGAAGCTGCCCGAGCTGACGCTCGTTCCGCCGCTGGACAACTCGCTCATTCTGTTCGAGGTCACGCCGCGCACCTGGCACACCTTCGCGGGCGGGAACACCAAGGATCGCAACAGCGTGGTGATGTGGGCGCACCGGACCAAGGACGACGCGCTGGAGCGCTGGGGAGGGGACCGCATTGCCTACTGGTGAACGCCGGGTCTGCCTGATCACGGGCGCGGGCGGCACGCTCGGCAACGTGTTCTGCCGTTCGTACTACACCGACTACGACATCGTCGCGGTCTGCCGCACCCGCACGCCCGCGGTGCCGTCGCAGCTCGAGTGGTTCGTCGACCCGCTCGAGCCGGAAAAGCCGGTGCCGGAGAACGTTTCGCGGGTCTTCGTGATCCGCGCCGATCTCACCGCGCCGGGCGAGGTGGAGCGGGTGGTCGACCTCGCGCTGGCCCGGTTCGGCAAGGTCGACCTGCTGGTCAACAACGCCGCCCACGTGCAGCTGCACCCGCGCGGCATCGTGGACGGCGACGCCGCGCTGGAGCAGTTCGATCCGCATTTCACGCTGAACGTCGCTGTGCCGCTGCGCTTCTCGGCGCGCCTCGCGCAGCGGTTCTGGCTGCACGCCGGGCCGGAGAACCGCGCGGCGAACCGCAATATCGTCAACGTCTCCAGTATCTCCGGCTCGGAGGTGTATCCGGGGCAGACGCTGTACTCGGCGTCGAAGGCCGCGCTCAATCAGCTGACCCGGAATATCGCCGAGGAGTTCGGCGAGTTCGGCGTGCGGGCGAACGCCATCGCGCCGACCACGTTTCCGGCGCTGGTACCCACCGAGCAGGTCGCGAAGGCGATCGTGGAACTCGACGAGGGCAGCTATACCGGCGGCGTCTTCGGCGTCGGCGAGTAACCCGGCGAGTCCGGCGGTTACCCGGTGACCCGCTCGGACATCTCCCAGAGCTGTTGCGCCAGAGCGGCATCCACCGCCTGCTTGTTGCTGGGCGGTTCCAGCTTGAACTGGTGAAAGTACTGCCCGTTGATGTCGTCCGCCGTGGTGGCCAAGTGCACCAGCGGTTCCGAGCCCTTCTCCGGCCGGATGAAGAACGGCTTGGACAGCGGGGAGCGGATGAGCCAGCCGAGGCCGAGCGGCGCGCGGTCGTACACGTGGGTGGCCACGGCGCCCGGATGGAAGGCGGCGGTCACCAGCCCGGTGCCCGCGGTGCGGCGGGCGAGTTCCCTGGTGAACAGGATGTTCGCCAGCTTCGACGCGGCGTAGGCGCCCATCTGATTGAACGAACCCGTCGTCGCGTTGACGGTGTCGAGGTTCAGCCGCGCCATCCGGTAGGTCACGCTCGCGGTATTGATCACCCTGGCCCGCGACCGCACGAGCCGGTCGAGCAGCAGGGTGGTGAGCAGGAACGGGGACAGGTGGTTGACCTGGAAGGTCAGCTCGTTGCCGTCGTCGGTGGGGGTGCGCTTCGGCCAGGAGCCGCCCGCGTTGTTGGCGAGCACGTCGATGTGCGAATAGCGGTCGAGCAGTTGCTCCGCCAGCCTGCGCACCTCGTCGAAGCGGGCGAAGTCGGCGAGGAACGGCTCGGCCCCGGCCTTCGCGGCCACCTCGGCCGTGCGCTCCGGCGAGCGGCCGACCACCGCGACGGTGGCGCCGCGTGCGGCGAAAGTCGCCGCCGCCGCGGCGCCGATGCCGGAGCTCGCCCCGGTCACCACGATGGACTTGCCTGTCAGATCCTGGTCCTGCACAGCCATTCCGCCTCCTGGACATCGGTGTACCTGACCTGATCGTGTGCGGCGCGGGCCGTTTCGGCAAGTACGAACTACGCCGACGCCGCGAAATGCGCCGCGATCTCGTCGGTGGTGGTCAGCCACACGCCGGGGTGATTCACCACGTACTCCAGCGCCTGATCCAGATACTTGGCCCGGAAGGCCTGACCTATGACGAACGGGTGCAGCGCGAGGGCCATCACGCGGCCGCTGTCGGCGGACTCGGCGTAGAGCTGGTCGAGCTGATCCTTGACGATGCGCACGAAATCCGGCCCGCTGGTGCCCTTCGCGAGAAACAGCGTGTTGTCGTTGAGTTCGACGGTGTACGGAACGCTCAGCATCCCCGGCACATTCAGCCGATAGGGCTGGTCGTCGTTGGTCCAGTCGAGCACGTAGTCCAGGCCGAGCTCGGCCAGCAGTTCCGGCGTGCGGAAGGTCTCGGTGAGCGCGGGCCCCATCCAGCCGCGCGGCCTGCGGCCGGTGGCGCGCTCGATGGTCTCGACCACCTCGGTGAGGTACGCGCGCTCCTGCTCGACGGTCATGTCGGCCTGGAAGATCGAGTTGTTCTTGCCGTGCGCCAGCCAGGCCCAGTCCCGTGCGAGACCGGCCGTGATGATCTGCGGATTGTGCTGGACCACATCGGAATTGAGCAGCACACTGGCGCGGACGCGGTGCCGGTCCAGAATGTCGGCCAGCCGCCAGATCCCCACGCGCGGACCGTAATCGCGCCAGCCATAGTTCAGCGGATCGGGGGCGAGCCCGGCGGTGCCGGGAAAGATGCTGGTGGACGGCCGATCCACCTGGTAGTGCTCGACATTCAGGCCGACGTAGAAGGCGACCCGGGCGCCGCCGGGCCAGTGGATGGGCGCGCGTTCGGTGATGGGGCTGTAGTCGTAGAGCTCGTTGTCCATGCCGACATTCTCGAATCTCACACCTATGTCAGATTCAACCGCGACTCGGCGTGAGTTACCGCACAACCGCCGAGCCAACCGACATTCGGCCGGGCAGTCGGCGGCGTGTCGGTGTGTATTCTCCGTCGGCGGACGAAACAACTGATTTGCTGAAACACATGGGTAACTCACCGGGTACCAGCTCACTCGACCACCACGGAATCGCTGGCCGCCAACGCTACTGTCGTGGCACCTGAGTCTGGCCTGAATACTCGGAGAGGCGGATAGGCGACATGCGAGTCGACGGGCGGGAGATCCCGGTAACGGGCAGCCTGCTGCAACCGCTGATTCGGCGGACGAGTGACATCATCCGCGTCGTGCTCGCGGTACTCGGGGTGGCGATCGTCATCGCGGCCTCGGTGATCACCCGGCCGGAGTGGCTTGCTCTGGAACACTCGGTGTACAAGATCGTCGGCTTCCTGAACCCGGACCAGTCGAATCTGGTGTACCTGGTCTACGGCATGGCGATCCTGGCGTTGCCGTTCGCCATCCTGATCGAGCTGATCATCGGCAGGCAGTGGAAGCTGCTCGCGGGCTACGCGGCGGCGGGGCTCACCGCCGGACTGCTGCTCTCCATCACGGGCACGGGCCTCTCGGCGCCGAAATGGCATTGGCAGGTACCGGATCGGCTCGACACCTTCCTCTCGCAGTTCCTGGACGATCCGCGCTGGATCGCCATGCTCGCAGCCGTGCTCACGGTGTCGAGCCCGTGGCTGCCCAATCGGCCACGGCGGTACCTGTGGTTTCTGCTGCTGGCCTTCGCGCCGATCCATCTGGTGGTCAGCACGGTGGTGCCGGCCAGGGCGATGTTCGGGCTCGCCGTGGGCTGGCTGGTCGGCGCGGTCATCGTGCTGGTCGTCGGCACGCCCGCGCTGGAGGTGCCGCTCGACGCCGCGGTGCGCGTGCTGGATCGACGAGGGCACACGGTCACCAGATTCACCGTGGTGCACCCGGCCGGGCGCGGGCCGCTCGTGCTCGCCGCGGCCATCGACGGACCCGAACGCGGACTCGTCGTCGAGATGTACGGCAAGAACCAGCGCAGCTTCGGCGCGCTGCGCCAGCTGTGGCGCTGGCTCACCTTCCGCGCCAGCGAGACCGCGGCGCTGCACGGCTCCATGCACCGCGCGGTCGAGCACCGCGCGCTCATGACGATCGCGGTCGGCGAGCTCGGCTTGGCCAGCAGCGCGCCGGTCGCCGTCGCGGCGCTCGACCGCGGCTGGATGCTGCACGCGCACACCATGCCCAGGGGCACGCGGATCAGCTCGGCCTCCGCCGAACAGCTGGCGGGGGTGTGGAAATCGCTCGGCGAGTTGCACGCGGGGCAGATCTCGCACGGCGACCTGCGCCCGACGGAGATCCGAATCGACAACGGCACCACGCTGTTCGGCGGATTCGCCAGCGCCGAGTACGGGGCCTCGCTCAAACAGCAGCAGTCCGACATCGCGCAGCTGCTGGTGTCGACCACGGCGATCTTCGGCAAGGAGGCGGCGGTGCGCGCGGCCATCGCCTCGCTCGGTGAGCAGCAGGTGCTCGCCGCCGCGAGCCGGCTGACCAAGTCCGTCATGCCCGCCGGGCTGCGCAAGTCCGTCCCGGACTGGAAGGACGCGCTGACCGCCGCGCGCGACGAGGTGCGCAAACAGACCGGAGAGGATCGGATCCAGGCCGAACAGATCACCCGCTTCACCCGCAACCAGATCATCCAGCTCGTGCTGCTGATCGGGCTGGTCTACGTCGCGTACCCGTTCATCAGCGCGGTGCCGACGTTCTTCACCCAGCTGAAGACCGCCAACTGGTGGTGGGCGCTGCTCGGCCTGGCCGTCTCCAGCCTGACCTATGTCGGTGCGGCGGCGGCTCTGTGGGCGTGCGCGTCGGGCGCCGTGAGCCTGAAGAACCTGGTGATCATGCAGATCGCCAATACGTTCGCGGCGACGACCACCCCGGCCAGGGTGGGCGGGCTCGCGCTGAGCGTGCGGTTCCTGCAGAAGGGCGGGGTCGGCACGGTGCGCGCCACCGCGGCGGTGGCCCTGCAACAGGCGGTTCAGGTGATCACGCACCTCAGCCTGCTCGTCGTGTTCAGCGTCGCGGCGGGCACCTCCGCCGATCTGTCGCACTTCGTCCCGGACGCCACGGTGCTGTATCTGATCGCCGGGGTCGGCGTCGGCATCATCGGCACCTTCATGTTCGTGCCGAAATTGCGGCACTGGCTGAACAATTCGGTGCGGCCGCAATTGCAGGAGGTGCTCGCCGAGCTCGCCGATCTGGCGCGCGACCCCAGGCGTTTCTCTGTGATCATTCTCGGCTGCGCCGCGATCACCCTCGGCATGGCCGGGGCGCTGTGGGCCAGCGTCGAGGCCTTCGGCGGCGGCACCACCTTCGTCACCGTCACCATCGTCACCATGATCGGCGGCACGCTGGCCTCGGCGGCCCCCACCCCGGGCGGCGTCGGCGCCGTGGAGGCCGCGCTGATCGGCGGCCTCGGCGCGTTCAATGTGCCGCTGAACATCGCGGTCCCGTCGGTGCTGCTCTATCGCGTGCTCACCTGCTGGCTGCCGGTGCTGTGCGGCTGGTTCACGATGCGCTGGATGGCGGCGAAGGACATGATCTAGCGCCGGATCTCCTTGGTGGCGAGCAGGACTCCCGTCGCGGGCTCGACGGTGTGGAAGGCCACCTCGCCGAAGCCCACGTCGGTCAGCAGGTCTCGATAGCGCCGAATGTCCACCGCCACCACGGGATCCGCGTGGTGACCCGGCCCGGCGTCGTGCGTGCGCCGCGCCGCGAAGCGCGCCATTATCCGGACCACGGCGGACAACACCGGCCCCGTCGGATGGGTATCCGCCAGCAGCAGCGTGCCGCCGGGCCGCAGTATCCGGAACATCTGCGCGATCGCCGCCCGCCGGTGCTGCTCCGGGATATGGTGCATGGCGAAGGTCGAGGTCACCACATCGAAGGACGCGTCGGGCAGTGTCAGTGTCTGTGCGCTGCCGAGTTCGAATCGGCAATTCGTCGTCGCGCGGGAATGCGCGGACGCGTAGTCGATCATTTCCGCGGCCGGATCGACGCCGACGACGCGGCCGCCGGGACCTACTCGAACGGCCAGTGCACGGGCGAGATCGCCTGGGCCGCAACCTATGTCGGCGACGCTGTGGTCGGTCGCCGCCCCGCTGAGCGCGACCAGCGCAGCGTTGAGCCGACGACCACGGCCGAGCAGGAATAGCGCCTTGAAAGTGCGGTAACTCCGTGGCTTGGTAAGCAGAACACCGGTTTCGGTGTCATGGTTGCCCTGTCGAATGGAAGACTGGGGTGCGTTTTTGGTCATGTGTTCATGGTCGGGAGAGGCTGCCGCTTCGACCAGAGACAAAATTACGGAAACCGTTCCATTCGGGACGGATTCGCGACATTTGTACGGGAGGCACATTGTCGTCGGAAGTGAAAAGGCTGACGGGCAGCACGGATCGCCGGGTGCGGCGGACGAAAAGCCTGCTGCATCGGGCGTTGATCGAACTCATGCTGGAGCGCGGCTACGACCGAATCTCGGTGCGCGACATATTGCACCGGGCCGATGTCGGACGGTCCACGTTCTACGCGCATTTCCGCGACAAGGACGACCTACTCTTACTCAGCAGCACCGACTATCTGCGGGCCGCGGTGACCGCGCCGCGCGCCGAGGCGGGCGCGGAGGCGACGGCGCTGCTCGCGCCGGTGCACACGCTGTTCCAGCTGGCCGCGGCGAACCCCGAGGTGTATCAAGCCTTGCTCGGCCGCAAGAGCGGCGCCCTGCTGCTGCGCACGACGCGGCAGATGGTCGCCGAGATCCTGGCCGAGCGCCTGGCCGAGCGGCTCGACATGGACGAGGCCGAGTTCGACGCGACCGTGACGTTCCTGTCCTGGGGCGTGGTCGGCGTCCTCGGCGCGATCGCCGACGCGGACCCGCCGGTGGCGCCCGCGGAGGCGTATCGGCGCCTGGAGCAACTCGTCGGACCCGGCCTGTCCGGCCGGGTCCGATCGGGCTGACTCAGTTCCCGTACTGCACGGTCTCCGGGCGCTCGATCAACAGGGTGTGCGCGGGTCGCTCGGCGACCGGGCGGTGCCGAACACCCTTGGGCACCACGAAGAGTTCGCCGGGGTTCAAGGTGACCGGATCCTGTCCGTCCAACTCGATCCGGAACGTGCCGTCCCAGCACAGGAAGAGTTCGTCCTCGTCGTGGTGGTGCCACGGGAACTCGCCGGCCAACTGGGCGACGCGCACGACGGTGTCGTTGACGACGGCGAGTTCGCGCTGCTGAAAGGGGCCGGGCAGCCCGGCGATCGCGTCCGTGATCGAGACCGGACCGGAGATTCTTGCTGCTGTCATAGCGTCAATCCTCGAATCGCCCGGGTCGACGGACCATGGCCAATCGGGCAGAATTGGTTTGGCCATGAATCCAATCAATGTCGCCGAACGCCTCGGCCGCTGGTCGGCCGGTCGCGGCGCCTTATACGCGCTGCTGGCCGCCAGGTTGCGCCGACTGATCGATGAGGGCGAGCTCCCGCCGGGCACGCCGTTGCCACCCGACCGGGTGCTGGCCGGCACGCTCGCGGTGGGGCGCAGCACCGTCCGAGACCACCAGCGCGCCGGTGTTCCTCGACCTGCTCGAGCCCCGGCCGGGCGTGATCCCGCTGGCCTGCGCCGCGCCCGACACCCCGCCCGCGGAACTGACCGAGTGCTACGCCGCCATCCTGCCCGAGCTCGCCGCGACCACCAGCGATATCGGCTACTACCCGACCGGACACCCCAGGCTGCGGCACGCCATCGCCGAGTACTACCGCGAGCGCGGCGTGCCGACGTCGTTCGACCAGGTGCTGGTCACCACCGGTGGGCAACAAGCGCTTTCGCTGCTGGCCCGCGCCTTCCTCCAGCCCGGCGATCGCGTGCTGATGGAGGCGCCGAGCTCGCCACCGGGGCTGGAGGTGTTCCGCGCGGAAGCGGCGGCGATCCACACACTCTCGCCGGGGATGCCCGAATTCGCCGCCGCCGCAAGGGATCACCGGCCCGCGCTCGCCTACGCGATTCCGACCTTTCACAATCCGACCGGCGCGGTGCTGCCGCCGCTGGCCCGCAGGCGGCTGGCGGAGGCGGCGGCCGCGGCGGGCGTCACGCTGATCGAGGACGAGGTGCTCGCCGAGCTCGGCTTTCCCGGATTCCGCACGCCGCCACCGCTGGCCGCGCACTCGGACGCCGTGATCACCGTCGGCTCACTGAGCAAGACGGTGTGGGGCGGACTCCGCATCGGCTGGATGCGGGCCGCCGCGCCGACCATCGCCCGGCTCGCCAGGATCCGCGCGGTGCACGACCTCGGCGGCGACGTGCCCGCCCAATTGGCCGCGGCCGAGCTGATGCCGCGCCTGGCCGCCGTCTGCGCCCGGCTCGCGCCCGAGCGGCAGGCCAGGCACGATCACCTACGCGCCGAACTCGCCCGGCTGCTACCCGAGTGGCACGCGCCGGCGGTCCCGGGCGGCCAAACCCTGTGGGTGCGTTTGCCTTACGGCGACGGCACCTCGTTCGCGCAGGCCGCGCTGCGGCACGGCGTCGCGATACTGCCCGGCAGCGGGCTCGACCCGACCGGCGGCAGCGAAGACCACGTCCGCATCCACTACCTGCACCCGACGGACACGCTCACCGAGGCGGCCCGCCGGCTCGCCGAGGCCTGGCGGTCCTATCGCCCGCCGGCCCGCGCCGTCCCCTCGCCCCCGGCACTCGCGGTCTGAGCCCCGCCGAACAGGTACATGGCCCGGATCAGGCGACGACCGTCGCGGCGAGGCGAGCGGTGATGAGCTCCTCGGCCTCGCGCACCATGCGGGAGATGAGCTCGTCGCAGGTGGGAATGTCGTTGATCAGGCCCTGCACCTGACCCGCGCTCCAGATGCCCGCGTCGAGATCGCCCTCCTCGAACACGCGACGCCCGCGCGCGCCCGCTACCAGATCGCGGACGTCGTCGAAAGTGCCTCCGGCCTTCTCGATCTCGACCACCTTGCGGCTGATCTCGTTGTCGGCGACGCGGGCGGTGTTGTGCAT
>NZ_BAGH01000417.1 GCF_000308715.1 Nocardia tenerifensis NBRC 101015
GGCGCCGACCGACGGCTCGTCGCCGACCGCGACCGGTGCGCCGCGGCCCGGCGCCAACGGTCAGGGCGAGAGCAACGGATCCCCGCCCACCACCCGAAGCAGGTAAGCGCGTCGTCCGAGTGGGGACGACGCGATCCGAACCCATAGTCGACTCGAGGTAGCGTCGGGGGCCGTGACCGAGCAGGAACTGGTGGACCAGCGAACGAACGGGAGTGCGCCGCAGGCGGGTGGGGCGCCCTCCGGTGCGGCGTACTACGTCTCGCCGGGTCCGCTCGCGCCGGATCTGCGCTCGGCCGACGCGCGAGATCAGCCGAGCCGCAACGACTCCCTGACCGCGCAGCTGTCGACGGTCATCGGCGGCCCGGTCGGCGAGCACGCGCTCATCGGGCGCGTGGGATTCTGGACGCCGATGCGGGTGCTGCTCGCGTTCACGGTGGTGTTCCTCGCGTTCGGCTGGTTCGGCAAGGCCGGCTGCATTCAGCAGACCAGCGCGGGCGACGGAACGGTCACCCTCGACTGGAACAACGGTCGCCAGTACGTGGCGATGTGCTACTCGGACACGGTGCCGCTGTACGGCGCGGAACGGTTGAACGAGGGCGCTTTTCCGTACAAGAAGGACTGGACGGAGCAGACCCCGGACGGCGGCCGGGAGACCAGGTACATGGAGTACCCGGTGTTATCCGGTCTGTACCAGTACCTTTCGATGCGCATCGCCAAGGCCTGGGACGCCGCGCCGCTGCCCGGCGCGCTGCAGGTGGTGATCTACTTCAACGTCGTCGCGTTCGGCCTCGCGCTGGCCTGGCTGGTCACCGTGTGGGCGAGCGCGCAGCTGGCGGGCCGCCGGGTGTGGGACGCCGCGCTGATCGCCTGTTCGCCGCTGGTGATCGTGCACATCTTCACCAATTTCGACGCCCTGGCAACGGCTTTCGCCGCGACCGGCCTGCTGGCCTGGGCGCGCCGCCGCCCCGCCCTCGCCGGGCTGCTGCTCGGCCTCGGCGGCGCGGCCAAGCTGTATCCGCTGCTGCTGCTCGGCCCGATCGTCGTGCTCTGCCTGCGCGCCGACCCGATGCAGCGGCTGCCCAGCACCCAGCTCGGGCTGCGTCTGCGCGATATCGACGGCTGGTCGACGGCGCGGGACTGGATCCGCGAGACGCCCTACCGCATCCACCTGCTCGGCACGCGGCCACTGGGCGCGGCGGCGGTCGCGGTCTCGGCCGCGCTCGGCACCTGGGTCGCGGTGAACCTGCCGATCGCCGCGCTGTACCCGAGCGGCTGGCGAGAGTTCTTCCGGCTCAACACCTCCCGGCACGCCGACCCGGACTCGCTCTACAACGTGGTCACCTCGTTCACCGGCTGGCCCGGCTTCGACGGGGCGCTCAGCCACTCGCAGCAGCCGGTCATCCTGAACGCGGTGTCGCTGCTCGCGTTCGTCGCCGCGTGCGCGGTGATCGGCTACATCGCGCTCACCGCGCCGCAGCGCCCCCGGCTCGCGCAGCTGTGCTTCCTGGTGATCGCCGCGTTCCTGCTGACGAACAAGGTGTGGAGCCCGCAGTACTCGCTGTGGCTGGTGCCGATCGCCGTGCTCGCCCTGCCGCATCGGCGAATCCTGTTGGCGTGGATGACGATCGACGCGCTGGTGTGGGCGCCGCGCATGTTCTACTACCTCGGCCTGGACAAGAAGGGCCTGCCCGAGCAGTGGTTCACCGGCGCCGTCGTGCTGCGCGACCTCGCGGTGATCGCGTTGTGCGCCTTGATCGTCCGGCAGATCTACCGCCCCGGCGAGGACCTGGTGCGCCGCGACTATGTGGACGACCCGATCGGCGGCGTCGTCGACCGGGCGCCGGATCCGTTGCTGCCGTGGCTGCCCGAGTTGCTGCGCCCGCGGGTCGCGCCGACCCGGTGAGTGGCACTCACCGACCAGCGCCTCCGCTCGCGGCGTGAGCGTCACCCCCGGAGGGCGGTAGCGCGTGACCACGGAGGAATAGCGAACGCCGCGAACCGATTCAGTGGGTGCGCAGGTAACGCGCGAGCAGCCCGGCGTCCTGGGGAAGCTCGTCCAGGTCGAGCTGCCACGGGCTGCCGGTCCACGGATCGAACAGCGGCGTGCCGTCGACCGTCGGCAGGTGCCTGCACGACTGTGCCAGCATCGCCACGGTGGCGTCGCCGGAGTCGGTCTCGTCGCCGCCGATGATCACCGTCGACAGCCCGATCAGTTCACCGCGCACGATCAGCGACCCGATGCGCTGCGCGTCCGAACTCTGGTAACCGTGCGGGAAGTCGGCGGCGATCAGAATCCGGTGCTCCTTGGGCGGGCTGCCCATGCCGCTGGTGAACGCCAGCTCGGCCAGCTCGGCGGCCTGGACCAGGGCCTGCAGCCGCTCCGAGATGTCGGCGTGGTCGGTGACCGGCGGCCCGTTCAGGACGGGCGCGAGCAACCCGGTGAAGGCGCCGAACGCCCCGGTCAGGTCGATGACGTCGACCAGGGTGCGCCGGCCGGGCGCCGAGGTGAGCAGCCGGGACAGCAGCGCGGCGACCACCGGCGCGACCGCGCGGGTGGATTCGGTGTCGATCCACAGCGGCCGATTCAACGGCACCGGAACGCAATACGGCACGCGCAGGGTCCCGCGTTCGCGCGCGTACAGCTCGCCGAGCCGGATGCCGTCGCTCGGCGTGACCGGCTTGTCCCAGGCCGGCGAGTCCCACGACGCCAGCGCGGGCGGCAGCATCAGATCGGCGTCGGCGAGCTCGCGCACGAGCTGCGCGCTGTCGCGCTGATGATTGCTCTCGGCGGTGGCGATCAGCTCGTCGGCGCGCTGCTGCGCGGCCCGGCGCGCGGCGTCGGCGGCCGGGGTGTTCCTGGTCGCGGGATCCGCGACCGCGGCGGACAGTTCCTGGTCGAGCCGCTTGGCCGCGTAGTCGCGGGCCGAGACCAGCGCGGCGGCCGAGCGGGCGGCGTCCTCGAAGATCATCCA
>NZ_BAGH01000416.1 GCF_000308715.1 Nocardia tenerifensis NBRC 101015
GGCGGCAGCGGCGGCGACGGCTCGGCCCCGGTAAGCGCAGGCCCGGCCAGAAGAAGAAGTCGCCGTGGCGCATCGTTCGCCGGGTCATCTACGTGATGATGGCCATGGCGATCCTGATCCCCAGCGGCGTCTTCCTCATCGCGTACACGACTGTCTCGGTACCCCAGCCGGGCGACCTCAAAACCAATCAGGTCGCGACCATCCTCGCCTCCGACGGCGACACGGTGATCAGCAAAGTCGTTCCGCCGGAAGGCAACCGGACCGACGTGACGATCGAGCAGATCCCCGCGCACGTCCGCAACGCGGTGATCGCCGCCGAGGACCGCGACTTCTACTCCAACCCCGGCTTCTCCATCTCCGGCTTCGCGCGCGCCGCCAGGGACAACGTGCTCGGCAAGGAAAGCGCGGGCGGTGGCTCCACGATCACCCAGCAGTACGTGAAGAACGCGCTGGTCGGCGACGAACGCTCGCTCACCCGCAAGATGCGCGAGCTGGTCATCTCGGCCAAGATGGCGCGCCAGTGGAGCAAGGACGAGATCCTCGCCGCGTACCTGAACACCATCTACTTCGGTCGCGGCGCGTACGGCATCGACGCGGCCGCCAAGGCCTACTTCGAGAAGCCGGTGACGGAGCTGACCCCGGCCGAGGGCGCGGTGCTCGCCGCGACCATCCAGCAGCCGTCCGGCCTGGACCCGGAGAAGAACCCCGAGGGCGCGAAGACCCGCTGGAACTACGTGCTCGACGGCATGGTCTCCGGCGGCAACCTGCCCGCGGCCGAGCGCCAGGGCATGCAGTATCCGCGGGTCGCCCCGGTGTCGACCACCAAGGACAAGACCCTGGACTCCGGCCCGGAGGGTCTGATCAAGCAGCAGGTGCTCAACGAGCTGACCGCCGCCGGCATCAGCGGGCAGCAGCTCAACACGGCGGGTCTGACGATCACCACGACGATCGATCCGAAGGCGCAGAAGGCCGCCGTCGACGCGGCGCAGAAGAAGATGCAGGGCGAGCCGGAGGAGCTGCGCTCGGCGGTCGTCTCGGTGGATCCGAAGACCGGCGCGGTGCGCGCCTACTACGGCGGCGACGACGGCCAGGGCTGGGACTACGCCAACGCGGGCCTGCAGCCGGGCTCGTCGTTCAAGGTGTTCGGCCTCGCCGCCAATCTCGAGCAGGGCGTTCCGCTGTCGCAGATGTACGACAGCTCCCCGCTCACCGTCAACGGCATCAAGATCACCAATGTCGAGGGCGAGGGCTGCGGCATGTGCACCATCGCCGAGGCCCTCAAGCGCTCGCTGAACACCAGCTTCTACCGCATGCAGATCGATATGGGCAACGGCCCCAAGAAGATCGCGGACATGGCGCACAAGCTCGGCATCCCGGAGACCATCCCGGGCGTCGGCAAGTCGCTGACCGAGCCGGACGGCAGTGGCCCGAACAACGGCATCGTGCTCGGCCAGTACCAGTCGCGCCCGCTCGACATGGCCTCCGCCTACGCCACTTTGGCGGCCTCCGGCGTCTATCACGCGCCGCACTTCGTGCAGAAGGTGGTCTCCGCCGACGGCACCGTCCTGCTCGACCGCGGCGAGGTGCCCGGCGAGAAGCGGGTCGACGCCGCGGTGGCCGACAACGTGACGGCCGCGATGAAGCCGATCGCCGCGTGGTCGCGCAACCACAACCTGGCCGGCGGCCGCGAGTCGGCCACCAAGACCGGTACCGCCCAGCTCGAGGACACCGGCGAGAACAAGGACGCCTGGATGGTCGGCTACACCCCGTCGCTGTCGACGGCCGTGTGGGTGGGCAGCGTGCACAACACGCCGCTGCGCAACTACCAGGGCGGCATGATCTACGGCTCCGGGCTGCCCTCCGATATCTGGAAGGCCACCATGGACGGTGCGCTGGAGGGCACGAAGAACGAGACCTTCCCCAAGCCCGCCCCGATC
>NZ_BAGH01000415.1 GCF_000308715.1 Nocardia tenerifensis NBRC 101015
GTTCACCGTCGCGGATGACCGGATCGTCCGGATCGACGTCATTCGCGACGCGGACCGGGTCCGCAGGCTCGCGTCCACCGTCCTGGACTGACCACCGTCCCCGGCGCGCATCGCGCGCCGGGAAACGGGTCTCACCAGTACTTTTCGGACGGGCGCACCTCGACCGCCCCACCCATCCTGGCCTGCGGGATACTCGCGGCGATCTCGACCGCGGCGGCCAGATCGTCCGCCTCGACCACCGCGTAACCACCTATCGCGTTCTCGACACCGCGGAACGGACCGTCCGCCGTCACCGTCGAACCGTCCACCACCCGCACGGTCGTCGCGTCGGCGGGCAGGCCGAGCGGCGGCCCGGCCTTCACGTTCTCCCTCCTGCCGAGCGCCGCGAAGTCGGCGTAGACCGACTGCCGCTGTTCCTCGGTGACCGACTCGGCCTGCGGCGTGCCGGGCAGCGGAAAACTCCCGTGGTAAATCACCAGTACGAACTGCATCATCTTCTCCTTGTCCGGATTGGTACGTAGCTATGAGCCCGGACGGGGAGGCGATGTGACACAGCAGTTTTCAGCGCTTGGCGGGCTTTCGGCGGCGGACGGTGGCCAGGTAGTCGTCGTTGACGCGGATGCCCAGTTCCTCGAGGCCGATCTCGCGGCCGGAGTCGCTGCGCACCTGTACACGCACGGGCGCGCCGGTGGACTCCTCGACCAGCAGCAGCGGGGGCGGACCGGGCTGGAGGTAGGTGTCGCCCCACTGCATGAGCGCCAGCACCACGGGAAGCAGATCGCGGCCCATGTCGGTGAGCACGTATTCGTGGCGGGTGCGTTTGCCCTGCTCCTGGTAGGGCCGCTTGGTGAGCAGCCCGGCCTCGGTGAGCTTGCGGAGCTGCGCGGCGGCCGCGGCGTCGGTGATGCCGACGCGCTGCGCGAAGCCGTCGAAGCGGGTGGTGCCGTAGTACGCCTCGCGCAGGATGAGCACGACCGAGCGGGTGCCGACCAGCTCGATCGCCTTGGCGATCGAGCAATCCGTCGGCTGCCACGAACTCAGATCGGCCAACGGCCCTTCCATCACTGCTGCCATGACCGACATCATAGCGCCGCTGACTTGCCTCGACTAAGGCCAGGTGTAACCTGACTATGTGTTGATAGAGCCAGGCAGGGCCGCCCGGTTCTCGGTCCGGAAGGAAACACGATGAGAGACGCGGTAATTGTCGAAGCGGTACGCACCCCGATCGGCAAGGGCAAGCCGAACGGCGCGCTGCACGACGTCAACGCGGTGGACCTGCTCGCCCACAGCCTGCGCGAGGTGGTGACCCGCAGCGGCATCGATCCGGCGCTCGTCGACGATGTGATCGCGGGCATCGTCACCCAGGTCGGGGAGCAGGGCGCCAATATGGCCCGGCGCGCGGCGCTGGCCGCCGGCTACCCCGAATCCGTGCCCGCCACGACCGTGGACCGGCAGTGCGGCAGCAGCCAGCAGGCGATCCACTTCGCCGCGCAGGGCGTGATCTCCGGCGCCTACGACATTGTCGTGGCGGCCGGGGTCGAGTCGATGGGCCGGATTCCCATGGGCGCCAACCTCGTCGGTTCAGCGGACATCACCGGCGTCGGTTTCGCCGAGCGTTACCCGGACGGCCTGGTGCCGCAGGGGATCAGCGCCGAACTGATCGCCGCGAAATGGGGGCTCACCCGCACCCAGCTCGACGAGTTCGCGCTCGGCAGCCACGAAAAGGCCGCGCTGGCAACGAAGAACGGCCTGTTCGCCGGCGAACTCGCCCCGATCAACGGGCTCGCCACCGACGAGGGCATCCGGGTCGGCAGCACCCTCGACACCCTCGCCAAGCTGCGCCCCGCCTACTACGACGAGGCGATGGCCGCCCGCTTCCCGCAGATCGGCTGGGAGATCACCGCGGCCTCCGCGAGCCAGGTCAGCGACGGCAGCGCGGCGGTGCTGATCATGACCGGCGAGCGCGCGAAGGAGCTGGGGCTGCAGCCGCTGGCGCGCCTGCACAGCTTCGCCGTCGCCGGCGACGACCCGTTGCTCATGCTCACCGCTGTGATCCCGGCGACCCGGAAGGTGTTGCGGCGCTCGGGTCTTCAGCTCTCCGACATCGACCTGTTCGAGGTCAACGAGGCGTTCTCACCGGTGGTGCTCGCCTGGGCGCAGGAGACCGGGGCCGATCTGCGCAAGGTGAACGTCAACGGCGGCGCCATCGCCATCGGTCACCCGCTCGGCGCCTCCGGTGCGCGCCTGGCCACCACCCTGGTGCACGCCATGCGGGATCGCGGCGCGCGCTACGGGCTGCAAACCATGTGCGAGGCAGGCGGATTGTCGAACGCGATGATCCTCGAACGCCTCTGAGCCGACGCGGTGCCCGTCCCCGATGGGCACCGCCTCACATCGATGAGAGCACCACCGCGATCAGGAATCCGCCCACCCACGACTCGACGATCAGCGGCACCGCGATGAGCGGCGTCCAGGCGATCGGCCGCCGGGACCGCGCCTTCGTCACCATGAGCCACGCCGCCCAGAGCACCGACGCGGCGATCCCGGTCCAGCCGATGACCTGGGCCACCGGCACATATCGCCAACCCGGGCCGTCCCCGTCGCGGGCGACCACCTCGTAGACCGACACGAAGGACGCGATGAACAACGCGACGGCGATCGTCAGGAGCGACCCGACCACGGCCCGCAGCACATTCGGCAACCTCTCTCGCGATCCCCAGGCCATGCCTCAGCATTACCCGCTCGCGGACGGACCGCATCACCAGGCGCGCAAAGGTTCTCGCGAGGATGCGGACTCCCTGCGCGTCGCAGTGACTCACGAACCGCTGTGGACCTGCGACGCCAGGGCCAAGCCGGTGGCGAACGATGTCGCGATCAGAACGGCGGCGAGCACCGGCCAGTACCACATGGACCAGCGCTTGACCGCGGCGATGATGATCATCACGAGCGAGCCGGCCAGGGCCAGCGCGGTGCCGCCCCAGGAGACCACGAAGGCGGCGCCGAGGTAGTCCTCGCGGCAGTTGTCGTAGGCACAGGCGTCGGCGGCGAACGCGAAGAAGGCGGTGGCGTAGGCGGCGAGCAGGCCGAGGACCGCCGCGCCGCAGTACAGCACGATGGTGAACACCACGTCCCAGGTCCGCTGCCGCGGCTGCTGCGCTGTCGGGTAGTAGGTCATGCACTCAGCATCGCGATCGGCGGGCGCGAGGAGGACCGCGAAACTACTCAGTCCGGATGGGGGAAATCCGCGACCGGCAACACCGAACGAGGCCCGGCCCGCGCCCGTTAAGCTGGCCGCGATGATCGAGCACCCTGTTGAGAGCATCGTCTACGCCATTCCGATGCGCACCCGATTCCGCGGCATCACCGTGCGCGAGGGCATGCTGATCCGGGGCCCGCTCGGCTGGGGCGAGTTCTGCCCGTTCACCGAGTACGACGACCGCGAAGCGGCCGGGTGGCTTGCCACCGCGCTCGAGCAGGTGACGCGGGGCTGGCCCGCGCCGGTGCGCGATCGGATTCCGGTCAACTGCACGGTGCCCGCCGTCGATCCGGAGCGCGCGCACGCGATCGTCGCGGGGTCGGGGTGCGCCACCGCGAAGGTGAAGGTCGCCGACCACCCCGACTCGCTCGCCGAGGATCTCGCGCGGGTGGCGGCGGTGCGCGACGCGCTCGGTCCGCACGGCGCCGTCCGGGTGGACGCCAACGCGGTCTGGGATGTCGACACCGCCGTCGCGCATATCACCCGAATCGACAGGGCCGCAGGCGGTTTGGAGTACGTCGAGCAGCCGTGCCGGACCGTCGAGGAACTGGCCGCGGTGCGCCGCCGCGTCGACGTGCGCATCGCCGCCGACGAATCCATCCGCCGCGCCGAGGACCCGCTGCGGGTCGCCGTCGCGGGGGCCGCCGATCTCGCGGTGCTGAAATGCACTCCGCTGGGCGGTGTCCGGCGCGCGTTGCGCGTGGCCGAGGCCGCCGGGCTGCCCTGCGTGGTCTCCTCGGCATTGGAGACCAGCGTCGGCCTGGCCGCTCAACTTGCGCTCGCCGGGGCGCTTCCCGAACTCGAATTCGCCTGCGGGCTGGGCACTGTCTCGCTGCTCACCGGCGATGTGGTGGCCGACTCGCTACGGCCGGTCGACGGTTACCTGCCGGTGCCGAAAACCGCGCCGCGACCGGACCCCGATCTTCTCGAGCGATACCGGCAGCGTGACCCGGCGCGGGTCGAGTGGTGGCAGCAGCGCCTGGAGCGGGTTCTCGAGCTGGTCCGAGCGCGGGAAGACCCGGCCTGAGCGGACAGTTTCCGCGATCAACGTGCCGGAAAACGGTCTTCTGCTGCGAAACTGTCCGCGCAGATCGGGTCTAGAGACGCACACCGCAACCCAGCATCGTCGCGCGCAACACCAGCGCCGCCTCCGGCCCGATGACGCCGTCCACCAGCTCCAGATAGCGGTTGCAGAATTCGGGGCCGTGCGCGGCGACCGAGTCGGGGTCCGGCTCGAGGTGATGCGCCAGTTCGTGCAGGACCACGAGTTCCCGCAGCGCCCACGCCGTACCGCCGGTGTGCAGCGGAACGGCCAGGACGGCGCCGGCGGCCTCGTAGTGCGCGGCGGCCGCCCCCGCCCGCGAACGCACCCGCACCGCCGTTCCGGCGCGAACCCATTGGGCCCGAACCCAATTGAGCCCGAGCACCTTGTCCGTATAACTCTGCACGGAGTCGACCGAGGCGAAGCGGCGTTCGATCGGCAGCGTGAGGTGCGAACCGTACAGCTCCACCGTGCGAGCGCCGTGCTCGTCGGCCCGATCGAACATGCCGCGCACCAGGTGCTCGGCGTCGTACACCTTGGCGCGCTGCGTATCCCGCACGGTCACCACTCCACCTCGTCGGCGTTCGACCTCGTCGCGCGCGGACGCAACCGGGGTCCTCGCCGACACTCGCTCACGAGCATCGTCCGTCCGAGGCGCTCGCGCGACCCCTGTCAGCCCTTTCACCCGTGCCCGAGGAGGGCGCGGCACTCATGCCGGGTCGTCCGCACCGCGGGACCGGCGCGTCGTCAATTGCCCACGCGCCGCGCCGAGTTCGGGCGAGGTACCCAGCCGCGCGGCCTTGCCCGCGCGATCCCCCGCGCGCCGCGCCGCCGCCGAGTGCCCGGCCGAGGCCTGTGGGCCGCGCCAGGTCCCGCGCGCCTCGGAGGTGCTGGTGTAGAAGTCCGCGAGCTCGATCTCCTTGTCGCGCAGGGCGAGCGCGGTGCCCGCCGCGCTGTCCGCGGGCACGACCTCGGCCTCGACCTCCGCCTTCACCGCGGCCAGCCGCCTGCCGATCCGCGCGGCGAAGGCCATCTGGAAGTTCAGCCGCGCCGTCACCCCCGCCACCGGCGCCTGCACCCGCCGCTGCACCTGGCGCCCCCAGCGCTTCTCGGTGACCACCTTCTCCACCGTCGCCGTGCGGTACTGCCCGGACTTGATGTACTGATCCGACGCGCGCACCATCTGCACGAGCAGACTCGCGTACAACGCCTCGCAGGTATCGATGTCGGAGTCGAAACCGTAGGCGTACACCTGGGTGGAGGTGCGAGCGACATCGCAGCGCACATCGTTGGCGTGCGCGATGGCGACGAACAACTGCACATAGGTGCGCAGCCCGCGCTTGCCCGGCTCGCCGATCGGAATGATCCGCTGAATCGGTGTCGGCCTGCGCTCACGTCCCGCGATGTGCGCGCGCGCCACCGCCAGATCGATCGAGGATCTGGTCGCCAGCCGCTGCGCCGCGGCCAGGAACGCCTCCGCCTCGTGCTCGTTGTCGGTCGATTCGGCCTGGCGCAGCAGCCCACCGATGCGCGTCAGCATCCGCTCGGGAACCGGGTTCGGCGATGTCATCACACGCCAGAGTAGCGAGCACTTCCCGCCACAATCCCGCGAGTCACTCCCACACCATGTATCTTGCGTTGTGCAACCGGCAGGGTGTGCTAATGCTCACGATCGATCTGGAGTGTCCGCGATGGCTGTGAAAAAGGTGTCGTCCCTACGTACGTCGCTCGTACCGAAGGCAGCGTTCGCGGCCGTCTCGGTCGCGCTGCTGACGGCGACGTTCACCAGCTCCTGCTCCAGCGACAACGGCGGCAGCCCGACGAGCCAGAACCTCACCGGGCGCGGGCCGATCACCTACGTCGAGGGCAAGGACACGACCGAGACCGGCGCGGTCAAGCAGCTCATCGAGCGCTGGAACGCCTCGCACCCCAACGAGCAGGTGACGTTCAAGGAGCAGTCGAACGACGCCTCGCAGCAGTACGACGACCTCGTCGAGCACATGCGGTCCAAGCAGTCGAACTACGACGTCATCGCCATGGACGTGCCGTGGACCGCGGAGTTCGCCGCGAAGGGCTGGATCCAGCCGCTGAAGGACTCCTTCGCCATCGACACCTCCGCGCTGCTCTCCCCGCCGGTCGCCAGCGCCACCTACAACAACACGCTGTACGCGGCGCCCCGAAACACCAACGGCGGCCTGCTGTTCTACCGCAAGGACCTGGTGCCCAACCCGCCGAAGACGTGGAACGAGCTGCTGTCCCAGTGCTCGATCGCCAAGGAGCAGAACATCGGCTGCTACGCCGGGCAGTTCGCGCCGTACGAGGGCCTGACGGTGAACGCGGCCGAGGTGATCAACGCCTACGGCGGCAGCTTCGTCGGCGCCGACGGCAAGACCCCCACGGTGAACAGCCCGCAGGCGCGCGCCGGACTCAAGGTCCTGGTCGACGCCTACAAGAACGGCGACATCCCGCAGGAGGCGATCACCTTCAAGGAGCCGGAGAGCAGCAACGCGTTCGCGCAGGGCAAGCTCATGTTCCTGCGTTCGTGGCCGTCCACCTACGGTGACGTCGGCGGCGACGCCTCCGCGGTGAAGGACAAGTTCGGCGTCGCCCCGCTGCCCGGCGAGAACGGCGTCGGCGCGTCCACGCTCGGCGGCTACAACGCGGCGATCAGCGCGTACTCCAAGAACAAGGCCACCGCGCTGGACTTCCTGCGCTTCCTGATCAGCGAGGACGCCCAGCACATCGTCGCCTCGGGCGCGCTGCCCTCGGTGCGCGCCTCGATGTACGACGACCCGGCGCTCATCGCGAAGATGCCGTACCTGCCCGCGCTCAAGGACTCCATCGCCAGCGCGGTGCCGCGTCCGGTCACGCCGTTCTACCCCGCCGTGTCGAAAGCCATCCAGGACAACGCTTATGCTGCGCTCAAGCAGAACAAGTCCGTCGACGACGCGATCATCGGGATGCAGAAGGGCATCGAGACCGCGGGATCGTAGGCGGACAGCGCAACGGACCCGGCGAGACCCGTAGGAGAGAGAAACGGTGTCGGATCCTTCGGGAGCGGCCAGCACTGTGCCGAGTGACGAGTTCCTGCCACGCAAGCGTGGCCTCGGCGAGACCCTGGCCCTGGAAATGCGGCGCTCCGGAAAGGCGTGGCTGTTCGTCACGCCGGTCCTGATCGCGCTGGCCGTCGTCATCGGCTACCCGGTGATCCGGGCGCTGTGGATGTCCTTCCAGAAGGATTCCGGCCTCGACCCGGCCACGGGCATGTTCGTCGAGGGCGGCAGCGCCGGCTTCGCGAACTACACGCACTGGCTGTTGCAGCAGTGCCAGGCGGGCGGTGAGACGGTCACCTGCCCGACCGGCAACCTCGGCTCGCAGTTCTGGGCGGCGATCGGCGTCACGCTGTTCTTCACGGTCATCACGGTGACCCTGGAGGCCACCCTCGGCCTCGGCTTCGCCATGGTCATGGGCAAGACGTTCAAGGGCCGCGCGCTGCTGCGCGCCGCGGTGCTGATCCCCTGGGCGATCCCGACCGCGGTCACCGCGCGGCTGTGGGAGTTCATGTTCCAGTACGACGGCGTGGTGAACCGAATACTCGGCACGCACATCCTGTGGACCTCCGACGCGTGGCCCGCGCGGTTCGCGGTGATCGCGGCCGACGTGTGGAAGACCACGCCGTTCATGGCGTTGCTGCTGCTCGCCGGCCTCCAGGTGATCCCCGCCGACGTCTACGAGGCGGCCAGGGTCGACGGCGCCTCGGCCTGGCAGCGGTTCACCCAGATCACGCTGCCGCTGCTGAAGCCGGCGCTGCTGGTCGCGGTGCTGTTCCGGACCATGGACGCGCTGCGCATGTACGACCTGCCCGCGATCATGACGCTGAGCAATCCGTCGACCAGGGTCGTCTCGATCCTGGTGGTCGACCAGGTCCGGCAGGGTCCCAACAGCGCGGCCGCGCTGTCGACGATCACCTTCCTGATGATCTTCGCGGTGGCGTTCGTGCTGGTGAAGGTGTTGGGCGCCAATGCGGTGCGCACCCAGGAAGAACAGCGGGAGGCGCACTGATGTCGGTTCGAACTGCCGAAAAGCCTGCCGCGCAAGCGGTTCCGTGGACCCAGCGGCTGCGGTCGGTGCGGCTGTACGTCGGCGTGGCCATCGTGCTGATCTGGGGCCTAGGCCCGTTCTACTGGATGACCGTCACCGCCTTCCGCGACCCCGACTACACCTTCGACAGCACGCCGTGGCCGACGCACCTGACGTTCGAGAACTTCCGCAACGCCTTCGACACCAGCCGCGGCAACAACTTCGGCAAGGCGCTGGCCAACAGCGTGATCATCGGCTCCATCACCACCGTCGTCGCGCTCGTGCTCGGCGTGCTCGCCGCGTACGCGCTGGCGCGGCTCACCTTCCGCGGCAAGTACCTGGTGTCCGGGCTGATCCTGAGCGCGTCGATGTTCCCGGTGGTCGTGCTCGTCACCCCGCTGTTCCAGCTGTTCACCAATATCGGCTGGATCGGCAAGTACCAGGCGATGATCGTCCCGAACATCTCGTTCGTGCTGCCGATGACCGTCTACATCCTCGCCTCGTTCTTCGCCGAACTGCCGTGGGAGCTCGAGGAGGCCGCGCGGATCGACGGCGCGACCAAGGCGCAGGCGTTCCGGCTGGTCATGCTGCCGCTCGCGGCGCCCGCGGTGTTCACCACGGCGATCCTCGCGTTCATCGCCGCGGTCAACGAATACCTGCTGGCCCGGCTGCTCTCCAGCGGCAACACCGAGCCGGTGACCGTCGCGGTCGCCCGGTTCTCCGGCAACAACCCGCTGGTCGAGCCGTACGCCGCGATCATGGCCGCCGGCGTCATGGTGTCCATTCCGCTGGTCATCATGGTGCTGCTGTTCCAGCGCCGCATCATCTCCGGCCTCACCGCGGGCGGCGTCAAGAGCTAGCGACGCCCGCTCCCAGCCGTTTCCGGGGCCGGCACCGGAATACCGGCGTGCCCTCCCGGCCCGGTGATAGCATCGCGGGTCACCCACCGCACGAGTAAAGTCGTGCCGGTGGGGCCCATTTCCGATCGTTGTTCGTGCAGGTGAGTTTCGGCCGACGCTCCGGGAGGAGATGATCGTGAGCGAGCGCGAGCGAGTGAACCGAGGACTCAGCGCGCCCGAGCGCACGACGCAGCCGAGCGCCAGCGAGGCGGAGTCGTGAGCGAGCGCCAGCGAGTGAACCGAGGACTCAGCGCGCCCGAGCGCACGACGCAGCCGAGCGCCAGCGAGGCGGAGTCGTGAGCGAGCGCCAGCGAGTGAACCGAGGACTCAGCGCGCCCGGACTTGCTTCCGGTGAGGCGCGGTCGTGAATTCTTTCCGCAAGCGGCGGCGGCGCGCGAAGAAGAGGCCTGAGCCCGCGCCCTACACCTCGATCGCCGGGTTCAACGAGCTGGAGACCGTGCCCGCTCGCAACACTCGGCCGAGGGACTCCAGGACGCAACGGCCGACGCCCGATCCGAGTCGCCCGCCGCGCACGCGGGCCCAGCGCTTCCGCCGCCTGGTGCTCGCCTTGTTCATCATCTTCGGTGCGGTGCCCGCGCTGCTGTCCGTGCTCATCTACTGGAGCGCCGAGATCCCCGACCCGGATTCGGTGCAGACCAATCAGATCGCCACCGTGCTGGCCTCCGACGGCAGCACGGTGATCGCCAAAGTCGTTCCGCCCAACGGCAATCGGAGCCCCGTCCCGCTGACGGAGGTGCCCCAGCCCGTCCGCGACGCGATGCTCTCCGCGGAGGACCGAAACTTCTACACCAACCCCGGCTACTCCACCTCCGGCTTCCTGCGCGCCGCCCGCGACAACGTGCTCGGCCGCGACAACGCCGGCGGCGGCTCCACCATCACCCAGCAGTACGTGAAGAACGCCTTCCTCGGCTCCGAGCGCACGCTCACCAGGAAGATGCGGGAACTGATCATCGCGGCCAAGATGGCGCGGCAGTGGAGCAAGGACGACATCCTCGCCGCCTACCTCAACACCATCTACTACGGCCGCGGCTCCTACGGCATCGCCGCGGCGGCCAAGGCCTACTTCAACAAGCCGGTGAACCAGCTGACGCTCGCCGAGGGCGCGGTGCTCGCCGCGCTCGTGCGTACGCCCTCGCTGCTCGACCCGGAAACGCACATGCAGGCCCTGACCGCGCGCTGGAAATACGTGCTGAACGGCATGGTCGAGATGGGCGTCCTGTCCCCGGGCAACCGGGACGCCACGGTCTTCCCGGCGATCCTCCCGCTCAACGAGATCCCCGACGACAACGTCGCCCGCGGCCCCGAGGGCCTCATCCGCGCCCAGGTGGTGCGCGAACTGCGCTCCTCCGGCATCAGCGAGCACGAGATGAACACCGGCGCATTGCAGATCACCACCACCATCGACGCCAAGGCCCAGCAGGCCGTGCTCGACGCGGTGCGCGACCGGCTCGGCGGCCAGCCGCCGGAGCTGCGCGCCGCCATCGTGTCGATCGACCCGCGCTCCGGCGCGGTGCGCGCCTACTTCGGCGGCACGGACGGCATCGGCTACGACTTCGCGCAGGCGCCGCTGCAGACCGGGTCGGCGTTCAAGCCGTTCGCGGTGATCGCCGCGCAGCAGCAGAGCGTTCCGCTGACCCGCATGCTGGACAGTTCGCCGGTCACCGACCGCGGCACCAAGATCACCAATGTGGACGGGGAGTCCTGTGGCCGATGCTCCATGGCCGAGGCGCTCAAACGCTCGCTCAACACCAGCTTCTACCGGCTGACCATGTCGATGTTCGACGGGCCCAAGTCCATCGCCGACGCGGCGCACGCCGCGGGCATCCCCGAGGAGATCCCCGGCGTCGCGGGCAAGACGCTCACCGAGGACGGCGGGCGGCCGCTGAACGGAATCGTGCTGGGGCAGTACCTCGTTCGCCCCATCGACATGGCCTCCGCCTACGCGACCATCGGCGCGTCCGGCGTCTACCACCAGCCGTACTTCGTGCAGCGCGTGGTGACCGGCGACGGCCGGGTGCTGCTCGACCGCGGCCCCGACCAGCAGACCGGCAAGCAGCTGCCCGCCGGCCAGCAGCGCATCCCCCGCGCCATCGCCGAGAACACCGCGCAGGCCATGACCCCGATCGCCGCCTACTCCAACGGGCACGCGCTGGCCGGCGGCAGGCCGTCGGCGGCGAAGACCGGCACCACCCAGCTCGGCGAGTCCCAGCTGAACAAGGACGCCTGGATGATCGGCTTCACCCCCTCGCTGTCCACGGCGGTCTGGATCGGCACCGAACAGTCGCAACCGATCCACACCGCCCGCGGCGCCGACATCTACGGGTCCGGCCTGCCCGCCGACATCTGGAAGCAGGTGATGGACGGCGCGCTCGACGGCACCCCGATCGAGCAGTTCCCCGGCGCGGCGGGAGCGCCGCCCGCCGCGGCGCCACCGGCGGAGAGCAAGCCGTCCGGCGGGCCCTACGACATCCTGAATCCGCCGCAGGCGCCGGCGCCGCGCGAACCGATCGTCATCATCCCGCCCGCGCCGCAGGCGCCGAAGGAGCCGGAACCGCCGCAGCCCCCTAAGGAAGTGGAAATTTTTCCCGGACTGACCATCCCGGTTCCGGGATAGCGATGATGCTGTGACCTTCCCGCACCCAGGGGAACGCATGACATGGCAGCATCGTTTGCCAGAGTGAGAGCGAACAGCGAGTGTGTCGGACAAGGCCGACGCCGATGCCGCGGGATCGATGCGGAAGGATATGCGCTCGAGCGACGACGCCGCCAATTGGAGACAGACGAGACATAGGGGCTACGCCGGTGGATTTCAATGTCGTTGACCAACCCGAGACGCTGGTGGCGGGAACAGTACTTCGCAGCCCAGCGCTCGCGGTCGAGGGACCGCGCCGCGCGAAAGTCGAAGAGGCGTGGAAGCGCAATCTGGCCCGCCAGCTGCCCGGGCCGCCGACGACCGCCTACGTCGACCACGCGCCGGAGATCAATTCCTACCTCACCCACATCGTCGGCTACCGGTGCCGCGGTGTGGAAGACCTCTTACCCGGCGACGTGCTGGCCAGGGTGCCCGCCGGCCGGTTCGCCCGATTCATCGCCAGCGGCGACAACCTCGGCGACACCATCGTGCACATCTGGCGCTCGGTGTGGGACGCCGAGGCGGCCGGCCGGTTCGTGCGCGCCTACACCGGCGACTGGGAGCACTATCCGGACGCGCGCACGGCCGAAGTCTTCGTAGCTCTGGCAGACGATCAAGTCGACGGGTAGGAACAACACTGTGGACTTCGAGATTGTCACGTTGGACGAGAGCCTGGTCGCCGGACTGACCGTTCCGCTAGCCGGGCGCGAGGTGACCGCCCGCGACCTCGATCTGGTGAACTTCACCTGGGACCGCTACCTCGCGCGAGAGAAGAACGTGCCGAGGGTGGCCGCCTACATCGGCCAGAACGACCACGCCGTCGCCGTGCTCGGCTACGAGGTCGCCTCGATGGACGAGATGGACGCGGGCGACGTGCTCACCCGCGTGCCCCAGGGCCGCTACGCCAAGTTCGTCGTCTCCGACAAGCCCTACGACCTGCTGCGCACCGCGTGGGCCCAGGTACGCAAGGCCGAGAGCGCGGGCACCATCACCCGCTCGCACACCGCGGAGATCGAGCGCTACACCGGCCCGACCTCGGTCGAGGTCTACGTCTCGCTGGACTGAACGCCGAAACACCGGTCGCCCGAAGGGAAATCGCATCGCTGGTCGGCGAACAGCAGTCGCCCGGAGTTCTACCTCCGGGCGACTTTCATCGATCTACCCAACCACCACAGCGCGAGTTCTGCGAGCGCCGTTCGTGGCCCGTCGTGCGTCCGAGCGGTCGAAGCGCACGCGCCGCAGGCGCAAGTCTCGACCGCTCGGACGCAGCCCACCCGTCGCCCGGCCGCCACCCCTGATCGGATCGCTTCGCGATGCTGCCATCAAGGGGCCACGAACACGCCGCGCCCGCGCGGCCAATAACTCAGCCCTCGATGATGAAGGCTTCCAGCTGCTGACGCGCGATGTCGTCGGCGAGCTGCTTGGGCGGGGACTTCATCAGGTAGGCCGAGGCCGGGATGACCGGGCCGCCGATGCCGCGGTCCTTGGCGATCTTCGCCGCGCGCACCGCGTCGATGATGATGCCCGCCGAGTTCGGCGAGTCCCACACCTCGAGCTTGTACTCCAGGTTCAGCGGCACGTCGCCGAAGGCGCGGCCCTCGAGCCGGACGTAGGCCCACTTGCGGTCGTCGAGCCAGCCGACGTGATCGGACGGGCCGATGTGCACGTCGTTGGCGCCGAGCTCCTTCTTCAGGTTGCTGGTGACGGCCTGGGTCTTGGAGATCTTCTTGGACTCGAGGCGCTCGCGCTCGAGCATGTTCTTGAAGTCCATGTTGCCGCCGACGTTCAGCTGCATGGTGCGGTCGAGCTGCACGCCGCGGTCCTCGAACAGCTTGGCCATGACGCGGTGGGTGATGGTCGCGCCGACCTGGCTCTTGATGTCGTCGCCGACGATGGGAACCCCTGCGGCGGTGAACTTCTCGGCCCACACCGGGTCGGAGGCGATGAACACCGGCAGCGCGTTGACGAAGGCGACGTTCGCGTCGATGGCGCACTGCGCGTAGAACTTGTCGGCCTCCTCCGAACCCACCGGCAGGTAGGAGACGAGCACGTCGACGTTGTTGTCCTTCAGCACCTTGACCACGTCGACCGGCTCGGCCTCGGACAGGTCGATCGTCTCGGCGTAGTACTTGCCGATGCCGTCGAGGGTCGGGCCGCGCTGCACGACCACGTCGGTCGGCGGCACGTCGGAGATCTTGATGGTGTTGTTCTCGCTGGCGAAGATGGCCTCGGCGAGATCGAACCCGACCTTCTTCGCGTCGACGTCGAACGCGGCGACGAACTTCACGTCGCGCACGTGGTACTTGCCGAACTTGACGTGCATGAGGCCGGGCACGGTCGCGGACTCGTCCGCGTCCTTGTAGTACTGCACACCCTGGACCAGCGAGGAAGCGCAGTTACCCACACCTACGATGGCGACGCGAACTTCGGTGGCGTTGTCAGCCTTCTTGTCATCACTCATGGCCGATATTTCCCTCTTTCTGTGGTGCCGCCTTCGTCGATTGCTCCGCCGCAATCAACTCGTTGAGCCAGCGCACTTCGCGCTCGCTTGATTCGAGTCCGAGCTGGTGGAGCTGCCGGGTGTAGCGATCGAGCGACCCGCTGGCCCGCTTGATCGCCTCCCGGAGTCCTTCTCGGCGCTCCTCGACCTGGCGTCGCCTGCCCTCCAGGATCCGCATCCGCGCGGCGGCGGGGGTGCGGCTGAAGAAGGCGAGGTGAACACCGAAGCCGTCGTCGGTGTAGTTCTGCGGTCCGGTGTCGGCGAGCAGCTCGCTGAACCGCTCGCGGCCGGCCGGAGTCAGTTGGTAGACGCGGCGCGCGCGGCGAGTGACCACGCCCGCCGGAATCTCCTCGGCGATCAACCCGTCCGACTGCATGCGGCGCAGCGTCGGATAGAGCGACCCGTAGGAGAAGGCCCGAAACGCGCCGAGCAGGCCGGTGAGCCGCTTGCGCAGCTCGTAGCCGTGCATGGGCGATTCGAGGAGCAGCCCGAGGATTGCCAGCTCGAGCACCGGGCTTCACCTCCCTGACTATGTACAGACCTAACCGATGGATGCGACTCCAAACTATATCGGAGCGATATAACCGTGCACAGTCCTGGTCGATATAAGAACCGATCTACCGGGTTTCTCATACCCCTGAGCAAGGGCGGCCCCCCGGCAACACCGCTACTCTGGTTCTCGTGCGAATCCAGCGGCAAGTGGTCGACTACGCCCTACGGCGCCGGTCGTTGCTGGCCGACGTGTACGCGGGCCGGGTCGACGTCGCCGAGGTGTGTGACGCGAATCCCTACCTGCTGCGTGCGGCGAAGTTCCACGGTCGGGGGAGCGAGGTCACCTGCCCCATCTGCCGAAAAGAACAGCTCACGCTTGTATCTTGGGTCTACGGCGACGGTCTCGGACCGGTGGCGGGCTCGGCCCGCACACCGGAGGAGCTGACCCGACTAGCCGAGACTCGTGAGGAGTTCTCGGTCCACGTCGTCGAGGTATGCCGCAGCTGCAGCTGGAATCATCTGGTGCAGTCCTACGTCCTGGGGACAACGCCGGCGCCGACGCGGCGTCGCACCGGGACCCGGCGCACCGCAGCCGAATGAAGTGCCTGGTCATCTGCCCGTCGGGTGACTCGCGGAGCCGTCACGTGTCCGCCACGGTTCCCGTGACCGCCCCGAGCCGCCCGCAACGCAACGAGTTATGGAGATCTTGTCAGTGAATTCGCCCTACGAGACTTCCCCCTACGGCGATGAACCGCACGGCGGCCGTCCTCCACGGAGTTCACAGCCAGGTC
>NZ_BAGH01000414.1 GCF_000308715.1 Nocardia tenerifensis NBRC 101015
CTCTCTCGCGCCTTGCTGCCGCACGGATTCGCCGTTCAGCTCTACGAGCTGTATCAGCGGGGCGTCCGTCCGCACATCCGTCTGCAACCCTCGCCCCGGGTGGCGCAGGTCCCGTGGGAGCTCATCGCCCCCGACCCCGCGGTGCGCCTGATCGACATCGCCGACGTCAGCCTGCTCGCCCCCGCCGGCCTCGTGCACGCGCCGGGCCGCACCGTGCGCGATTGGGCCGAGACGCGCCGCGCGCCCGTCGTCGCCGTGCTCGATCCGCGCGTGCCCGGCTTTCGTGCCGACTCCAGCCTCGGCTCGGTGCTGGGCCGCATGCCTGCGGACGCGCCGCTCACCCGGCGCATCGCCGACTACGCGGCACAGCGGCGCCTGCTCCCCGCAGTGCTCGACCCGGTGGAGGCCTTCCGCCGGACCGATCTCGACCGCGCCTGGCTCAGCGCGGCGCTCCGCGACGGCGCGAGCCGGCTGATCTACGTCGGACACGTCACCGCAGCGACCCCCGAGTCCGGGCAGAGCGAGCACGCCGAACTGCATTTGGCCTGCACCGCGGACACACTCGGCTTCGCGGCCCCGACGCGGACCCATCGCCCGTTGTCCGCCAAAGACTTTCTGCTCGGCACGCACACCCTCGCCGCGGAACCCGTTGACGGACGCGACCTTTGGCCCATGCCGAGCCGGGTGGCCCTGATCGCCTGCGAGAGCGGCGGTGACCTGCGCTTCACCGAGGCGCTCGGGCTCACCGCGGCCATGATCAACGCCGGGGCACAGCTGGTGACGGCCAGCCGCTGGGCCCTGCCCACCGACCTCGCCTTCCACCGCATCGCGGGCGCGCCGCCGGACGCGCACCCGCTCCAGCAGGCCATCTGCGCCATCGACGCGGCCCACGAACGGCCGGACCCGGTCGCCGCGCTCGCCGAATGGCAGCGTGAGCGACTGCGAGCCTGGCGCACCGAGCGCACGATCGAGCACTCGCCGCTGCTGTGGGCAGCGTTCGCCACGCTGTGTGCGTGAATCGGTCGCTGCGTACTGGATCAGGCACCGCGTATCCAGTCCGCCACCGCGTACCGAATCACCCGCCGTGCGTTCCCAACTCGGCCCGCAGCCCGCGATCCACCGTGGTGTGCACGCCGAGCACGTCGAGCATCTGCGAGATGGACATCGCGCGGAACTCCGTCGCGCCCGCGTAGCCGGGTCGCGTCGCGTCCGCCAGCTCGGCGTACAGGTGCAGGCGGTCGTAGTCGGCCATCGACATGACGACCGCGACCTCGACGCCGTCGTCGGTGAGGACCGCGTCCTCGCCGGTCGCCACCACCTCGCGGACGACGGCGGCGAGGTCCGCGGACAACTCGTGCAGATTGCGCGTATTCGTGTTGGGCATGCTCCGCATTCGGAGCGGCCCGCCCTTTTGGATCGGCGCGTTACCGTCTTGTCAGCGCGACGACCGGAATCACGCGCTCGGTCTTGGTCTCGTGGTCGGCGAAGAACGGATACTCCCGCTTCAGCATCGTCCACACGCGCTCGTGTTCATCGCCTTCGAGCGGGATGGCGAGCGCGTCGTAGGTCTCCTCGCCCACCTCGACGGTCACCTCGGGATCGCGGGCCAAATTCTGATACCAGTCCGGGTGGGTGGGCGCGCCGATGTTCGAGGCGATGACCAGCAGGCGGTCGCCGTCGCGGTGGAACATCATCGGCGTGGTGTACGGCTTGCCCGTGCGGCGGCCGACGGTGGTGAGCAGCACGAGTTTGTCGCGATGCATGCCCTCGATCTCGCCGCCCGCGCGAAACCGCGCGATCGTCGCGCGGTTGATTTCCTTCATGTCCATGGACTGGCCTCCGGTGCGTCGACGGTGTCCACCCTGCACCATGGCGGTCGCCGTGTCGGGAGAACAGGCGCGTTATGTGCGGTGCGCGAGGAGGTGCTGCATGATCAGCCGGGTCAGCTCCTCGGGGGCCTGTTCGGGGATCCAGTGCGACACCTCCTCGAGCATCTCGAATCGATAGGGTCCGGTCACGTATTTCTCCGTGGCCAGGGCGGCGGTGGAGCCGACGGAACTGTCGTCGGTGCTCCACACGTACAGCGTCGGCACCGAGACGGGCCCGATCGGGCCGGCCAGATGCATCGCCCGATACCAATTCAGCGCCGCCGTCAAAGCTCCCGGCCGGCTGAAGCGGTGGACGTACTCATCGATGCGTTCCTCCGGGATCTTCCATTCGAAGATCGTGCGGAGCCCGGCGCCGTTGTCCGCGAGCAGCGCCCGCTCGGCCGCCCGGGGTTGGCGCAGCAGCGAAAAGTATTGGGACCGTTGCGCTTGGTCCTCGTCCTCGGACAGTGCCCGCAGGAAGGCGGCCGGGTGCGGCACCGAGACCGCGGTGAGGCTGCGGATGCGCTCGGGGAACTCCGCCGCGGTCGCCCATCCGACGTGGGCGCCCCAGTCGTGTCCGACCAGATCGAAACGCTGCCAACCCAATTCGTCGGCGATCGCCAGGACGTCGCCGACCAACTCGTCGAGCCGGTAGTCGGCCGCCTGCTCCGGCCGCACACCGGGCGAGTAACCGCGCTGATCGGGCGCGACGACGTGGCAGCCACCGCCGCCGAGGGCATGGAGCTGGAACTCCCACTCGATGGCCGACTCCGGAAAGCCGTGCAGCAGCAGTACTTCCCGGCCGCCGCGCTCCCCGCTGGACAGGGCGTCGAAAGTACCGGCGGCGGTGGGAATCTCGATGGCCTCGATCACACCGTCGACTCTAGAACCTCGTACCGACGGTCAGTGCTCGTCGTAGTGTCCGTCGTGGGCGGCGTGGCGATGTCCGTCGTGCACGTAGTCGACGTGGTCGCCGTGCTGGACGGTGTCGTGGCCGCAGCCGGGGCCGTGCTCGTGGGTGTGGTTCGCGTGCTCGGTGTGGCCCCGCGGCTCGCACTCGTCGTAGTGCCCGTCGTGCTCGCGGTGCAGGTGACCGTTGTGGACGTAGTCGACGTGGTCGCCGTGCTCGATCGCCGTGTGCCCGCAGCCCGGACCGTGTGCGTGGTCGTGCTCGGTGTGCTGCAGATGTGCCGTTGTCATCAGATCTCCCTCTTTCCAAGCGTGGACAGATGGATATGTGAGCGCAGACACATTAGCAGTTGCGCATCAATGCGCGTTAGCCAGGGGTGCGCTACAGCACCTGGGAGAGGAAGCGCTGCAGACGGGGCGTCTCGGCGTTGTCGAAAAGCGCGTCGGGCGTGCCGGTCTCGACGACCTGCCCCTCGTCCATGAAGACGACGCTGTCGGAGACCGTCCTGGCGAAGCCCATCTCGTGCGTCACCACGATCATCGACATGCCGCCGGAGGCCAGGTCGGCCATGAGCGCGAGCACGCCCTTGACCAGCTCGGGATCCAGCGCCGAGGTGGCCTCGTCGAAGAACATGACCTCCGGCTTCATCGCGAGCGCCCGCGCGATGGCGACCCGCTGCTGCTGACCGCCGGACAGGTTCGCGGGCCGCGCGTCGAGTTTGTCGGACAGCCCGACGATCTCGAGCTGCTCCGCCGCGACGGCGCGCGCCTGCTCCTTGGACAGCCCGCGCAGCTTGCGTGGGCCGAGCGCGACGTTGTCGGCGACGCTCTTGTGCGGGAACAGATTGAAGTGCTGGAACACCATGCCAATGCGCTGGCGCAGCCGGTCCGGATCCTCGGCGAGCACGGACTTACCGTCGAGCAGCACGTCACCCTTGTCCGGCTCGTGCAGCCGGTTGAGCACGCGCAACAACGTCGACTTGCCGGAGCCGGACGGGCCGATGACCGTGGTGGTCTTGCCCGCGTCGACGTGGATGTCGATGCCGCGCAGCACGTGGTTGTGCCCGAGGGTCAAGTGCAATCCGGTTCCGGTGAGGGATGCGCTCATTTATCCGCGCCCTTCCGTGATCGTGGCGGCCTCGACCTGGTCGATCGGCCGGTCCGGCCGGCCTGTGCGCATGCGCCGGTCGATGTAGTTCACCAGGTGGGTGAGCGGGATGGTCAGCAGCAGGTAGACCAGGCCCGCGGCCACCAGCGGGGAGAGGTTTCCGGTCTGCGCGTTGAGGTCGCGGCCGACCGCGAACAGCTCGCGCTGGGTGGCGAGCAGGCCGAGGAAGTAGATCAGCGACGAGTCCTTGATCAGCGCGATGAACTGGTTCATCAGCGCGGGCAGCACGCGCCGCACGCCCTGCGGGATCACCACCAGCGTCATTGCCTGCCGGTAGCCGAAGCCGATGGCGCGGGCCGCCTCCAGCTGACCGGCCTCGACGGACTGAATGCCCGAGCGGAAGATCTCGCCGATATAGGCCGAGGCCAGCAAGGCCAGGGCTACCGCGCCGAGCCAGTACGGATTGTTGCCGGTCACGTTGCGGGCCACCGGGCCGATGCCGAGGCCGATCAGCAGGATGATCACCACGGCGGGCAGGCCGCGGAAGATATCGGTGTACACCCGCGCCGGCCAGCGCAGCCACCGGGTGCGCGCGATGCCCGCCACGGCGAGCAGCATGCCCAGGACGGTGCCGAGGAAGCCCGAAACCACCGCGAGGATAAGGGTATTCGGCAGTCCGGTCTTGAACAGGTCGGGAAAGGCCTTGCGGTACAACGACCAGTCGAAGAACGTGTCCTTCAGCTGCTGCACGGTGGATTTCGGCGCGACCGCCGCCGCGGCGTCCGGCTTGTGCTCCGCGGCGAGGGCGGCGAAGTCGGGCAGCTGCGGCAGCGGGGCCGCCTTGGAGCCCGGCTTCCAGCCGGGCGGCAGCTGCCGGGGCACCCAGTCGCTGTAGAGCTTGGCATAGGTGCCGTCGGCGATGACGGCGTCGAGGCCGCTGTTGAGCGCGTCGATCAGCGGCTGGTTGTTCTTGGCGACCGCCCAGCCGACGAAGTTGTCCAGGCTGAAGGTGTTCTGCACCACGGCCGTTCCGTCGCCGGGCTTGATCGCGCCCGCCGCCTGCGCCGACGGCGCGACCCAGGCGTCGACCTGGCCGGACTTCAGGTTGGCGTAGGCGGTGTTGTAGTCGGGGAACTTCACCGGGTCCAGGTGCAGCGTGTTGACCACGTACTCGTCCTGCACCGTGCCCTGCACGACCGCGATCCTGGTGCCGCGGTTGAGGTCCGAGAAGCCTTTGACGCGACCGGAATCGGGCGCGACGAGGGCGAAGTAGCCGAAGTCGTAGCCGTTGGTGAAGCCGACCAGCTGACGGCGCGCGTCGGTGGTGGTGATGTTGGAGGAGCCGACGTCGAAGCGGTTGCCCGCCACCTGGGCGAGCAGGCCGGCGAACTCGGTGCCCGAGAATTCGACCTGCAGGCCGAGTTTCGCGGCGATCGCGGTGAGCAGCTCGTTGTCGAAGCCGGTGAAGACGCCCTTGCCGTTCACGCAGATGCTCGGCGGCGCGTCCGAGAGGGTGCCGACGCTGAGCTTGCCCGGCGTGATCAGGCCGAGCTTCGAGGTGTCGATCGAGGCCAGCGGCGTCGTGCTCGCCGTCGTGTACTTGTCCGCCCCGGCGGTCTGCGCGGACGCCAGGTTCGTCGGCGCGGCCGACGCCGCGCTGAGCCCCGGCGGGGAGCACAGGTTGCGCTCCGAGGACGCATCATCGGAGCCGGAACCGCACGCCGTGGCCGCGAGACCGACGGCAAGCAATATCACGGCGATCAACGCACGAGACCGCACAGCGGGCAGACCAGCCATGATGAAGAACCCTAGCCGCGCCGAAGTGCTAACCCACAGCTACCCCGGCGCCGGGGCGGCGTCACCTGGCTCGCGCCGAGCCGGACCAGGACCGACAGAGTTCGGATCAGCGTGATCCTAATTCGGTGTCGCCCGGTCCTGCCCGCACGGCAATCCGGGGACGCCTCAGGCGAGCCCGCTGACCTGCTCCGGGTTCACCTCGTCGCGCCAGCGGATCGCGCGCTCGACCTCGCTCAGGTCGTACTCCGGACCGCTGACCCCGACGGTGAACAGCGAGACGCCCGCGTCGACGAGCGCCGCCGCCTGCTCCGCGCCGGGCCACTGCACCGAGCGCTCGATGCGGGCCTGATCGGTGCCGACCGCGGCGCAGTGCTCGGCGAGCACCTTGTTCTTGTGCGCGAGCACATCGAGGTCGGCGAAGGTGTGCCAGATGTCGGCGTACTCGGCGACCAGGCGCAGCGTCTTCTTCTCGCCACCGCCGCCGATGAGGATCGGGATGTCGCGGGTCGGCTGCGGATTCAGCTTCCTCATGCGGGCGCTCAGCCGCTCCATGTTCTCCTTCAGCAGGGCGAGCCTGGTGCCGGGAGTGCCGAACTCATAGCCGTACTCGGCGTAGTCCCGCTGGAACCAGCCCGCGCCGATGCCGAGAATGAGGCGACCGTCGCTGATGTGGTCCACGGTGCGTGCCATGTCGGCGAGCAGGTCCGGATTGCGGTAGCCGCCGCCGGTGACCAGCGCGCCGATCTCCACGCGCTCGGTCTGCTCGGCGAAGGCGGCCAGCATGGTCCAGCACTCGAAGTGGGCGCCGCCCGGGTCGCCGGTGAGCGGGTAGAAGTGGTCCCAATTGAAGATGATGTCGACGCCCGCGTCCTCGGCCCGCAGCACCGCGTCGCGAATAAGTCCGTACTTGGGCGCGTGCTGTGGCTGCAGCTGTACTCCGATACGAACGGCTCGACTCATGAAATGCTCCTCGTCGCTTCGGATGAACTTCCCTGATCGAGGTTACCGAGTCCGGGTCGCTGATTCGGCGGCATGCGTCGATGCCGCCCGCTCGAGCACACCTCACATCTCGACGAGCTGTTTCGTCGGAGAAGTGCACCCATCGTCAGCGGCGGAGAGAAGCTGGAGCAACACATGCGACTGCGCATCGTCACGATCAATGTCCAGAACAACGAGGGCGACCCCGGACGACCGGGCCTGCTCAACGCGGAGCTGCGCCGCCTGGCCCCCGACGTCGTCGCGCTGCAGGAAGTGGTCGACGACGAACACCTCGGCACGCTGCTCGAGGGCACCGGGCTGCACGGCACCCATCAGTCCGCCGCGATGGCCTACGCGCCGCCGTTCGCCGATCGCTACGGCGGCAACGCGGTGGCCACCCGCTGGCCCCATCACGTCGCCGAGGTTCTCGATCCGCGCGTGGCGGGCGCGAAGGACGTGCCCTGGTGCACAGTGGCGGTGAAGGTTCCGGTGCCCGGCGAGGGCGACGTGCTGTTCATCTCCGCGACCGCGTCATGGCGGCTGGACGCCGAAGCCGTGCGCGAGCAGCAGGCCGTGGCACTGAGCGATCTCGACGCCCGCCACCGCACCGACCTGCCGACGATCATCGCGGGCGATTTCAACGCCGAGCCCGACGCGGCGAGCATTCGCTATCTCACCGGCCGCCAGTCGATCTCGGGACGCAGCGTCCATTACCACGACGCCTGGGCAGTCGCGGGCGACGGACCGGGTCATACCTGGAGCGACGAGAACGCGAACGCCGCAGCGCTTTTCGATCAGATCGTCCGCCAGCCAGGGCATCGGCGCCGACTCGACTACGTGTTCATCGGGTCGTGGCACGCACATCCCAAGGCGCGCTGCGAGATTCGCAGCGCGAATCTCGCCTTCGACCAGCCGACCGACGGTGTCTGGCCGAGCGACCACTACGGCGTCGTCGTCGACGTCGAGATCGGCAAGGACCGCTGACTCACGACGACACAGCGCCGGGAGTGCGACCTCGACGCCGCACATTCCGGGGAGTTGTGTCGTCGAACCGGTGAAAACCACCCCACAACACAGGAGAGCAACCATGACCACACTCAGCGAGTTGGCCGGCGACTACGTCCTCGACCCCGCACACACGCGGATCGGCCTCGTCGCCCGGCACACGATGGGCACGAAGGTCCGCGGGCAGTTCGACGAGTTCGAAGGCGGCGCGCACCTGGCCGGCGACGACCAGTCGAGGTCGAGCGCCGTACTCACCGTTCAGGCGAAGAGCCTGCAGACCGGCAACCCGCAGCGCGACGAGCTCGTGTGCGGCAAGTTCCTCGGCATCGACGACCACCAGACCATCACCTTCGCCTCGACCGGGATGGAGTGGAGCGACGAGACCAATTTCAAGGTCACCGGCGATCTGTCCATCCGCGGGGTGACCAAGCCGGTCACCGTGGACTTCGAACTGACCGGCGCGCAAGGCGAGCGGATCCGCTGTCACGGCAGCGCCACGATCAATCGCAGGGACTGGGGCGTGAACTGGAACTTCGCGACGGCGATCATGGTGAGCCCGAAGGTGATACTGGAGTTCGACGTCGCCGCGACCCGGCGGCTCTGACCCGGTCCGCGCCTCGGCCGGTCTGCCCGAATGTGAGCATTTCGAGCGTGAACCAAGCAGATCTAGTAGCATCGCCGGTCAACCCTTACTCGGATCGTCCGGCACGTTCCTGCCGGTGATGGGATGTGATTTTGTCATGGCCACGGTGACCTTCGACCGCGCGACCCGGCTCTACCCGGGCGCCACCAAACCCGCTGTCGACCAGTTGAATCTGGAGATCGAAGACGGCGAATTCCTCGTTCTCGTCGGCCCGTCGGGCTGCGGCAAGTCGACCTCGCTGCGCATGCTCGCCGGCCTCGAGGACGTCAGCGACGGGCGCATCCTGATCGGCGCCAACGACGTGACGCACGCCGAGCCGAAGGAACGCGATATCGCGATGGTGTTCCAGAACTACGCGCTCTACCCGCACATGACCGTCGCGGAGAACATGGGCTTCGCGCTGAAGCTGGCCAAGGTCGCCAAGGCGGAGACGCAGAAGCGGGTGCTGGAGGCGGCGCAGCTGCTCGACCTGGAGCCGTACCTGGATCGCAAGCCGAAGGCGCTGTCCGGTGGTCAGCGTCAGCGCGTCGCGATGGGCCGCGCGATCGTGCGCCAGCCGCAGGTGTTCCTGATGGACGAGCCGCTGTCGAACCTGGACGCGAAGCTGCGCGTGCAGACCCGCACGCAGATCGCCCAGCTGCAGCGCAGGCTCGGCACCACCACCGTGTACGTCACGCACGACCAGGTCGAGGCGATGACCATGGGCGACCGCGTCGCGGTGCTCAAAGACGGTCTGCTGCAACAGTGTGCGACCCCGCGCGACCTCTACCAGGATCCGGTCAACGTGTTCGTGGCCGGCTTCATGGGCTCGCCCGCGATGAACCTGTTCACGCTCCCGGTATCCGACGGCTCGGTCTCGCTCGGCGGCCACGTGCTGCCGCTGCCGCGCTCGGTCGTCGACGCGGCCGAGGGCTCGGTGTCGGTCGGCATCCGCCCCGAGCACCTCGAGCTCGGCAACGGCTCGGGCACCGGCATCGAGATGGAGGTCGACGTGGTGGAGGAGCTCGGCTCCGACGCCTACATCTACGGCCGCACCACCTCGCAGGGCAACGCCGCCGGGGAAACCATTGTGGCGCGGGCGGATTGGCGCAACCCGCCCGCCAAGGGCACCCGCGTGAGCCTGTCCACCGACCCGCAGCACACCTACTTCTTCTCCGCGCGGGACGGGCGTCGCCTGCACTGAGCGAGTCGTCGATCGACCGGGCGCCGCATCCGATGCGGCGCCCGGTTTTTCGGGCTTGCCCTGGTCTTTGTCACACGCGCGGCGGTCGCGGGCTCATCCCGGTGAGCCTCTGCGATGGGATGGTGTGACCGATGGATGAGAACGACTGGCTGGCCGAGCATTTCGAGAGGCACCGGCCCAGGCTGCGGGCGGTGGCCTACCGCATGCTCGGCTCGCGGGCCGAGGCCGACGACGCGGTGCAGGATGCGTGGCTGCGGTTGAGCACCGCCGACGCGGACGAGATCGACAATCTCGGCGGGTGGCTGACGACCGTGGTCGCCAGGGAGTGCCTGCATATGCTGCGGTCGCGGCGACGCAGGCCGGAGGACCCGCTCGACACGCACCTGCCCGACCCGGTCGTCGTGCCCGATGGTCTCCTCGATCCGGAGCAGGAGGCGTTGCTCGCGGACTCGGTGGGGCTGGCCATGCTGGTCGTCCTCGATCGGCTGAGTCCCGCGGAGCGTGTGGCGTTCGTGCTGCACGACATGTTCGAGCTGCCCTTCGACGAGATCGCCGATATCGCCGGGCGCACACCGGCCGCCGCGCGGCAGCTCGCCAGCCGGGCGCGGCGGCGCGTGCACAGCGCCGAAATCGTGCGCCCCGAACGGGATCTGGCGCGCCAGCGGCGGGTGGTAAGCGCGTTCTACGCGGCGGCGCGGGCGGGTGACTTCGACGCGCTCGTCCAGGTGCTCGACCCGGATATCGTGCTGCGCACCGACTTCGGCGCCGACCGCCCGGCCGTGGTGCTTGCGCGGGGCGGCCGCGGTGGCCGCCGAGGCGCGGGCGCC
>NZ_BAGH01000413.1 GCF_000308715.1 Nocardia tenerifensis NBRC 101015
AGCGCATCGGTGCCGGCCGCCCGCCGGGGCGGCGGGTAACCGCGACGCGGACGCGCCCGCACGAGGGGAGCGCGGCCCGATTTTCGGTGCTGCGGCCCGCACGTTCTACCCTGATAGACGAAGTTTGTCGGGGATCGGCGATCACAAGAAGGCAGGACCGTGCAGGACACTCGTGCAACCGATAGCGATGTACCCGAGCACCGGTACAACGCGGAGCTCGCGGGCCGCATCGAACGTCGGTGGCAGCGGACGTGGAGCGAGCGCGGGACCTTCCATGCGCCGAACCCGGTGGGCCCGCTGGCCGGCGCCACCCCGCCGGACAAGCTGTTCGTGCAGGACATGTTCCCCTACCCGTCCGGCGCGGGCCTGCACGTCGGGCATCCGCTCGGCTATATCGCCACCGATGTCTTCGCCCGCTATCACCGGATGCACGGGCGCAACGTGCTGCACGCCCTCGGCTACGACGCGTTCGGCCTGCCCGCCGAGCAGTACGCGGTGCAGACCGGCGCGCACCCGCGCGACACCACCGAGTCGAACATCACCACCATGCAGCGCCAGCTCGACCGGCTGGGCCTCGGCCACGACCGGCGCCGCTCGTTCGCGACCACCGATCCCGAGTACTACCGCTGGACGCAGTGGATCTTCCTGCGCATCTACAACGCCTGGTACGACACGGAGCTGGACCGGGCGCGCCCGATCGGCGAACTGATCGATCAGTTCGCGAGCGGCACGCGGCCCGCCCCCGACGGCAAGGACTGGGCGAGCATGACCGCCGCCGAGCGCGCGGCGGTGATCGACTCGTATCGCCTGGTGTACCAGACCGATTCGATGGTGAACTGGTGCCCCGGCCTCGGCACGGTGCTGTCCAATGAGGAGGTCACCGCCGAGGGCCGCAGCGAGCGCGGCAACTTCCCGGTGTTCCGTAAGCGGTTGTGGCAGTGGATGATGCGCATCACCGCCTACTCCGACCGGCTGGTCGACGACCTCGAGCGGCTGGACTGGCCGGAGAACGTGAAGGCCATGCAGCGCAACTGGATCGGCCGCTCGCGGGGCGCGCAGGTCAGGTTCGACGCCGACGGTGAGCAGATCGAGGTCTTCACCACCCGCCCCGACACGCTGTTCGGCGCGACCTACGTCGTGCTGGCGCCCGAGCACGAGCTGGTCGACACGCTGACCGCGGCCGCGTGGCCCGAGGGCACCGACGCCCGCTGGACCAACGAGGGCGCCGCGACCCCGGCGGAAGCCGTTGCGGCCTACCGCAAGTCGATCGCGGCCAAGTCGGATCTGGAGCGCCAGGAGAACAAGGAGAAGACCGGCGTCTTCCTCGGCAGCTACGCCACCAACCCGGCCAACGGCGCGCCGATGCCGATCTTCATCGCCGACTACGTGCTGAGCGGCTACGGCACCGGCGCGATCATGGCGGTGCCCGGCCACGACCAGCGCGACTGGGATTTCGCCACCGCGCTGGGCCTGCCGATCAAGGAGGTCGTCGCGGGCGGCGATCTCGCCGTCTCCGCCTACACCGGCGACGGCGCCATCGTGAACTCCGACTACCTGAACGGCCTGTCCATCGAGGAGGCCAAGGCGACGGTGATCGCGCGGCTCGAGGCCGACGGGCACGGCAAGGGCACCATCCAGTACAAGCTGCGCGACTGGCTGTTCGCCCGCCAGCGCTACTGGGGTGAGCCCTTCCCGATCGTCTACGACGAGGACGGCGCGCCGCACGCGCTGCCGGAATCCATGCTGCCGGTGCGCCTTCCGGAGATGGACGACTTCGCGCCGGTGACCTTCGACCCGAACGACGCGAACTCCGAGCCGTCGCCGCCGCTGGCGAAGGCGACCGACTGGGTCGAGGTCGAGCTGGACCTCGGCGACGGGCCGAAGCGCTACCGGCGCGACACCAACGTCATGCCCAACTGGGCGGGCAGCTCCTGGTACCAGCTGCGCTACGCGGACCCGACCAACTCGGCGGCGTTCTGCGCCAAGGAGAACGAGCAGTACTGGCTCGGCCCGCGCACCGGCGAGCACGGTCCCCACGATCCGGGCGGCGTCGACCTGTACGTCGGCGGGGTCGAGCACGCGGTGCTGCACCTGCTGTACGCGCGGTTCTGGCAGAAGGTGCTGTTCGACCTGGGCGACGTGTCCGGGTACGAGCCGTACCGGCGGCTGTTCAATCAGGGCTACATCCAGGCCTACGCCTACACCGACGAGCGCGGCGCCTACGTGCCGGCCGCCGAGGTGATCGAGCGCGACGGCGCGTTCTTCTGGACCGACGCGACGGGCGCCGAGGTCCGGGTGAACCAGGAGTACGGCAAGATCGGCAAGTCGTTGAAGAACGCCATCTCCCCCGACGAGATGTGCGATCTGTACGGCGCCGACACCTTCCGCTTCTACGAGATGTCGATGGGCCCGCTGGACACCTCGCGGCCGTGGGCGACCAAGGACGTCGTCGGCGCGCACCGCTTCCTGCAGCGCGTCTGGCGGCTGGTGGTGGACGAGGAGACCGGCGGGCTGCGGGTCACCGAGGCCGAGCCCGCGCAGGACACCCTGCGTCTGCTGCACAAGACGATCGCCGGCGTGGACGAGGATCTGGCCGCGCTGCGCGACAACACCGCGGGCGCGAAGCTCATCGAGCTGACCAACCACCTCACCAAGACCTACCCCGACGGCGCGCCGCGCACGGTGGTCGAGCCGCTGGTGCTGATGCTGGCGCCGCTGTCGCCGCACATCGCGGAGGAGCTGTGGGAGCGCCTCGGGCACACCGAGTCCCTCGCGCACGGCCCGTTCCCGGTGGCCGATCCGGCGCTGCTGATCGACGAGTCGGTCGAATACCCGATTCAGGTGAACGGCAAGGTGCGCAGCCGGATTCAGGTGCCCGCCGGCGCCGACAACGCGGCCATCGAGGCGGCCGCGCTGGCCGACGAGAAGATCGCCGCGGCGCTCGGCGGCGCCGCGCCGCGCAAGCTGATCGTCGTCCCGGGACGGTTGGTCAATATCGTCGCGTGACGGGCGCTCGCCTCAGCGCGGCGGGAGCAGGACGTCGTTGAGCGTGACCATGGAGAGGTTGCGCTCCTTGATGATGTCGACCAGCTGGCCGTAGCAGTGCGTGACGGCGGGCGCGTTGGCGTGGCCGATGATGATCGTCTGCGGGTGAAAGTACTTGCGCGCGCACTCGATCAGGTACTCCTCGGTGATGACGCCGGAGTCCGAGAGCGAGCCGTACCACATGGTCGGCACGGTGTAACCGAGGTCGGCGGCGACCTTGTCGACGGTGGCGTTGTGCCTGCCGAAGGGCGGGCGGTAGTACGGCGCGCCGTCGACGCCGAAGGTGTTGCGCAGGAAGGTTTTCGCGCGCTCGAGCTGTGAGGCGACCGCGCCCGCGGCGAGCTTGGTCAGGTCGGGGTGGTCCCAGGTGTGGTTGGCGAGCTGGATCTGACCCGAATCGGCCAAGGGGCGCAACGCGTCTCGGTGGATCGTCCAGGAGTCGTAGTAGGCGGTCACGAAGAAGGTGAACCGGGCGCCGGTGTCCCTGGCGAACTTGATGTACGCGCCGACCACCTCGGGGCTGGCCCCGTCGTCCACGGTCAGCGCCATGCCGCTGCCCGGCCCGGGCAGCGCGGTGATGGTGGCGGCAGGAATCGGGGTCTTCGGCCCGCCGGGCGGCGGCGGGATCAGCGGTGGCGGCGGGGCGAGCGGCGGCAGGCCCCCGGCCGATCCGCTCTCGATCGGGTCGCCCTCCGCGACCGCGCATCCGGCCAACGCGACGGCCGTACCCGCGGCCAGTAACAACATCCGGCGTCTATCCACTGCTTTCGCACCCTTTGCCTGGTCGAACGAGCCGCCGCCCGCCTCCGGCGGCGGCACAAACAGCGACAGGCTACCGACCGAAGTTGTCCACCGCCTGAACCGCTGATCACGCAGGGACGACGGCCCTAGCTCGGGGCGGGCCGGAGCACGACCTCCGTCGGATGCCCGTCCCTCGGGGTCTCGAGCGCGTTGCGCACCGCGCCCGCGACCGTCTCGGCGCGCAGGAACTGCTCGGGCCGGTACTCGCGGCCCTCCTGCGCGATGATCTCGCGCTGCATGTCGGTGTCGATGCGGCCGGGGTGGATGGAGGTCACCCGGAGCGCGGGCTCCTCGAGCCGCAGCGCGTCGGCGAAGGCGCGCAGCCCGAACTTGCTCGCGGCGTAGGACGCCCAGCCCGCGTTCGCGCGCAGCCCCGCGCCCGAATTGATCAGCACCACATGCCCGCTCGCCGCGCGCAACGCGGGCAGCAGCAGCCTGGTCAGCTCGACCACCGCGATCAGGTTGGCCTCCAACGTGTTTCGCCACTGCTCGACGGTCGAGTCGGCGATGGCGGACAGGTCCTGGATGCCCGCGTTGTGCACGAGCACGTCCAGCCGGCGGATCGACGCGGCCGCCGCGGCCACCGCCGGGTAGTCGGTCAGCTCGACCGGCCACCCCGTCGCGTCGGGCAGTTCCGCGCGGATGTCGCGCAGCGCGTCGGCCGACCTGGCGCCGAGCAGCAGATCGTAGGTCGGCGCGAGCTCACGGGCGATGGCGGCGCCGAGGCCGCGGCTGGCGCCGGTGATCAGCGCGGTCGGCTTCGGGGAGCTGGTCACGGCATTGGTCATGGCCCCACCGTAACGGGCCGCGCGGGCGCGGCATTCGCGAGTGAGCGGCGCCGGGCACGAGCTAGGCCCGACGCTGCCGCCGAGCGGCGCACGCGCGGATGACATCGCAGAATAGGTGGATGACGCACCCGGGTTTCACCCCGACTCAGCTCGCGGCGCGCGCCGCCTACCTGCTGCGCGGCAACGACCTGGGCACGATGACCAGCGCCGCGCCCCGGCTGTATCCGCACATGTGGAGCTGGGACGCCGCGTTCGTCGCGGTCGGCCTCGCCCCGCTGAGCGTGGAACGGGCCGTGATCGAGCTGGACACGCTGCTGTCGGCGCAGTGGAAGAACGGCATGATCCCGCACATCGTCTTCGCCAACGGCGTCGACGGCTACTTCCCCGGGCCGGCCCGGTGGGAGTGCCGCAGGCTGGCCGCCAACGCGCCCGACGGCCCGGACACCTCGGGGATCACCCAGCCGCCCGTGCACGCCATCGCGGTGCAGCGCATTCTCGATCACTCCCGGCGGCACGGGCGCGGCACCCGCGCGGTGGCCGAGGAGTTCCTGAACCGCCGCTGGCCGGATCTGGTGCGCTGGCACCGCTGGCTGGCGCACGCGCGCGACCCCAAGGAGAACGGGCGCATCACGCTGTATCACGGCTGGGAGTCCGGCATGGACAACTCGCCGCGCTGGGACCGTGCCTACGAGAACGTGATCCCCGGCGACCTGCCGCCCTACGACCGCGAGGACGTGCGGGTGGTCGCCGACCCGACGCAGCGCCCGAGCGACCGCGAGTACGACCGCTACCTGTGGCTCGTCGAGCAGATGCGCCGCGGGGGTTACGACGACTATCAACTGGCCTCGACCATGAGCTTCGCCGTCGAGGACGTGTTCGTCACCGGCATCTTCGCTTTGGCCTGCGAAGTGCTCGCCGAGATCGGCGAGGAGTACCGGCAGCCGCTCGCCGACGTCCGCGATCTGTACGCGTGGGCCGACCGCTTCCGGGCGGGCGTCGTCGCGACGACCGACGCCCGCACCGGCGCGGCCAGGGATTTCGACGTGCGGTCGCGGCACTGGATCAGCACCGAGACGCTGGCGATGTTCGCGCCGCTGCTGTGCGGCGGCCTGCCGCGCGATACCGAGCGCGGGCTGCTGCGCGTGTTCGAGGGTCCGCGCTTCTGCGGGCATCCGGATCTGCGCTACGCGCTGCCGCCGTCGACCTCGCCGGTATCGCGCGAGTTCCGTTCCCGCGAGTACTGGCGCGGCCCGGTGTGGCCGGTGATGAGCTGGCTGTTCTCCTGGGTGTTCGCCCGGCGCGGGTGGGCGGAGCGCTCGTACATGCTGCGCGCCGAGGGTTTACGCCAGGCCAGCGACGGCAGCTTCGCCGAGTACTACGAGCCGTTCACCGGGGAGCCGCTGGGCAGCATGCAGCAGTCGTGGACGGCGGCCTCGGTGCTCGACTGGCTCGGCTGAGCCGCGCGTCCGAAGCAATCTTCGGTGAATGTTGCGCAAATGCATCTCGTGCAACATTGGTCACAGCAAGAGCTAATGGCTATCGTCAAAACCCATGGACATTTCTAGGTGGGGTTCGACCATTCGTCGCCGCGGCACGGCACTCACGCTGATCGCGCTCTCCGGCATTCTCACCGCTACCCTCGCCGCGAGCGCGCAGGCGGCGCCGACCGGCCCGGACGTCTCGTCCTGGCAGCACATCGACGGCCGGCTCATCGACTGGTTCGCGGTGAAGCGCTCCGGGCACGACTTCGCGATGGTCAAGGCCACCGAGGGCCTCGGCTACGTCAATCCGTACTTCGTGCCGGACAGTCTGCTGATGCGCGCGGCGGGTGTCGCGCGCGGGACGTACCACTACGCGCGGCCGAATCTGGCGCCGGAACCGCAGGCGGCCTTGTACGCCACGGTGGTGCTCGGGCAGAACGGCGCGCTCGATCTGCCGCCGGTGCTCGACCTCGAGACCACCGGCGGGCTCGCGCCGGCCGCGCTGATCGACTGGGCACACCGGTACCTGAACACGGTGCAGGCGCTGACCGGACGCACCCCGATCGTCTACACCTATCCACACTTCTGGCGCACCGCGATGGCCGACACCGACGAGTTCACCCGCTACCCGCTGTGGATCGCCGACTACCGCGGCAACGAGGCGCCCGAGGTGCCGGGCGGCTGGCCGACCTGGACGTTCTGGCAGACCACCGACAGCGGCGGCATCGACGGGATCGCGGGCCGCACCGATTTGAACGTATACAGCGGCGCGCAAGGCGATTTCGCGCGCTTCGCCAATATGTAGGCCGCCGAGACCGCCGCTCTCCCAAGCTGTCCCAGTGGCGGTCTCGCGAGAATCGTTCCGTCAGAAGCCGATCCGGCCGCCGTTCTTCTTCCACACGACCGCGACCGACGGCCTCGGCTGCGCGGCGCCCCCGTCGGGCCAGTGCGACAGCGGGTTCTCCGGCGTGGCGTCGTCGGCTTCACCCGGATGCTGCACGCACACCAGCACCCGCGACTCGGTGACCACCGGCCCGCAGGTCTCCGCCCCGCGCGGCACGGTCAGGAACTGTTTGGTCGCACCGCGATTCGCGCCGTCGAGCACCACCGAGAACAGACCGTCGTTGGACTTCAGCGCATTGCCGTCGGTGGAGATCCACAGGTTGCCGTAGGGATCGAAGGCCAGGTTGTCCGGGCAGGAGATCGGGCTGACCTTGGTCTTGTCGAAGCCGGCGAAGTAGGTGTCCGCGGCCTTCGGGTCGCCGCAGACGAGCAGCAGCGACCAGGTGAACTTGGTGCCGGTGTGGTCGTCGTCGATCTCGAGGATCTGACCGTTCTTGTTCATGTTGCGCGGGTTCGCCTCGTCCGGGCCCTGCTTGCCGTCCTTGCCGCGGTTGTCGTTGTTGGTCAGCGCGACGTACACCTTGCCGGTGTAGGGGTTGGCCTCGAAGTCCTCCGGGCGGTCCATCTTGGTGGCGCCGACCTTGTCCGCGGCCAGCCGGGTGAACACCGCGACCTCCTCCGCGCTCATCCCGTCGACCAGCGACTTGCCCTTGCCGTCAGAACCCGTCTCCAGCAACGGAATCCAGCGACCGGTGCCGGTGAAGCCCTTGTCCGAGGGCGTCGCGCCGGTGCCGTCGACCTTCTCGGGGTGGTCGCCCGTCAGCTGCGCCACGTACAGCGTGCCCGCGTCCAGGATGGTCAGATTGTGCCGCATGCTCGACGCGCCGCCGCCGGACTGCACCTTGCGCGAGGACACGAATTTGTACATGTAGTCGAACTTTTCGTCGTCGCCGGTGTAGGAGACGACGTCGCCGCCCTTGGTGACGTAGATGGTCGCGCCCTCGTGCTTGAGCCTGCCCATCGCGGTGTGCTTGATCGGCGTCGAGGCGGGATCCCACGGGTCGACCTCGACCACGTAGCCGAATCGGTTGGCCTCGTTGGGTTCCTGCGCCAGATCGAATCGCTTGTCGGTGCGCTCCCACCGGTTGGGCGTCTTGCCGGGGGTGAAGCCGTACCGCTTGAGCCGCGCCGCCGCGGCGGGTTCGGTGACCTTGTCGCTGTTGGCGAAGTAGCCGTTGAAGTTCTCTTCACCGGAAAGCACCGTGCCCCAGGGCGTTACGCCTCCGGAGCAGTTGGCTATGGTGCCGAGCACTTTCGTACCCGTCGGATCTGCGCTGGTCTTCAGAAAGTCGCTGCCCGCGGCGGGCCCGGTGAGCTTGAACTCGGTGGTCGCGGTGATGCGGCGGTTGTACTTCCCGAAGGCGGAGGTCAGCTTGCCCGTGCCCGCTTCGCCATGCACCTCGACGACGGACAGGCCGTGCGCGGCCTGGGTGATCGCGTTCTGCTCGTCGGTCGGCGCTTCCTTGTCGTAGCCGCGGAACATGTGCGGACCCGTGGTGTATTCGTGGTTGACGACCAGCAGGTACGCGTTGGCCTGGCCCTCGATCGGCAGCAGCGCGGCGAAATCGTTGTTGTACCCGAACTGCTTCGCCTGCGCGGCGGCGGACTGCTTGTCGAAGTCGAAGGCGGGCGCGTCGGCGAAAAGCGGGTCGCCCCAGCGGATCACCACGGACTGGTCGTAGCCGTCCGGAATCACGATCGCGTCCTCTTTGTTCGGCGCGACCGCGCCGAACTCGGTCCCGGTGCCGGGCGGGCCATTCGGCGACGGGGTAGCCGAACCGGCGTTGCGCGCATCGTCGCCGCAGGCCGCGAGCGCACTGCCCGCGCCGACCGCGAGCACCGCCGCCGCGCCGCCCTTGAGCAGGCCGCGCCGGTTCAGGGAACTGACGATATCGCCGAAGTACGCCCCGCCCGAGGTGTTCGGCACCTCGTGGAAACAGGCGTTCCCGCATTTGTATTCGCAGGTGACAGCGGCACGGGCGGATTGGCCGTCGTGCTTCACGAACAGGGCGAGTGGAGTCAGGCGCACGGGCGGAACGGTAAGCGATTCGGACAATAGGGAAACGACAGCGAGATGAACAACCGGACAATTAGGACGCCCTCAGGCGATGCGCCACGCACGAAAGCCGCGACTTACCCCGAGGGGAAAAGTCACGGCATTCGGTGGGGGCTAGGCATTCACCGCAAGGGCGATGACGACCTCGTGCTCGTTCTCCGGCAGGTAGTGCACCCGCAGGATGCGGCCGACCTGTACCTGGCCGACGCAGCTCGGTGCGAGGAATTTCTCGACGCGGGTGGTGAAGGTCGACCCGTCGGGGCGGGTGACGGCCAGGCCGAGCTCGATCTTGGAGTGGCCGTCGCGGATCTCGCCGGGCACCGAGAGCGACTGCACCACCGCCTGAGTGGCGATGCCGCGCTCGGCGATGTCGAGCTTGTGCCTGGTCGTGATGCCCTTGCGGATCATCGACTCGTTCATCGCCCGCTGCGCCATGGACGCGTCGCCGGACAGGTCGACCTCGACGCGGTCGGTCCGGTCCGGCAGGTAGCGCACCGGGAGCACGACGCCGGGTTGCAGCAGCGCCAGCTCGGTGAGCGGCACGATCATTTTCGCGGTCGAGGCGAAGGTCTTCCCGTCGACGCCTTCGACGCTGAACTCGATGCGTACCTGCGGCTGGTCGTTGACGGTCAGCCCGGTCTGCGCGAACGACCTGATGGTGCCGAGCCCGACCAGGCCGTCGCGGAACGCCGCGCTGTTGCGGCCGGTGAAGGCGGCGAGAATGCCCTCGCCGGTGAACGCGAAGACCATCGGGACGAGGGTGAGCGCGATGATCGGCAGGACCATCTGCCAGCCGAGCCAGCCCATGCCGGCGGGCTCGAACTCGTCGGCCCCGACGTAGGTGAGGCCGTGGAAGAGGTAGTAGGCGACGGCGAGCGCCGCGACTCCGACGGCGATCCAGCGGAGAGATTTCATGATGTTCCTCGGGCTTGTTCCAAAGTTGTTGTCGGCCCGCCCGAGTCGGCTCGGGCGGGCCGGGGACACGCTCAGCCGACGACGGTCGAGCAGGCGAAGGTGACGTCGAATTTCGAGGTCTTGGGTCCGGCCAGCGGGTTGGTCAGGTCGGCGCTGACACCCTCGCCGGTGACCTTGTAGGTGTTGCCGTCCTTGGTGAGCGTGGCCGAGCCGCCGGGCATCCCGTTGCCGAAGCCGATGGCGTACGGCTGGCCGCCGTCGCCGCCCTTGCTGCCCGCGATGCCCACCGCCTGCACGGTGTCGGCGCCGGTGATGGTGGCGCTCACCGAGAGGTTGCCGTAGGTCGCGTTGGCGGCGTCGGTCAGCGCGAGGGCCAGGGTGCCGCCCTGCTTGGCGCAGGTGGTGGTGAACGCCGCGTCGAAGGCCTTGCCGTCGACCGAGGCGGTGGACTTGCCCGACGCCTGCGGGGCCGGCGTGGCCTGCGGGGCGGGGGCGGCCGAGGACTTGGCCGGGGAACCGCCGGCGTTGTCGCTGCACCCGGTGACGAAGAGGGCGGCAGCGGCGGCGGAGGCGACAAGGGCGGCGGTGACGGACTTGGTGTTCATGGCTTCTCCTGTGTTCGTTCGGCCGCGGTGTCTGGGCCGATACGAGAAAGGTAGGAACGGTTCGCGCCCTACCGATCCCAGGTTTTGCCGGGGTCGAATCGGACAAAAGTCCGTTAACCTGGTCGAATGCGACGACCGCGCGCCATGGTGCTCGATGAGGTGTGGCGCGAGCTCGACGGCGTCGAACCGCTCAGCGGTCCGCACGGCGGGCCACTGCGCCGCACGGTGAAGCTGATCCTCGATCCGCTGGTGATCCGGCCGGTGCAGCATCCGGCGTGCGCGGGTCCGATCGTGACGGCCGACGGCGCGGTGCTGCTGGCCGCCAGGGTGCACGCCGCGGCGGACGTGCTGCGCGCGACCGCAGCCTGGTTCACGGTGCTCAAGCAGGTGCGGCGGGCGCTGCGGATCACCGAGGGGCACCCGCAGGATCTGTACTTCCAGCGCTGTTTCGAACTCGCCACGGCGTCCGGGCCGCCGGACCCGTTGCGGGACAGGGCGATTGCGGAGGCGACGCTGCGTGACGTGCACGAGTACGCGGCGGGACGCACCACCCAGGCGCTGAAGGAGTATGTCGCCGAACGCACTTCGGAGCTCGCGGGGCTGGTGGAGGTCGCCTGGCGACGCCGTCCGCTGACCGGTCCGGTCGGCGCGGACCACACCTGCGCGCTGGCCGAACTGCTCGACGCCTGCGCCGCCGCGCGACTGGAGGACCGGCGCGACAACGGACAGTCGACGCTGGACCGCTTGGTCGACGCGCGGGCGGGAACCCACGCGGGAATTCGTCTCTGGCTCGCCGAATCCAATTGGTCCGCAGCGGAACTCGGGCTGACGACGCATGCCCTGCCGCAGCCGCCCGCCGTCGGCACGTCGGCCTCGAAGTCGACGCTGGGGTTGCCGTTCGATCGCACCGTGTACGAGCGGGTGTTCACGGCGCTACAGGTCTCCAGCGAACGCGCCGAGCTGCCGCCCATTCCGGAGTTGGTGACCACCGAGATCGCCCGGAGCTGTTCGCCGTGGGCACTTTTGGACGAGACGCTCCGGGTGGCGGCGACGGCGGGTGTGGCGCTGGCGAACGGGCTCGCGCCGATCGGCGTGCGTACCGGCCTCGGCAGTGTGTCGAAGTCCGGCCGGATGCCTTTGGCGATCCAGCCACCGGCGGCGCAGGATGGGACTGCGACACAGGGCCGGGGTGCGTCGCGTTCGCCAGCGACGGGTCCGGAGGACACGACCGCGCATCGAGTCGTGAACGGGCGCTGGCAGCGTGAGGCCTACGTCCTGCAGGCGCGCAGGCTGGTGGTGCGCGCCGATACCGAGTCACCGCCGACCGGCCCGCTCGCCGCCATCGCCGCCGAGCTGTCCACGCCGTGGCGACCGTATCTGCGCCGGCTGTGGGTGCGCCTGCACGGTCGCGATGTGCGCGAGTTCGCGGTGTACGACCCGGACGAGCTGTGGGATCTGCTCGACGGCGTGGCGCGCTCGGTCATCCTCGATCACCGGACGCGGGTCAAACAGGCACTGAGCGTGGCCGCGGCCCAAGCGGATTCGACGGAATCGAGGGCGAGCTGATGAACCAGACCGTGCGAATCCGGCGCGCGGCCGACGGCCTTGTGATCGTCGCGCCCGACGGCGCGCCGACCGTCCTCGACGCGGCCGCGGAGATCGACGTGCTCGTCCTCGAGGCGGCGGGCGGGCACCTGACGTGGAGTCTGCTCGCCGGGCAGGCGCTGCCCGCCGCCGTGCTCGACGACGTGCCGCTCGCCCAGGACTGGCTCTGGGCGGTGTTCGGCGAGGAGGTCGCGCTGGCGGTCGACGCGGGCGCGACCGCCGAGCTGACCGCCGCGCCCGGCCTGCCCGAACTCGTCACGAGCGCAAGACGACTCGGGTACGCGCACTGGGCGGCGCGCTGGTGGCCCGCGTCGGTGCTGGACGGCATCGCGCCGCTGGACGAGCGGCTGTTGCTCGACGATATCGCGGCCCTGGCCGAGGCGTGCGAGATGCTCCTCGACGGCGCGGACGAGGCTTTCGACCTCGCCGAACTGGAGTCTGACCGAGTGCCGCAGGCCCACGGTCGCGCGGAGGACTACGCCCTCGCGGCGGGTCCGGCGACGACAGCGCCGCACGACGCCATGGTGCTCGCCAGGGGCGTCGGCGGCTGGGACTGGCGGCGCTGCCCGCCCAGGCTGCTCGACGCTTCGGAGCAGGCGGTCTCGTGGGAGGTGCTGCGGCACAACGGGATCACCACGATTTCGGTGCGCGCGGTCGCCTCGCCGCAGGCCCACTTCCCACCCCACCTACGGCCACACGCGCTGATCCGCACTGCCGCTGACTCCGCCGACGTGGCGCTGACACTGGCCGGGGACGCGTGGTGCGCCGAGGCGCCCGCGCCTGACGGCGCGGAATCCGCTGTGCACGTCGCCATCTACGTACCGGGCGTGGGCGTGGCGGACGACGGGCTCGGTGGTCCCGAGGTCCGGCAGCGGGTGCGCGACCTCGCCGCCCGGCGCCTGCGTCGCGCGAGCGACCCGGCCGACGACTCCGCGGACGCCCCGCTGCTGGCCGAGATCGACGCCGCCGCAGCGGATTCGGACTTCTGACATGGCCGACCCGACACCGGATGACGGCCGCGACCTCCTCGTCGCGGGCGGGGACGCGTACACGCGCGGGGATATCGCCGGAGCACTGCGCATCTTCGAGGACGCCGCCCGCGCGACCACCGGCGAGGTCCGCATCGGCGCCATCGTCAACGCCGCGAGCATGGCCGACGAACTCGGCGACCACGCCAGATCGCTGAGTCTCTACCGCGAGGCGCTCGCCGCCATGCCCGCGCATGCGCCTCGACTGCGGCCCAACGCGCTGGTCAACATGTCCCAGGCACTGCAGCATCTCGGCGAACTGGACGAGGCGCAGGCCGCGCTGGAGCAGGCGCGCGAGCTGCTCGCCGACAGCACCGATCAGGGCGTGCTGCGCGTCGCCTGCCTGCTGTCGCTGACCGCCGTCGCCCTGCACCGCCAGCACTGGGCGTACGCCGCCGAGCTCGCCGCCGAATCCCTCGACGCGGCGCGACGTTTCGCGCCGCAACTGGCCGGGCATCCGCTGATGAACCTGGCCGCCACGTACTTCGAGACGGGCCGGCGCGACCTCGCCGTCGACTTCGCGCGGCAGGCGCTCGCCGCGTTCGAGGCGGCGGGCGACCGCAATGCCGTCGCCGAGACCCAGCAGAACCTCGCCATCATGCTGGTTCGGCTCGATCGCTACGACGAGGCGGGCGAGCCGCTGGCGGCGAGCCAGCGGTACTTCGAACAGGCCGGGCTCGGCCACCGGGCCGGGATCGGGCTCAAGACAATGGCTTTCCTCGCGGAGGGGCGCGACGACCTCGCGCTGGCGCAGGAGCTCTACGGCCGCGGCCTGGCGTACTTCGTCGCCTCCGGCGCGGTGCTCGACGCCGCCGACCTGCGGATGCGCCTGTCCACCGTGGCGTTCAAGAGCGGCAGGCACGCCGAGTGCGAGGAATTGCTCGCCGAGGCGTTCGACGCGTACGCCGAGCGCGGCCTCGGATTGCGCTGTGCCCAGCTCGATTTCTGGCACGCGTCGCTGTGGGAGACCGCCGTCGCGGACTCTCCCGAGCTGCTCGCCCAGGCCGTCGATCTCGCCGTCCCCGCCGCGCTCGCCATCGACGCGGTGCGCTACACCCTGCCCAACGGCAACCAGCGCGACCAGTGGAACCGCCAGATCGCCGACCCCGCCATGCGATTGGCCTTCCGCCTCGCTTATCTGTCCGGCAACGGACTGCTCATCGCGGACCTCATCGAGACACAATGTGCCGGAACGACTTTGAACATAGACCGATCCGAGACTGGCCGCGCCGCCCGGCTACCGCTCGAAATCCTCGATCCTCCCGAGGATCTCGCCGAGCATCCGGGTTCGGCCGCGCTCCAGCTCGGCGCGGCGCTGGCCGGGGTCGCCGCGAGCGCGGGCCTGCCCGTTTCACCGCCGCCCCGGCTCGCCCTCGCCGCCGAGGGCCGAATCGCGCTGGCCCCCTTCATCGCCGCCGCCGAGCAACGCTACGGCCGCGTCATTCGCGACAGCCGGGTGCTGACGGTATGACCGAGGATCAGCCGACCGTCGTCGTGCGCATGGCGGACGCGGGCGACGTTTACATGTCCTGGCGGTGGATCGGGGACACCGTCCCGCGCGGCGCCGCCATGCTGCCGGAGGAGCCGGTGCTGGACGCGG
>NZ_BAGH01000412.1 GCF_000308715.1 Nocardia tenerifensis NBRC 101015
CCTGGGTCGCGCGGCTACGGCGCGCCGCATGACCACAGTTCGGGTCGCGTGACCACAGCCCGGCTCGCACGACCGGCCCGCGCCGCATGACTACGGCCCCGGGTCGCGCGACCACAGTCCGGGTCACATGACCAAAGCCCGGGGTCACACAACTACGGTGCGCGCCGCGTGTTTACAGCTCGGTCGCGTGACTGCGGCACGCGCCGCGTGACCACAGCCCGGGTCGCGCGACTGCGGCCCGGTCGCGCGACTGCGGCCCGGGTCGGGTGACTACGGCCCGCGTCGCACGGCAACGGCCCGCGTCGTAGGACGCGGGCCGCTTGGTCCAATTGCTCAGGGTCGCCAGGTGATTCGGCCGCCCTGGAAGTCTTGGGCCTTGCCGTTCTCGTAGTCGTACTCGTCGCTGGTCGGGTAGCCGTAGGGGCCGTCGGCGCCTGCCCTGGCCTCCCAGCTGGTGCGGATGGAGCCCCAAACGGCGTGCGCGCCAGTGGCTTTCGACCAGTAGATGGAGCCGTCGTTGAAGAGGTTGTAGCGGCCGTTGTTCTTGGCGGGGGCCTCGTCGGTGATCGGGAAGCCGAGCGGGCTGTTCTCGGCGCCGAGGGCGTACCACTTGTCGCGGATGACGCCGCCGACCTGGTGCGCGGCCGTGCCCACCGACCAGTAGATCGACCCGCCCTGGAACTGGTTGAAACGCCCCGGTTTCACCGGGGTCGCCTCCTCGCGGGTGACCGGGTAGCGCAGGCCGCCGGTCTCCGCGCCCAGGGCGCGCCACTTGTCCAGGATCGGGCCGCCGACCTGGTGCGCGCCGGTGTCGGGGTGCCAGTAGATCGTGGCGTTGCGCGCGAAATCCTGGAATTTGCCGCCGCCCGCGGCGTCCGACTCCGGGGTGGTCGGGTCGCCGAGGGCCCCGCCGCCGCCCGCCTGGTCGTACTCGGCCTCGATCGCCCCGCCCACATCGAACGGGCCGATCGGTCGCGCGGTCGCGACACCCGCGGTCAGCAGGGTCGCGAGCGCGACGGCGGTCGAGGCCAGCGCTGCGGAGCCGGACGGACGGAGGGGACGAAGACGGGCCAAGTGAGACTCCTAGGTCAGGTGTGACGAGACGGGGCGGAGCGTTGGTAGGCGATGATGGCACGCCTCCCGGACCGACGCGCACGCGGCCCGGTCCGTCGGATCAGCGGGACGGCCCCGCCCGTTGCGCGGGACGGGCTCCGCCGTTTCAGCAGGACGGCTCAGGGCCGCCAGGTGATTCGGCCGCCCTGGAAGTCCTGCGCCTTGCCGCCCTCGAAGTCGTACTCGTCGCTGGTCGGGTATCCGTACCCGCCGTCGACGCCGGCCCTGGCCTCCCAGCTCGTGCGGATGGCGCCCCACACGACGTGCGCCCCGGTGAAGCCGGACCAGTAGATGGCTCCGCCGTCGAAGAGGTTGTAGCGGCCGTTGTTCTTGGCGGGCGCCTCGTCGGTGATCGGGAAGCCGAGTGGGCTGTTCTCCCAGCCGTAGGAGCCCCACTTCTCGCGGATCGCCCCGCCGACCTGATGCGCGGCGGTGCCGACCGACCAGTAGATCGATCCGCCCTGGAAGTGGTTGTAGCGGCCGGGCTTCGACGGCGTCGACTCCTCCCTGGTCACGGGGAAGCCGAGCAGTCCGTTCTCGTAGCCGAAGTCACCCCATTTGTCGCGGATCGCGCCGCCGATCTCGTTGGCTCCGGTGGCCGGATGCCAGTAGATCGAGGCGTTGCGTTCGAAGGCCTGATATCTGCCGCCGCGCCCCACGTCCGACTCGGGAATGACCGGGTCGCCGAAGAAGGCGCCGCCCCCGGCCTGGTCGTACTCGACTTCGATGGCCCCGCCGACGTCGAAGGGGCCGATCGGGCGCGCGGTCGCGGTTCCCGCGGTCAGCAGGGCCGCCGCCGCGGCGGTGGTCATGGTCAATGCGATTCGGGTGCTACGTAGGCGTGTCAAGAGAACTCCCTCTGCTGTTGGTCGACGAGACAGGATGGAATTTCGACACCGGGGCTATCGGTCGCCCCACCTTCACCGTTAGCCGGGCTAAGCTCGCAACCATGGTCGAGACGACGAGAATCGTGCTTGCTTCCCGCCCGGAGGGCGCGCCGACCGCGGCGAACTTTCGCACCGAGACCGCAGAACTGCCGCCACTCGAGGACGGGCAAGTGCTGCTCAGGACATTGTATCTGTCGCTCGATCCGTACATGCGGGGCCGGATGAGTACCGCGAAGTCCTATGCGAAACCGGTCGAGGTCGGCGCGGTGATGGTCGGCGGCACCGTCGGCGAGGTGCTCGAGTCGCGCGCCCCCGGCTTCGCGAAAGGCGATGTGGCGCTTGCCTATTCGGGCTGGCAGACGCACGACGTCGCCGACGCGTCCGGCCTGCGCAAGCTCGATCCCGGCGCGGCGCCGGTGTCCACCGCGCTCGGCGTGCTGGGCATGCCGGGCTTCACCGCGTACTCCGGCCTGCTGAAGATCGGTCAGCCGAAGGCGGGGGAGACCGTCGTGGTCGCCGCCGCCACCGGACCGGTCGGCTCGGCGGTCGGCCAGATCGCCAAGATCAAGGGCGCCCGCGCGGTCGGCATCGCGGGCGGGCCGAAGAAGTGCGCGTACCTGCTCGACGAGTTCGGCTTCGACGCCGCGATCGACCACCGCGCGGCCGACTTCGCCGAGCAGCTGAAGGCCGCGGTGCCCGACGGCATCGACGTCTACTTCGAGAATGTCGCGGGCCCGGTCGCCGAGGCGGTGTATCCGCTGCTCAACACCTATGCGCGGGTCCCGGTGTGCGGCCTCATCGCCAACTACAACGCGGCGGGCCGCCCGGACGGACCCGACAACCTGCCCGCCTTTTACTCGCGCATCCTGATCAAGAGCCTCACCATCCGCGGCTTCATCCAGACCGAGTTCGTCGAGGAGGTCTTCCCCGACTTCCTGCGCGACATGACCGAGTGGGTCGCCGACGGCCGCGTGCGCTACCTCCAGGACGTCACCGAGGGGCTCGAGCACGCCCCCGAGGCCTTCATCGGCATGCTCGAGGGCCGCAACTTCGGCAAGGTCGTCGTGCGGGTCGCCGACTAGCTCACGGCCTAGGGTTTGCGGCCGATACCCGCCCAGTACCAAGCGGATTCGGGATCGGCGGCCTCGCCGTCGGGCCGCCACGTGACCACCGGGACCACGCCCGGCTCGACGATCTCGGTGCCCGCGAACAGCGACTCGGTCTCGGCGCGGCTGCGGGGATGGAAGGTGATGCCCGCCTGCTCGGCGGAGGCGACCACCCGCGCCATGGCGCGCTCGTCGAAGTCGGCGGTGGGGTGGGTGATCACCAGGTAGCTGCCGGAGGGCACCACGTCGAGCAGGTTCGCGATGATGCCGTGCGGGTCGTCCTCGTCGCGGAAGTACATCATGATCGCGACGAGCATGATGGCGATCGGCTGGGTGAGGTCCAGGGTGGCGCCGAGGGCCTGGTCGCGCAGGATGGCGCCCGGGTCGTGCAGGTCGGCGTGGATGAAGCTGGTCTTGCCCTGCGGCTTGCTCGACATCAGGGCGCGGGCGTGCGCGAGCACGATGGGATCGTTGTCGACGTAGACCACGCGCGCCGCCGGATTCAGACGCTGGGCCACCTCGTGGGTGTTGCCCGCGGTCGGTATGCCGGTGCCGATGTCGAGGAACTGGTCGATCCCCGCCTCGGCGGTCAGGTACCGCACCGCACGGCCGAGGAACGCGCGATTGGCGCGGGCCATGGTGCGGATGGCGGGGATATGCGTGGCGATGGCGTCGGCGAGGGCGCGATCGGCCGGGTAGTTGTCCTTTCCGCCGAGCCAATAGTCGTACACTCGCGCCTCGTGCGCGACGCTCGTGTCGATCCTGGTCGGTAAGGCGGCGGTGGACTGTGAACGGCTGTCCGGCATGGTGATTCCCTCCTAGGCGGTCACGGAAGCGTCGGGCCCGGTGACCGCCGAGTCGCCCACGGCTGGCGACTTTCTCCTGCGAAACGTGCCCGGCAAGGATATTCCAGCGAACGCCCGGCATGCGGCGGTTCGATCGGATAACGGTGGTTTTCCGGGGCCGGGTCCTGTTTCGGGGTGAACCTGCTCGCGGGCGTCGCCGGCGACGGTGTCGGCGACCGGTTGATCTGGGCGAGTGTTCAGGTCTCGGTGTGTCGACAAAATGGTGTGTCGCTTCCCATTCGTGATCTTGATGGGGTTCAATTGCGCAGGTCACAAGTTTTTCCGAGCCAGCAGCGATACGTCGCCATTGCTCGTGTCCTGATCCACCTCAGTCTGCGAAAAGGAGCACGAACGTGAGCATGATTCTCGCCGCGCTACACGACACCGTTCTCGCGGAGGTCGGCAATCCGGCACCGGAGGCCCCGCCCATGGCGGACAAATTGCTGCAAATCGGCCGCTACTTCACCTGGCTGGTCCAATTGTCCGGCATCACCGCGATCACCTACGGCGGTGGACGATTCGCGTGGGAGAAGTGGAACGGCGGCGGTTTGGAATCACCCAAGATGATCGCCAGCGCGATGGCCGGCGGCGCGGTCGCCACCAGTGCGGGCACCATCATGAACTCCGTGATCGGCTGATCGGCCGCGACTCGGCGGGAGTCCTCGTCGAGGCGGCGGCATTGTGCCGGCGCCACAGCGGCGCACAACTGATTCGGGCACCGGACCAAGAACTGGTCGGTCGATCAAAGTTGTTGCGCACCAACCGGTTTCCTTACCGCTTGTGATGCGCATCACCTTGCTGGCCGACTGTCGTCCCAGATACATTGTGGACGATGAATCGGACCCCATGTGTTCGGGAAACGGCGACCAAGACCTCGGCCGAGCGACCGAAGTCCGTGGCCGACCGCATCGTCGACCTCGTCGCCGAGCACACCGATCACGTCTTCGGCGTCGGCGGCGCGAATATCGAAGACCTGTACGACGCGTTGCAGCGCAGCGCCGTGCCGATCACCGGGATCGTCGCCAAGCACGAGTTCGGGGCCGCGACGATGGCCGACGGCTACGCGCGCACCACCAACCGGCTCGGTGTCGTCGCCGCCACGTCCGGCGGCGGCGCCTTGAATCTCGTTGCCGCGCTGGGTGAATCGTTCGACTCACGCGTTCCGGTGCTGGCCCTGGTCGGGCAGCCGCCGCTCACCCTGGAGGGGCGCGGGGCATTTCAGGACACGGCCGGTGGCGCGGGACGCATCGACGCGCAGCGGTTGTTCGGCGCTGTCGCGCGGTGCTGTGTCAAGCTGACGCGGGCCGGGGATGTCACGGCGGCCGTGCGGCAGGCGATCGACGCCGCGATGGCGGGTGGACCGGCGGTGTTGTTGCTGCCCAAGGATATTCAAACGCAACCGGTGCCCGACGACGATGCGGTGCCGCGTACCGATCGGACTCACGAGCGTAGCGAACCGGCCGCGCGCGAGGCGGCGCTCGCGCTCGTCGCCTCCGCCGCGAGGGACGGGTGCACGGTGATCATCGCGGGCCCGGAGGTGTCGCGCGCCGACGCGAGAGCCGAATTGCTCGCGGCGGCAAAGGCTTTGCGCGCGGCGGTGGCGGTGACGCCGGACGCCAAAGACGCCTTCCCGAACGACCATCCGCTGTTCGCGGGCATCGCCGGCACCATGGGGCACCCGCGGGTGGCCGAGCTGATCGACGCCGCCGCCCTCTGCGTGCTGGTCGGCACCCCGATGCCGGTGCTCGCCCGCACCGGTCTCGAAGGGGCCCTGAGGAATTGCCCCCACGTGCTACATGTGGGCGCGGATCCGGCGTTCGTGCGCACGCACGTCTCGTTGCGCGGCCCGCTCGGGCCGTGGCTGCTGGAGCTGGCGGCGGCCGGTGAGGTGGGGGATCCGCCTGGCTGGGAGCGACTCGATTCCGCTCCGGCGCTGCGTGTTCCGCCGACGTCGGGTCCGGGAGTGCGCTACCGCGACGCGGTGGAGGCGATCAGCGCGAGCCTGACACCGGGCACGGATGTGGTGGTCGACGCCGGCAATACGGGCGCGGCCGCGGTGCATTACCTGACGGTTCCGGCCGGCGGACGCTCCGTCATCGCGTTGGGCATGGGCGGCATGGGGTACGCGTTCGGGGCAGGCATCGGCAGCGCGCTCGGCCGCGGGCGCCGGACGTTCGTCATCGCCGGGGACGGCGCGTATTTCATGCACGGGCATGAGGTGCACACCGCCATCGAGCAGCACGCGCCGGTGACGTTCGTGGTCTTCAACAACAACGCGCACGCCATGTGCGTGACGCGTGAACAGCTCTACTACTCCGGCGATTACACCTACAATAGGTTCGGGCCCGCGCGCATCGGCGCCGCGGTGGCCGCGATGTTTCCGCGCCTACCGGCCTACTCCACCGATACTCGCGAGCGACTCGTGGCCGCACTCGACGAGACCCGCGCCGCGACCGGCCCCGTTTTCCTCGAAATCCTGTGTGACCCAGACGAAGTCCCGCCGTTCGCCCCCTTCTTGAAGGAGCTCACCGCATGACCGAACCAGCCGCGTCCACGGCCGAGCCCCTCGAGGTTCCCGAGCTCGACGTGCCCGGTGTGTACCGGGTCGAGAACATCAGCTTCAAGGAGGCCATGCCGATGGTCTTGGACATGACCCGCGCCGTGTACCCGCACGACGAAGTCTACGGACAGTTCTGCACCGTCAACGAGTACATCGCGGCGCCGCCGGACGAGGTGTTCGAGTACCTCGCCGACACCCGCAGCCTGTGCGAATGGACCTACAGCATGCGCGGTTTCGAGCGCACGGACCAGCCCGATCTCTGGGTGTCCGACGACCGCATCGGCGAGCACACCCGCATCTACACCCGCACCGTCGCCAACGCCGCGGCCCGCACCGTCGACTACCACTGCGCCTGGGATCAGCCCGATCACCTCTGGATGATCTACCTCATGCGGGTCTTCGACGCGCAGACGGCGTTGAACAAGCCGGGCTCGGTGGTGCTGTGGACCAATTGCCACCATCCGTTCTACGACGAGAACGGCTACCCGGAGACCGCGCCGCCGGAGCGGCCGGTCTGGGTCGGCGACTTCTGGAACCTCTTCTACGCGGGGCATCTGCTGGAACTGCGCAATCTGAAGGCGATCTGCGAGCACCGCCACGTCAAGGGCGAGCCGATCAAGCCGGGGTGGATGAGCTGATGGGTGCCGCGACCGACACCGTCAGCTTGGTCGACGTCTCCAGCTACCTGCCCAAGAACCGGGTCACCGCAGACTATTTCGCCCGCTACGCCGATCCGGCGGACACCGTCTCGAACGCCATGTTCAAGTCGCCGCCCGCGCGCCACCACATCGCGCCCGGCGAGACCCCCGCCGACATGGCCGAGCAGGCGATCGCGCCGATGCTCGAGCGCCGCGGCCGCGAATTCCTCGACGAGATAGACATTCTCATCGCGCACACCCAGTTGCCGGAGACGCCCATCGTCGGCAACGGCGGGGAGATCGCGGCCCGGCTCGGCATCGCCCCGGAGTGGCTCATCGACCTGCACAACGGCGGGTGCGCGGCATTCGTCTACGCCATGAAGATCGCCAGGCAACTGCTGCTCGGCGGCGAGGCGCGCGCCGCGCTCATCCTGACCGTGCAGAACGCGGCGGGCCAGATCTTCACCCAGGAGCAGGTGCGGGGCAAGCCGCAGGCCGCCATCCCCGGTGACGGCGCGGGCGCCGGATTGCTCGTGAAGTCCGGCGACTCACCGATTCTCGGTATCGAGGCCCGGCATCTGCCGGAGTTCGCCGGGCAGATGACGGGGGTCGCCGAGCCGCCGCGCAAGTACTGGGAGGCGGGTCCCGGGCAGATGTACGTCGGCTTCACCGAGTCGAAGATCGCGAAGGTCCTCGCCCGCGGCAATCGCATCGTGCCGGAGGCGGCCCACGCGGTCTGCGGCCGGATCGGCGTGCGGTCCGACGAGGTGGACGTGCTGATCACCAACCAGCCGAACCGGGCGTTCCTCCGCAATTGGCGTGACGCGCTACAGATCCCGGTGGAGCGGCACCCCGACACGTTCGACGAGTGCGGCAACCTCTTCGCGGCGGGCATGCCCGTCACCTTCGACCAGGCGGTGCGGGCGGGGCGGGTGCCCGCCGGGTCGTTGGTCATGTTCGCGGGCTTCGCGCACGCCGGAGACTTCGCGGCGGCCGCCGCGGTGCGCTGGGGCGGGCGCGCGGGTTGACCGAGCCGACCGCGCGCCTCGGTCTCCGGCTCTCGCTCAACGAGAACCCTTACGGGCCTTTGCCTTCGGTGCGGGCGGCGCTGTCCGACGCGCTGGCCGGCGCGAACCGCTACCCGGAGTTCCTGCCGCGCAGGCTGCCCGAGCTCATCGCGCGGCGGCTCGGCTACCCACCGGACCGGGTGGTGGTCGGCGCGGGCGCGACCGGCGTGATCATGCACATTCTGCAGGAGTTCGTGACTCCCGGCGCGGGCGTCGTGATGGCGACGCCGACCTTCGACGGCTATCCGCTGCTCACCGACACCGTCGGCGGGCGGGTGGTCGAGGTGCCGTTGACGCCGCACGGGCACCAAGACCTGGCGGCGATCGCGGCCGCCGTCGACCATCGCACGGCCGTCGCGGTGCTGTGCAGCCCGCACAATCCGACGGGTACCCGTCTGCGCCACAACGCGTTCGCGGACTTTCTCGCGCGCACCGACCCGTCGGTCGTCGTCGTCCTCGACGAGGCGTACGTGGATTTCGTGCCGCCCGGCGAGCGGGTCGACACCGCGACCCTGCTCGAACGGCACCCGAACCTGGTGGTGACGCGCACCTTCTCCAAGGCATACGGGCTCGCCGCGCTCCGTGTCGGCTACGCGGTCGGCGCGGCGCCGCTCATCGCCCGAATCCGGCGCTGGCAGTTGCCCTTCGGCACGACCGCGTTGGCGGAGGCAGGCGTCCGCGCCTGCTACGCCGCCGAGCACGAGCTGGCGTTGCGCACCGAGTCGATCACCCGCGAGTGCGGCCGGCTCACCGACGGCCTGCGCGAGCTCGGCTACCTCGTGCCGACCAGCGCCGCGAACTTCGTCTACCTATCCGGTTGCGCCCCAGCCGAACTCGATCGGTTGCGGGTGGGTTTCGCGCGCGAGGGCATCCAGGTGAAGCACTGCGCCACCGGTATCCGGATCACCGTGGGCGATCCCGCCGCGACCGAGGCTGTCGTCGCCGCGGCGCGATGAAAGTGCCGCGATAGCAATCTGTTTCATCGGAAGCGAGGTGGATACGGTGCCGGCCAGCGACTTTCAGCGCACGAAGAGGGCGTCGATGCGCGCGTCGAGCTGGGCCAGGATGTCCTCGCCCAGCGCGGTGAGCGTCGCACCCTCGTGCAGCGTGCGCGACAGGGCGCGGTAGCGCATGAGCAGGGTGTCGAGCCGGGCTGACCAGCGCTCGTCCATGCCGTGGTCGATGGCCTTGGCGAAGGCCTCGCACAGCCGCGCGTACACGAAAGACGCGTGAAACACCCCGATTACCGGCCTCGGGTCGGGGCGGGCCACGGAGACGAGCCGCTTGTCGGGCGGGTCGTCGTGCAGTCTGCCGGTGTGCTGAATCGCGAAGAGCCGCAGGTGCGCGGCCTCGTGCACCAGGCGCTCGAAGGTGAACAGCAGATCGTCGGGCGCGGAGCGCACGAAGACCGCGCCCTGGAACAGCGGCGTCGCCCAGCCGAGCAGCAGCTCGCTCTCGAACGGGACGATGACGCGCACGTAGCGCAGCAGCTCGGCCGCGGCCTCGGGCCAACACTCGCGCAGCAGCGTGAGCACCGTCCGATACGCGTCGATCAGGGCCGGGCTCGGCTGGGTGACCGGCTTCAGGTCCCGGCGCGCGTCGGTGCCCACGCCGGGGACCGCGTTCATGCGCGCGAGGAAGCGGCGGAACACCGGATCGCCCGCGTCGAGCACGAGATCGGCGTCCGGGAGCGGGCGCACGCCCTGGTGCAGCAGTTCGCGCGAGGTGACGCCGTGCCGGCTCGGCCCGGCGTCCAGCAGCGCCTCGTCCCCGGTGATGCGGATGGAGGTGAAGGGCTCGTCGGCGACGCGCCGATGGCGGAGCCCGGGGCCGCGCAGGTCGCCCTCGGCCAGCGGGACCACCATGGCGCGATCGGGTACCGCGTCGCCCTCTATCAAGGCGGCCAACAGGATTCGGTTCAGGTCCAGGGGCTGGATATCGGTCGCCTTGCCGTCCGACACCGACCACTTCTTGAACAGGGGATGGCTCACCGCGCGCGCCAGGTCGCCGTCCGGCAGCCGGTCCACCGACTCGCGGGCGAGCGCCATCTGGTCGCGGTACGGGTCCGCCGGGTGCGCGAGGTGCGTGTCGAGCTTGCGCAGCAGCGTGTCTTTCGCGCGGTCGGCGAGCAGGTCGGGCAGGCGATCGGTGCCGGAGGCCGGGGTCGGCGTAATGCTGATGTCAGGCATGGGATTTCGTTTCGACGGTGGTAGGGAGTCGGCCTCAGTGACTGACCGACGCGCACTGCTGTGCGGACAAGCTGGTCTCGGCGAGGTGCGCGAGGTCGGCCGCGGTGACCGCGGCCAGCTCCGCGACGGTCGGCGGCCGGTGCGGGGCCGCCAGCGCGCGGGCGACGGCGGATGGAAAGTCCTTGGGGTCCAGCCGATATCGCTGGAGCACCATCAGCCGCGCCGTCTCCAGCGCGTCCTCGTCGGGCCGGAAGTACCTGGACTCGGGCAGGGTTCCCAGCTGCCGGCATCGGGTCGCGTCACACGGGTCCGCGCCGGTGTAGGCGACGAGCGCCGAGGCGGTCGCGTCGAATCCCGCGTACGCGGTGTACGCGCCGCCCTCCTCACGGACGAGCGGGTGGATGAAGCGGCGACGCAGGTCGGCGCCGAGCACCGCGGCGGTGGCCGCGTCGACCCGCGCGGCGATCGGCCACGCGGTGGCGTGCGCGTGCCACTCGTGCTCGTTGGTGAAGGCCACCGTGACCG
>NZ_BAGH01000411.1 GCF_000308715.1 Nocardia tenerifensis NBRC 101015
CTCGGCCGCGACCGGCGAGACACTGCTCTCCGGAACGATCTGATCGCCGCGGCATCGGATAAGGACGCCACCGATCCCCCCGCCGGTCTTCGGCGGGGGGAGTCGGTCCCCCTCCATCATGGGTCGTGCTCAGGCCGTCCGGCGACGGAAAATCGAGTTCGCCCAGAAGAACCCGCCGAGAGTGAGGGCCGCGCACCAGGCGAGTGCGAGGAGGCCGTTGTTGCCGATCTCGGTGCCCATCAGCAGGCCGCGCACCGTCTCGGTGATCGGGGTGAACGGCTGGTACTCGGCGAACTGGCGCAGTCCGGCGGGCATGGTGTCGGTGCTGACCAGGCCGCTGCCGAGGAACGGCAGCATGATGATCGGGAAGACGATGTTGCTCGCGCCCTCCGGGTTCGACGACAGCAGGCCGAGGGCGACCGCGAGCCAGTTCAGCCCGAAGACGGTGAAGGCCAGCAGGCCGAGCGTCGCGATCCACTCGACCACATTGGCGTCGGGCCGCCACCCGATGAGCAGCGAGACCGCGGCCATCAGCACGATGCCGCCCAGCGCCTGCAGCAGCGCACCGAGCACGTGCCCGGTCAGCATCGAGGACTGGGTGATGCCCATGGTGCGGAAGCGGTTCACGATGCCCTTGGAGGTGTCGGTGGCGATGGACACCGCCACCGACGCCGTGATGTAGGCGGGCACCATCAGCAGCATGCCGGGGGCTAGGTAGTCGATATAGTTTCCGCCGGAAGACTTTTCGAGCGCGCCGCCGAAGACGAACTTGAAGATCAGCAGCAGCACGGTCGGCATCACGACGATGCCGAAGGTCATGCTCGGGTAGCGCTTCGCGTGGGTCAGGTTGCGCCGCAGCATCGTCGCCGAGTCGGCGAGGGCGTAGGACATGGTGCTCATGAGACGGTTTCCTTGTCGGGGGTCGGCTGGCCGGTAAGGGTGAGGAAGACGTCGTCGAGATTGGGCGTGTGCACGGCGAGCCCCTCGACCTCGATGCGCTCGTAGTCGAGCCGATCCAGCAGCGCCCGTAGCGATTTCACGCTGCCGTCGCTCGGCACCGCGAGGGTCAGCTCCTCGTCGCCGGCCTCGGCGTCGTCGGTCATCCGCGCGTCGACGCCCAGCGCGGCGGACGCGGCGAACAGGGCGGAGCGGTCGGCGAACTGCAGCCGGATGTGTCCGCCGGGCACCAGCCGCTTAAGCTCCGCCGCGGTGCCCTCGGCGACGATCCGGCCCTGGTCGAGCACCGCGATGCGGTCGGCCAGCTGATCGGCCTCGTCCAGGTACTGGGTGGTCAGGAACACGGTGACGTTGTAGTCGTTCACCAGGCCGCGGATGAGATCCCAGATGGCGCGCCGGCTGCGCGGGTCCAGGCCGGTGGTCGGCTCGTCGAGGAAGATGATGCGTGGGTCGCCGACCAGGGTCATGGCCAGATCGAGTCGGCGCGTCATGCCGCCGGAGTAGGTGGACGCCGGCTTGTCGGCGGCCTCGACGAGGTCGAAGCGCTCCAGCAGATCGGCTGCCAGCCTTCGGCTTTCGCGCCGCGGCAGGTGTTGCAGATCGCCCACCAGGATCAGGTTCTCCCGGCCGGTGAGCAGCTCGTCGACCGCGGAGAACTGGCCGGTGACGCCGATCGCCTTGCGCACCGCGTCGCGCTCGGCCTCGACATCGTGGCCGCCGACCCGGCTCTCGCCGCCGTCGGCGTGGATGAGCGTGGTGAGGATCTGCACGGTGGTGGTCTTGCCCGCGCCGTTCGGGCCGAGCAGCGAGTACACGGTGCCCTCGGGAACGGAGATGTCGATGCCGTCGAGCACCACGTGCTCGCCGAAGGATTTACGCAGGCCCACCGCCGAGATGGCGGGTGCGCGATGGCCGTTGACCATGACGGTCCTTTCGATGAATTACATGAGCGAATGCGCATGCGCGCATGCCTGATCGACACCGCTCCCGGTGTCCCGGGGCGGCTGTAGGTTGGTTGAATCGGGCTAGATGTCGAGATCCTCGATCTGCGGACGTTTCGCGATGTCGACCACCCTTCCGTACATCTTGTCCGGCAGCTTGCCCTTCAGCTCCTCGACCGAGTCGACGATCTCCAGGACGAAATCGCCCCAATCCTGCTCGCCGACGCCGAGCAGGCGCCGCCAGTTCGTCAGATCCTTGACCCAGTTGGCGGATTGGGGGTACTCGTCCCAGCTGGCGTAGTGGGCGTGCAGGACGTATTTGCCCTTGCGGCTGCGGAACACCCGGACGTGTTCCATCCGATGATCATTGACCTCGTTCGTCTCGAAGAGCAGCGCGCCGGAGAACCGCACCTGCCGCACCCCGTTGTGGCCGACCCGGACGACGACCTCGTCGTACCCTTCTTGCCGACCCTCCTCCAACTCGATGAACCGGCGCAGCGCCGTGGTCACCGCCCCGGAGAGATTGCCGCCCACCAGCTCCTGCGCCCGCTGGAACAGCGGGAGATCGTCATCGGCAACATAGATCGTCTTGTTGGGCATGACACGACTATACGTAGATGTATACGTACACGCAACCCTCGGCCTGTCGCCCGCCCACACGCGGCATTTCGCCGCCGATCGACAGGGGCCGCTTCGCGCGTTCGCCGGTCCGGCGTTGAACCGTCCGCTCGCCCGGCCCGTATCACTCCTGTACGCAGAACGTGAATCTCGCGTGTGCCCCGAGCGCACCGGCGGTCACCGCGGGAAGGAGTGCCGATGCAGACCAGGGTCGTCGACTATGTGGTACAGGCGGTCTCGGCCCTCGGCGTCCGGCATATCTTCGGCGTCGACGGCGCCAATATCGAGGATCTGTACGACGCCGTTTTCGACGCGTCCGCCGACGTCACCGGCGTGATCGCCAAGCACGAGTTCGCCGCGGCCACCATGGCCGACGGCTACGCCCGATCGACTGCGGGGCTCGGCGTCGTGGCTGCGACCTCCGGCGGAGGCGCGATGAATCTCGTTGCGGGACTTGCCGAATCGTACGCCTCGCGGGTGCCGGTGCTCGCGCTGATCGGCCAGCCGCCGACCGCGTTGGAGGGCAACGGCGCCTTCCAGGACACCAGTGGACATTCGGGCACCATCGACGCTGCCCGCCTGTTCGAGGAGATCAGCCGGTACTGCGCCCGCGTCGAGAGCGCCGCCGACCTGCCCGATCAGCTGGCCAGGGCGGTCGGCGCGGCCCGGCGCGGCGGGCCCGCGGTACTGCTGCTGCCCAAGGACGTGCAGCAAGCTCCCGTGGTCACGACACGCTCTATTCGACTGCCCGACAAGGTCTATCGGCGCGACGAAGCGGGGCTGACCCGGCTGCGCGCCGCGCTGCGGACGGCCCGGCGCACCGGCAAGGTGGTGATCATCGCGGGGGATCAGGTCGCCCGGGACGACGCACGCGACGAGCTGGCGCGGTTGGCCACCGTGCTGGACGCCGCGGTCGGCGTCGCCCCCGACGCCAAGGACACCTACGACAACACCGACCCCGCCTTCTGCGGCGTCGCGGGGACCATGGGACACCCCGAACTCGTCGCGGCCGTGCGCTCGGCGGCGCTGTGCCTGCTCGTCGGCGCGCCCATGCCGGTCACCGCGCGCACCGGGCTCGACGAACCACTCGCCGGTTGCCTCGTAGCGAGTGTCGGTGTGGCACCGCCGTTCCTGCCCGCCACCCATGCCACCAGCACCGACCTCGCGCGCACGCTGGGCGATCTGGCCGATGAATTCGCCTGCGCCGCAGTCTCCTCGGAGCGGCGTGGGTCTGGAAGCCTTACGCCCCTGCGCGTTCCGGCCGCCGCCGGTCCCGGCCTGCGCTATCGGCACGTGGTCGACAGCGTCGACGCGGCACTGCCCGAGGGGACCGACGTCTTCGCCGACGCGGGCAATACCGGTGCGGCCGTGGTGCATCACCTGCGCGTGCCGCGCGGCGGCCGGTTCGTCGTCGCGCTCGGCATGGGCGGGATGGGGTACGCGTTCGGGGCGGGCATCGGTTCGGCGTTCGCGCGCCGGCACGGGCCCGGCGGGGTGCGGCGCACGGTCGTCATCGCCGGCGACGGCGCTTTCTACATGCATGGCATGGAGATTCACACCGCGATCGAGCACGCGCTGCCGGTCACCTTCATCGTGCTCAACAACAACGCCCACGCCATGTGCGTCACCAGGGAGCAGCTGTATTACCGAAACCGGTACAGCTTCAACAGGTTCCGCCCCGCCCACCTCGGCGACGGCGTCGGCGCGATGTTCCCCGGCCTGCCCGCCCGCTCGGTGCGCGCGCCCGCCGAACTGGGCCCCGCCCTGCGGGACTGCCTGCACACCGACGGTCCGTCGTTCCTCTCCATCGACGTCGACCCGGACGAGATTCCGCCGTTTCTTCCGTTCCTGACCACCATCGAGCAATCCAGGAGATGAAATGACCGCAACGCCTCGCGTTTCCATGGAGGGCGGTGGCCGGGTGACGGACGAGCCCGCGCGCCCCCTGCCCGCCCTCAGCGACATCCCGGCCGACGGACTGCCCTCGGGCGTCCTGCGCATCGAGAACTCCGACAAGGACGCGACGACGCCGATCATCATGGACATGCTGCGGTCGGTGTACCCGCACGACCAGATCTTCGGCGAATACTGCCCGGTGCAGGCGTATATCGCCGCGCCGCCGCGCGAGGTGTACGAGTACCTCGCCGACACCCGCTCGCTGGAGGAGTGGACCTACAGCCTGCGCGGCTTCGTGCCGGCCGACGAGCCCGGCCTCTGGCTGGCCTACGACCGGCTCGGCGACGAGACCAAGATCTTCACGCGCACCGTCGCCCACCCCGACGGCATGACCGTCGACTACCACTGCGCCTGGGACCAGTCGCGGCACCTGTGGATGATCTACCTGCTGCGGGTCGTCGACGCGCAGACGGTCTTCGACAAGCCCGGCTCCGTGGTGCTCTGGGTCAACTGCAAGCACCCCTTCTACGACGAGAACCCCTATCCCGAGACCGCGCCCGCCGAACGCCCGGTCTGGGTCGGCGACTTCTGGGACATGTTCTCCGCGGGCCACCAGCTGGAGATGGACAACCTCAAGGCGATCTGCGAGTACCGGGCGGCGCACGGCCTGCCCATCAAGCCCGACTGGATGAAATGAGCACCCGCATGATCCCCACCGATCCCGACGCTCCCGCCCTCCCCCAGGTCAGCCTGGTCGATGTGGCCAGCTACCTGCCGGGCGACCCGGTCGGCACCGAGTACTTCACCCAGTTCTCCCGCTCGGACCGGATGGCCAAGAACGTGATGTTCCGCTCGCCGCGGACCCGCCACCATGTGCACCGGGACGAGACCGCGGTGGACATGGTCGAGCGGGCCGTCGCGCCGCTGATCGAACGCCATGGGGCGCGGTTCGTCTCGGAGATCGACGTGTTGATCACGCACACCCAGCTGCCCACCAATCCCGTGCTCGGCTGCGGCCCCGAGGTGGCCAAGCGGCTCGGCGCGCGCCCCGCCTTCGTCTACGACGTGCACAACGGCGGCTGCGCGGCCTTCGTGCACATGATGTCGATGGCGCGCATGGTCTTGCAGACCACCGGCGCCCGGACCGCGCTGATCGCGGCGACGCAGAACTGCGCGGGCCCGGTGTTCCGCCAGCCCGACATCCGCAAGCTGGCCCAGGCGCCGGTGCCCGGCGACGGCTGCGGGGTCGGGCTGCTGGTCAAGGACGACAGCGCGCCGATCCTCGACATCGAGTGCCGCACCTACCCCGAGTTCGCCGGGGACATGGAGTTCTCCACCAACGGCGACCGCAAGTACTGGGAGCCGGGCGAGGGGCAGGCCTGCGTCAGCTTCACCGAGTCGAAGGTCACCAAGGTGTTCGCGCGCGGCAACCGGCTCGTCCCCGAGGTGGCGCTGGCCGTGTGCGATCGGATCGGGGTGAAGGGCCGCGACATCGACACCTTCGTCACCAACCAGCCCAACCGGCTGTTCCTGCGCAACTGGCACGACGCGCTCGAGCTGCCCGCCGAGCGGCACCCCGATACCTTCGACATGTGCGGAAACCTGTTCGCCGCGGGCATTCCGGTGACCCTGGACGTGGAGAACCGGGCGGGCCGGCTGCGCAACGGCTCGGTGGTGCTGATGTCGGCGTTCGCGCACGCGGGCGACTTCGCCGGCGCCGCGGCCGTCCGGTGGGGGGCAGCGCGGTGAGCGTCCGCCTGCTCGACGAGACCACGCCGTCGCGGCGGCGCGGCAACCCCGTCGCGACGCCCCGCTTCGACCTGGCCCTGAGCGAAAACCCGTTCCCGCCACTGCCTTCGGTGCTCCGCGCGGTGAACAGCGCACTGGCCCAGGCGAATCGATACCCGGAGTTCCTGCCGCGCCGGCTGCCCGAGCTGATCGCGCGGCACCTGGGCGTGCACGCCGATCAGGTCGTGGTCGGCTCGGGCGCGACCGGCGTGGCGTTGCAGATCATCCAGTCGCTGACCGCGCCGGGGGCGGGCATGGTGTTCGCGACGCCGACCTTCGACGGCTACCCGATCCTGGCCGACATGGCGGGCGTCGAGGTGGTCGCGGTGCCGCTGGACGCCGCGGGCAACCAGGATCTGTGGGCGATGAGCAGAGCCGTCGACAAACGGACCGGGCTGGTGGTGGTGTGCCGTCCGCACAACCCGACGGGCACGGTGGTCGCCGCGAGCGAGCTGAGGGCGTTCCTGTCCGGCGTACCCGCGCGGGTGCCGGTGCTCCTGGACGAGGCCTACGTCGAGTTCCTCGGGGCCGCCGAGTACACCGACCCGCTCGCCCTGCTCGGCAAGTACCCCAATCTGCTTGTCCTGCGAACGTTCTCGAAGGCATACGGACTGGCGGGGCTGCGCATCGGGTACGCGTTCGGCAGGCGGGAGATGATCGCCCGCGTGCGCAGGCTGCAGGTGCCGTTCGGGGTGAGTTCGGCGGCGGTGGCCGCGGTATCGGCGTCCTACGCCGCCGAACCCGAGCTCGCCGCGCGGACCATGCGGATCACCACCCAGCGCGAGGCGCTGCGAGACGCGTTGCGGCGCTGCGGGATCGACGTGCCGCCCAGCCACGCGAACTTCCTCTACCTGCCGGGGCCGGGGGTGGCCACCGCGCTGCGCCGGGCGGGCATCGCGGCCAAGGCGTACCCCGATGGGAGCGCGCGGATCGCGGTCGGCGACCCCGAGGCCGGTCACGCGGTGCTGCGGGCACTGGCGACGCTGCGCTAAGCGGCGCCGGGCGGCGGGGGCGACGGCCTGAGCTTCTGGTCTGCGGGCCGGATGAGGGGCGGGCGTCCGCTGGGTCGGCCCGCTAGTCGGCGGCCTCCGCAC
>NZ_BAGH01000410.1 GCF_000308715.1 Nocardia tenerifensis NBRC 101015
CCGCGATCAACGCGCCGGACACGCACCCCCGCGAGCGGCCCGCGCAGGATCGCCGCGCCGATCACCGCGTTGGTGGCCCACAGCGTCGTCGGCAGCGTCTGATGGCCGTGATACCAGCCGTAGTCGGCGACCAGCCTGGTCGCCGCCATCAACGCGATCACCACGACGTGATCGCCGAACACCACCCAGACCCGCACCCGGCGCACATCGGGGAATCGCCACTGCGACAACATGATCGCCGAGGCGCCCGACCACACCGCCATCAACGCGATGAGCACCCAGCTCAACCGCTGGTTCTGGTAGTAGGGCGCCGACGCCACCTGTTGCAGCACCGCGTACAGCAGCGTCACCAGCCGCAGCGCCTGCGCGGCCCGCCACAGCGGCGTGGTCGCGACGTCGGCCGAGTTCGCCTCAGCCCCGTGCTTCATCGGCTCCGCGCCTCGTCACCCGGCCCCCGCTCTTCATCGGCCCAGTCCCCATCGGCTGCGCCCGTCAGCGAGCCTCGCCCGCGCCATCGGGCGCCGCCCTCAGTCTTTCGACACGCCGTCATCGGATTCCGGCTCCCCGATCCGCGCTCTGGGCGTGCCTTCCTTCGCCAGCCGCGCCGCCACGTCGAAGCGGCCCGGCTCCGGATCGTCCGGCTCTATCTCGCCGGTCTGCAGGTCTTCGAACAGCTCCTCCGGGCTGTCGGAGAGCAACGACCGGATGGCCGTGTTCATCACCGCGACGAACGGCACCGCGAGCAGACCGCCGGCGATCCCGCCCAGCACCACGCCCGAGGTGATGGCCAGCACCACCGCGAGCGGGTGGATGCTCACCGCCCGGCCGAGCAGCAGTGGTTGCAGCACATGGCCTTCCAGCTGCATCACCGCGATGATGATGCCGAGCACGATCAGCGAGGTGATGAGCCCCTTGGTCACCAGCGCGATGAACACCGCGACGAACCCGGCCACGAACGCGCCGATGATCGGGATGAACGCGCCGATGAACACCAGCGAGGCCAGCGGAAGGGCAAGGGGGACACCGAGAATGCCGAGCCCGGTGCCGATGCCGATGGCGTCCACCGCCGCGACCACGACCGTCGCGCGCACGAAGCCGACCAGCGTGCCGAACCCGAGCTGCCCGGCCTCGCGCACCCGCTCGCGCTGCTCGGTCGGGATGATCCGGGTGACGAAGTGCCAGATCTGATCGCCGCCGTAGAGGAAGAAGATCAGGATGAACAGGGTGAGGAAGGTCCCGGTGAGCAGCTCGGCGATGACCGTCGCGGTGGTCAGCGCCCCGCTGGTGACCCGGTCCTGATTCGACTGGATCGTCTTGATGATCTGATCACCGACATTGCGGATCTGATCGTTGCTCAGATGCGGCGGCCCGGTGATCAGCCAATCCTGAATCTTGTGAATGCTGTTGGTGAACTCGTCGGACAGCTGCGGCACGCCGGCGATGAACTGCTCGACGACGAACGTCATGATCCCGGCGACCAGCCCGAGCGAGCCGACCAGCGCGACGAACACCCCGACCGAGCGCGGCACGCCTAGTCGCTGCATCCAGTCGACCAGCGGCGCGAGCAGCGCGGCGGCGAGCAGGGCGATGGCGAGCGGAATGACCACCGTCGCCAGCTTCTGCACCAGCGCGGCCAGGGCGATCACCACGGCGAACAGGATCAGCAGTCGCCACCCCCACTCGGCCGACACCCGGACGATCGGGTGCACCCAGTCCGCGGCGGGCCGAGCCGATGCCGCGGCGGGCCGGGTCGATGAGGCGTCGCGCTTCGAGGTCGGCTTCGGGTCCGTCACCTGGCCGAGCATAACCAGCACGGCCCGGCGGTGTCCGTCCTCAGCCCGCGGCGGTGTCCATCATCGGCCCGCGCCGGGCCCCGCGAACGTTAGGGTCCGAACAGCGCCGCGAGCAGGCGCACATGATCGAAACGCTAGATTGTTGGTTGTGTCGGCGCCCTTGGAAGCGGTCAAACAGACCATGCGAACGCGCTGGCCGCTGTACCTGACATCGATGCTGCTCGCCAATGCCTTCGGCGCGGTGCTGGTGTGGGCCTTCATCCAGTACGGGCTGCCGGTCCCGGAGGGCGCGAACCACGGTGCCCGGGGCACCGGCCTGTTCATCCCGGCCCTGGTCTTCCTGACCGGCGGCCTGCTCAGCCTGGCCGCGTCCGCGCTGATGCTGCGCCCGGTGATGCGCTGGCAGATGCGCGGTGGACCACCGAGCCGCCAAGAGCAGATGGCCGCGCTGCACGCCCCGCTGCGCCAGGCCATTCTGCACCTGGCGCTCTGGCTGATCGGCGGGGCGATCCTGGCGTTGCTGATCATCACCGACGAACCCAAGCTGGCCGGCGCGGTCATCGTCACCCTGTGCATGGCCGCCACCATCGTGTTCGGCTTCACCTACATGCTCGGCGAGCGCATTCTGCGCCCGGTCGCCGCCGCGGCCTTGACCGCGGGCACCTTCGACCACACGCTCACCCCCGGCGTCGGCACCCGGATGGCGATGACCTGGGGCATGGGCACTTTCGCGCCGACCATCGCGATCGTGCTGCTGTGCATCACCCAGATCTCCTCGGACGTGAAGTTCTCCGCCCAGTCGCTGGCCATCTCGATCCTGCTGCTGTGCGGCGTGGTGATTCTGCAGGCCCTGGCGCTGTCCATGCTCACCGGCTCCAGCATCTCCGACCCGGTGCGCCAGCTCAGTCAGGCCATCGACCGGGTGCAGGAGGGCGCGCGCGACGTCCAGGTCGAGGTCTTCGACGGCAGCGAGATCGGGCTGCTCCAGGTCGGTTTCAACCGGATGATGGAGGAGGCCGCCAAGCGCCGCCAGCTGCAGGAGCTGTTCGGCCAGCACGTCGGCGAGGAGGTCGCCCAGCGCGCGCTCGACTACGGCACCGAGCTCGGCGGCGAAACCCGGTTCGTAGCCGTGCTGTTCGTCGACATGGTCGGCTCCACCGCCACCGCCGCCGAGCGGCCGCCGACCGAGGTGGTGAGCCTGCTCAACGAGTTCTTCCGGATCGTGGTCGACGTGATCGACCGGCACAACGGCTTCGTCAACAAGTTCGTCGGCGACGCGGCGCTGGCCATCTTCGGCGCGCCGCTGGACCGGCCCGACGCGCCGACGGCCGCGCTGGCCGCGGCCCGCGAACTGCGCGAGGCGCTGCGGGAGGTGCCCGGCCTCGATATCGGCATCGGCGTCTCCGCGGGCCTGGCGGTCGCCGGAAATATCGGCGCGGCAAATCGTTTCGAATACACGGTGATCGGCGATCCGGTGAACGAGGCGTCCCGATTGACCGAACTCGCCAAAGATCAGCCCGGCCGCACCCTGGCCTCCGGCAGCGCGTTGTATTTCGCCGAGGAAAGCGAGCAGGACAGGTGGGCGACCGGCGACGAGGTACAGCTGCGCGGACGACGCCGGAAAACGCTGCTCGCCTACCCCAAGGAAGGCCCCGACGCGGCTGTGAGCTGAACAGCCCGCCTCGACGCCGCAGACGGCGAAACCGCGAGTTGGTTAGGCTGGCCGGGTGACGGCCGATGGGGAACCCGCAGGACAACCTGCGCCGTCCCCCGCGGCCGAGGGTGGTCGCGGCAAATTCTGGTGGATCAAGTGGGTGCTCGGGGTCGCCCTGCTGGCCTTGCTGATCGGCGAGGGCGTCTATCTGTGGCCGCGGCTGCACGAATCATGGCGCAAACTCAGCGACATTCACTGGGGCTGGGTCGTCGCCTGTATTTGGTTGCAGGCCTTGTCGATGAGCGGATTCGGGCGGGTGCAGAAACAACTGCTCAACGCCGGCGGCGTCGCGGTGAGTCAACGGAGATCCGTCGCGGTGGTCTACGGCGCGACCGCCATGTCCGTCACGCTGCCCGCGGGTCAGGTGTTCTCCACCGCCTTCACCTATCGACAGACCAGGCGTTTCGGCGCGAGCCCGATCATCGCGTCCTGGCAGCTGGTGTTCTCCGGCGTGGTCGCGGCCGCGGGACTGGCGCTGCTCGGGGTCGGCGGCACGCTGCTGTCCGGCGGGAGCATCGGGCCGTTCAAGTTGATCCTGTCGGTGGCCGGGGTGGTCGCGGTGGTGTGGGGCGGCAACTACGTCTCGCGGAATCCGGGATCGCTGGAGGCGCTGCTGCGCAAGGCGCTCGGCCTGGTCAACCGATTGCGCAGGCGCCCGGCAGGCCACGGCGCCAACAAGATCGGCGACGTGCTCGCGCAGCTGGAGTCGGTCGATCTCGGCAAACGCGACGGGGGCCTGGTCGCGGTGTGGGCGCTGGTGCACCGGTTCGCCGACGTGGCCTGCCTCGGCGCGGCCTGCTACGCGGTCGGCGGCGACCCGCGGCTGGCCGGGCTGCTGCTCGCCTTCGCCATCGGCAAGGCGGTCGGCTCGATTCCCTTCGCGCCCGGCGGCATCGTCTACGTCGACGCGACGCTCATCTACGGCCTCACCGCGGCCGCAGGCTTGCCCGCCGCACAGGCGGTCGCCGCCGCGTTCGTCTACCGGCTCGTCAGCTTCATCCTGGTCGCGATCGTCGGGTGGATCGTGTTCCTTTTCCTGTTCCGCACGCCGCAGGACGACGACGCCGAGTTCGAGAAGGAGTTCTCCCAGCGCCGCTTCTGACCCCGCGTCGGCGCGAACACGCAGCGCCGCAGGCGCTTCACATGTGCCTCGGCCCGCCCAACTACGCTGGCCGTCGTGAGGAAACTGGTGCCGTTGGTGGTAGATGCGCTGCTGGTGATTCTGTTCTGCGCGATCGGCCGGCGCAGCCACGACGAGGCCGTGCTCACCGGGCTGCTGCGCACGCTGTGGCCGTTCGCCCTCGGCCTCGCGATCGGCTGGGCCGTGGCGGTGGCCGCGGCGAGCCGGATGTTCGGCGACGCGGGCCGCGACGCGCGCTTCGACGGAACCGCCCTGTGGCCCACCGGAATCCTGGTCTGGCTCGGCACCCTCTGCGGCGGCATGCTGCTGCGCGTGATCAGCGGTCAGGGCACGGCGCTCAGCTTCATCCTCGTCGCGGCCGCGGTGCTCGCGCTGTTCCTGCTCGGCTGGCGCGCCGCCTTCTCAGCGCTGAATTAAGTCTCCGGCGCTGAATCAGGTCTCCGGCGCGGCGAGCGACTGCAGCATCCGCACCGCCATCCGCGCGGTGGCGTCGCCGCTGTCCACGTCGTTGATGTGGACGGCGAAGGCCAGGTCGCCCATGATCGCGATCAGCCAGCCGTCGCGGCCCGCGGTCGCGCTGAACCCGTTGACATCTCGGTAGCCGCGCAGGCTGGCTAGTTCGGGCGCGTTGGACGAGTCGCGCAGCATGCCGCGCAGCCGGTCGGCGACCTCCGGCGCGAGCGGGGCGAGCTGCGCGTCGGTGGTGCTCGGCCGGGCGACCTCGATCATCGGCGGCGGCACCTGGCCCTTGGCGATCGCGGCGGCGGCGATCGCCATGCCGAACGGGCTGGCCAGCACAGCATCCGAGCCGCCGCCCTGACGCACCTGCTCGGCGCTGCGGCCCGCGACGGCCAAGCGGCCGGTCACCTCGTCGAGGCCAGGAACCTTGAAGTCGATGCCGACGCCGAGCGTGGTCGCCGCCTCGGCCGCCTCCTGCACCGGAATGTCCTGCGGCGCCTTGCCTTTGGCGACGGCCGCGATATTGCGGAACAGCTCGATATTGCCGCCGACCGGGTAGAGGCCGGTGAAGGCGACCGGCCCGTGCTCGCTGGCCTGTGTGTTCTGGGCGACCGCGACCACCGCGCCGCTGGAGGGCTGAATGGCCACGATCGAGGCGGGCGTCGCCGCGCTGACCACCGCGTCCTCGGCGGCGCGCTGCAGGCGCTGGTCCATGGTGCCCGCGATGTCCGGTCCCGGCGGGCCCTGGCTGCCTGCCAGCTGGCCGACGAAGCGCCCGTCCTGCTCGAAAATCTGCACGCCCCAACCGGAGTGCTGCTCCTGGCTCTCCTGCTGCACCTTGCGCAGCGCGTCGAGCAGCGGCGACCAGACCCGCCGATCGGCGGAGATGAGCCGCGGCTGCTTCTCCATGACCACGCCGGGGATCGGCGCCATGTCCTTCTCCAGGATGGCGAAGTCGGGCTCGCGCAGGTTCACCGCGATCACCGGCTTGCCCTGCGAGGTGGCGACCTGCTGCATCAGCGAGGGCCCGGTGATCAGCGGGGCGACCGGCTCGATGGCCTTGGCCAGCGCGTTGGTCGAGGCGACCGGGTCCGGCATCTTGGCGGGGTCGAGCTTGATCACGTTGATGACCTGCTCGGTCATCAGCGGCTGACCCGCGATGTCGTTGACCTTGGGGGCCGGGGTCGGCTCGGTGCGCACCAGGCGCACGGTGCGGTTGTGGTCGAGCTGAGGCATGACGATGGCCGGGTCCCAGGAGATGCGCCAGCCGATGGCGAGCTTGCGCACGTTGCCCTGCAGGCTGTAGGTCCAGTTCTTGCCCTCGCCGAAGGTCCAGTCGGCGTCCATGCTGAAGATCGCCGCCTCGGAGTCGAGGCCGATGTACTGCGTCTTCTTGTAGTCCACCTTGCCCGGCTGCAGCCCGGCGAACATTTGCTTCAAAGTTGCTGAGGCCGCAGAGGGGTACGAGGTGAGCTCGGAGGCCTTGACGTAGTCCTGCTTGTCCAGCAGTTCGGTGAAGCGCTCTACGACGGCCTCGGCCTCATTCTTTCCCTCGTGTACGCCGCACGATCCCATCGCGATCGCGAGCGCCGCCACCCCCGCGAGTGCCATAGCGCCCCGGACGCGAAAGCGGCGGGATCCCCAGACATCCATGTCGCCCACTCTTCACTCTTGTCACTCCAGTAACAAGACCACCGTACCTGAAAAAGACCTGTCCGCGGTGCCTACGCCACGAGGGCGTTACCCATGCTCAGCATCTCATTAGTGCCCGAAATCTCCCGTCTCGGGGGACCGATCACGATCGTTGTCCAAGTGCTACGGCGACAACCGGCGCCGTAACCGTACCGGGGTCCCACACGAAGTTGTGCGCTTACTGCCTTACTCGGCGTTTCGGATCAATGAGTACCCAGGTCGAGTGTCCGCGAACCGCGAATCACGGCCGTTAACCTGCGGCGAACTGTGTTCGCACAGAGCGGAACCCGTTCGCGCTAATTGCGACGTAATCTTGTAATCATTGTAAGCAACACAGCCAAGTAAGTAGGTGATCCCCTCATGAGACACGAACACCGGGGACGGGGTTTCGGACGACCGGGCGGCTGGCAGCAGGCCGACCTGCCGGACCCGGCGGACGCGCCGGACTGGTTCGCGGGCAGGTTGCCCGAGGACTGGTTCGCCGGTCCGCCCGTCATCGAGATCGACCGCGACGAGATCGTCGTCGTCGGCGAGTTGCCGATCGCGCAGCCCGAGAAGAAGCCCGCGGAAGGCGACGCGGACGCGTCGGCCGAGGAAGTTCCGCGGGCAACCAAGGAGGGCGCGATCGCGCGGTTCCGCGAGTCGACCCGCCCCGCCCGCATGCAGATCGCCGACGAGGCGCAACGCCGGTACGGCCGCAGCGTCGCGTGGGGCGTGTCGGTGGGCGACGAGCGAGTCATGTTCACCCACCTCGCGGTGCCCGTGATGACCCGGCTGCGCCAGCCCGAACGCAAGGTGCTCGACACGCTGGTCGACTCCGGCGTGGCGCGCTCGCGGGCCGACGCACTGGCCTGGACGGTGAAACTGGCGGGCAAGCACGCGGAGTCGTGGCTGGAGGAACTCCGCGACGCCATGCGCAAGGTCGACGACCTGCGCTCGGAGGGGCCGCGGGGGCTCTGACATCATCGCCGGGAACGCCGCAAAATCGGCACCGCGGCGTGAGCGACGCGTCCGAAGGCGGTAGCTTGCGTAACCACGTAGGACGCCGGGAACGCCGCAAATTCAACACCGCGGCGTGAGCGACGCGTCCGAAGGCGGTAGCGCGCCGGGAGCGCCGCCTATTCGGCACGGCTAAGGTTGCGGGCATGTCCGCTCCCGGTCCGATCCTGGTTCTCAACGGCCCGAACCTGAACATGCTCGGCACTCGTCAGCCGGAGGTCTACGGGTCGGCGACGCTCGACGACGTGGTCGAGCTGTGCAGGCAGACCGCGCAGCGCTACGGCCGCGAGGTCGCCGCCTTCCAGTCCAATTCCGAAGGCGCGCTGATCGATCGGGTCCATCGGGCCCGCGGCGTCGAGTCGGGCATCGTGATCAATCCCGGCGGCCTCACCCACACCTCGGTGGCGCTGCGCGACGCGCTGGTGATCCCGGAACTCCCGATCGTGGAGGTGCACATCAGCAATGTGCATGCCCGCGAGGAGTTCCGGCATCACTCCTACATCTCGCCGATCGCGACGGCGGTGGTCGCCGGCATGGGGATTCACGGCTACGCCGCCGCGATCGAGTTCCTGGTGCGCGCGAGCTGATCGCTCGGCTCACGCTCGATCGATCCGGAAAACCGGGAATCCCGGTGCGATGGCGGCCAATTCGGCGTCGGTGGCGTCCTTGGTGACGCCCTCGAAGAACTTGCCGACCTCCCAGCCCCACTTGCGCAGGTAGAGGCGCAGCAGCGGAACCTTGTCCGCGTCGGCGATCTCGGTGGCGGTGAACTCTTCGACCTTGCGACCGAGCCGCAGCTCACCGCCGCCGGCGGCGCGCAGGTTGCGCACCCACTGGGTGTGTCCGCGCGGGGCCACCAGGAAGCGGGCGCCGTCTTCGCGAACCATCAGGTTGACCATCGTCGTGCGCCACTCGCCGCTCTTGCGGCCGCGGACCGCGAGCAGCCGCGAGCCCATGACGCTGATGCCGAGCCGGGGCAGCCAGTTGGCGATCCGGTTCATGATCGGGTCCAGGCCGGCGGGCGCGAGGTAGCGGGTGCTGAGGTCCATGGTGCGACTCCTGTTTGTGAGCAGTGCTCTCTGTTGCGATAAGTGTTCCACTTCGGCGAACGAAAAGTCAAGAGCAGTGCTCTCCTTTGTTGTTTTCGCCGCTCACCGCCGGGTTTTGCGATTCATCCACAGGTCTCACAGGAGTCGACAACCCCTGTGGATGAAACGGAACCGGCGGCTTCGCGGCAGCTCGGCGCACACCCGACAATGTGGGGATGACGTGCGTAGTGCTCGCCCCGGACAAGTTCAAGGGTTCGCTGACCGCCCCGCGGGTGGCGGCGGCTCTCGCCGAGGGCATCGCGCGGGTCGCGCCCGACGTGGAGATCCGGCGGGTGCCGGTCGCCGACGGCGGAGACGGGACGGTCGACGCGTTCGTGGCCGCGCGGTGGCGGCGGGTCGAGGTGGCCGCGCCCGGCCCGACCGGTGCGCCCGGCACCACGTCCTACGCGGTGCACGCGTCGACGGCGGTGATCGAACTGGCCACGGTCGTCGGACTGGAGAAGCTTCCGGGTGGTCGCCCGGATCCGTTGGGCGCCAGCACGTTCGGCCTCGGCGTCGTCATCGGGCACGCGCTCGACCACGGCGCCACCGACATCGTCATCGGCCTGGGCGGCAGCGCCTCCACCGACGGCGGCGCGGGAATGGCGCGGGCGCTCGGCGCGCGCATCCTCGACGCGAGCGGCCGCGAATTGCCCGACGGCGGAGCGGCTTTGGCCCGTGCCGCGCGCCTCGACCGCTCCGCCATGCACCCCGGCATCGACTCCGCGGCCTTCACCTTGGCGTGCGATGTCGACAACCCGCTACTCGGTCCGTCCGGCGCGGTCGCGGTCTACGCGCCCCAAAAAGGCGCTGGCGCAGCCGATCTGGCCACGCTGGAGACCGCGCTCGCGAACTGGGCACGCCTCGCAGGCCCGGAGTTCGCGAGGCAGCCGGGCGCGGGCGCGGCGGGCGGAACCGGTTTCGGCGCGCTCGCCCTGCTCGGCGCGCGAGTCCGCAGCGGCATCGAGGCGATACTCGAGCTGCTCGACTTCCCCGCGCTGCTCGACGGGGCCGACCTGGTCATCACCGGTGAAGGCTCGCTCGACGCCCAGAGCCTGCACGGCAAGGCGCCGATCGGCGTGTGCGACGCCGCGCGCGCGGCGGGCCTGCCGGTGATCGCCGTCGCGGGCCGCAATCGCCTTGCGGCAGAGCAGGTTCGAGCGGCGGGGTTCACCGCCTGCTACGCGCTCGCCGAGCTCGAGCCGGACCCGGCCCGCTCCATTGCGGAGGCGAGCGCACTTCTACAAGAGGTCGGCGCGCGAATCGCTGGGCAGCACTTGTCGCGCTGATGCGTTGTGACGCAGGCCTTTTACACCTGCGACCGTCAGCAGGCCGACGCGAGGAGATTGCCGAGGAGTTCTTCGCGGTGCTTGTCGCCCCACTCCTCCAGCGGGCGCAGGGCGACGGCCAGATCCTCGCCGAGCGGGGTGAGCGAGTACTCGACGCGGGGCGGGACCTCGGGGTACACCTCGCGGTGCACGACGCCGCTCGCCTCCAGCTGACGCAGGTTCTCCGCGAGCACCTTCTCGCTGACGCCGGTCAGCAGGCGCCGGATCTGGCCGAACCGCTGCGGGCGCGCGTTCAACGCCCACATCAGGTGCAGTTTCCACTTGCCGCCGACGACATCGATCGCCACGGACATACCGCACACTTCGTGATCCGCGTCACCGTTCATGTCCACCGCACTCCTTCTGACCTCATTGCGAACCTCTAGGTAAGCAACCCCACCTGAACGTTCGGTCTTCCCGACTCTACCTGCGGCGATGAGTATTGATCCCGGCGCCGAACCCATCCGATTCGAGAACCGAAGGGACACACAATGTCCGAACAGACCAGCTCCCGCTCCGTCTCCGTCGTCGGCCTCGGGCCGATGGGACAGGCGATGGTCCGGGCGTTCCTGGACGCGGGCGTCGAGGTCACCGTGTGGAACCGCAGCGCCGACAAGGTCGACGCCATGGTCGAGCTCGGCGCCCACCGCGCTGCGACGGTCGCCGAAGCACTGGACGCCAACGAGGTGACCGTGCTCAGCCTGACCCACTATGCCGCCATGTACGACGTACTCGGCCAGGCGATCGAGCACCTGCCGGGCAAGGTGATCGCGAACCTGTCGTCCGACTCGCCGGAGCAGACGCGCAAGGGCGCCGAGTGGGTTCGCTCGCACGGCGCGCAGTTCCTCTCCGGCGGCGTCATGTCGGCGGGCGACAACATCGTTCACCCGGCGTCCTACATCTTCTACAGCGGGCCGCGCGAGGTCTTCGACGCGCACGCGGAGTTGCTGCGGCCGTTGAGCCCGCAGGAGTACCTCGGCGCGGACGATGGTCTCGCACAGGTCTTTTACCAGGCGCTGCTCACCATTTTCCATCCGTGGATGCTCGCGTTCGATCAGGCGACGGCGATGATCGACCGGTCCGGCCACAGCATCGCCGAGTTCGTCCCGTTCGCCATTCGCTCGGCCGCCGCGTTCCCGTACTTCATGGAGGAGATGTCGGTCGCGAATCAGAACGGCGGCTGGGCCGGCCTGGCGAGCCTGAAGATGATGGTCGCCGGGGCGCAGCACATCATCGACGCCAGCGAGGAGGTCGGCGTGGACGCGACGTTCTCCCACACCGCACAGTCGTTCTGGCGCAAGGCCGTCGCCGCCAGCGAGGCGAAGGGCGAGGCCGTCTCGACCTACGCCCTCATGCGCGGCGATAGCTAACCGCTTGCGGGCGTGGCGGTCTCGGCGCCGGAGCCCAACCGCGGGAAGGGGTCGGTGGAGAAGATCACCTCCACCGCCACCTCGAAATAGGCCGAGATGCGCAGGGCCAGATGCAAACTCGGGCTGTACTCGCCGCGCTCGAGATAACCGATCGTCTGATAGTGCACGCCGAGCGCCTCCGCCAGCTCGCGCCGGGAGATGCCGCGCTCGGCGCGCAGCATGGCGATGCGGTTGTAGATGACCTCAGAGGCCACGCTGCATCGCCTTCTCGCGGCGGACGGCGACGCTGGAGCCGGACTCGTGGCGCGCCATTCTGCGCAGCACGACCGGCGCGACGAGCAACCCGAACACCGCCCAAATGCCCAGCATCCCAACGGTTTCCAGGTGTCGCCAGGACTGCCCCAACTCGACGGCGGCCGCCTCGCCCGGCAGCAGCGACGAGCGCATGCCGAGCCCGAGCCAGTACACCGGAAACAGCTGCGCGGCGCCCTGCACCCACCCCGGCATGGAGGTGATCGGGTAGAAGATGCCGGACACGCCGATCAGTCCCATGATCGGGAACATCACGTAGCCGAAGTTGCGCGGCGTGGCGAACATCGAGCCGAAGATGGCGCCGAGCGGCAGGGTGGCCAGCAGGCCGAGCACCGTCACCCAGAGCAACGTCGTCCAGGCGCCGACCGTGTTCAGCGCGAGGCCGTCAACGATGAACGCGCCGGGAATCAGCAGGATGGCGGAGGGGATGACGACGCTGCCGGACACCTGGACGATTTTGCCGACCAGGTAACCGATCATCCCGTTCGGGGTCGCCTTGGCCCGCAGCAGCGTTCCGTCCTCGCGATCCAGGCTGAGCTGGGAGCCCATCCCGATCATCCCGTTCACCGCGACCAGCATGCCGATGATGCTCGGCAGCGCGAGGGAGCCGAGCAGCAACCCGCTCGTCTGGAACGACGCGTGCCGCATGAGGAACAGCACGACCAGCATGATGACGGGCCAGAACAGCAGCCCGAACAGATCCTGGCCGTTGGTGAGAATCTGCCGCAGTTCGATCACGCCGCGGGTCCAGCCCTGGCGAACGGCGACCGCGATCGGGTTCATCGCCCTACCTCCTCGAGGGTGTGCACGTCGGCGTCGAGCTGACCGGACTCGTACCGGCGCACCAGCGTCATGTAGGTCTCCTCCAGCGAGGCCCGGCGCACCTCGAGGTCGCCGATGGCCGCGCCGTGCTGCTTGAACAGCTCGTAGACGAACTCGGTGGACTCGGTGGTCGCGTGCACGAACCGTTGTCCGTCGTTGGTCCAGCTGACCTCGGCCGCGCCGGCCACCCGGCGGGAGAGTTCGTCGGCCGAACCGTCGGCGATGATCCGGCCGCCGGCCAGGATCAGGATGCGGTCGGCCAGCTTCTCGGCCTCGTCGAGGTCGTGGGTGGTGAGCAGGATGGTGGTCCGCTGGTCGTCGGCCAGCCGGTGCACGAGATCGTGGAACTCCCGCCTTGCCTGCGGGTCGAAGCCCGCGGTCGGCTCGTCCAGGAACAGCACCTCGGGGCGGCCGACGATGCCGATCGCCACGTCCATCCGGCGCCGCTGCCCGCCGGACAGGTCCTTGATCTTGGCGTCGGCGCGCTCGGCGAGACCGACCGCCTTGACGAGTTCTGCTGTGTCCCAAGGGCGTTGGATCCGGTCGGTGCCGTAGGGCGCGTAGAACGCGCCCAGATAGTCCAGCAGCTCGCTCACCCGCCACTTGCCGTGATCGCGCCACGACTGCAGCACCACGCCGATCCGGGCGCGCCACGCCTCGTCGCCGTGCGCCGGATCGACCCCGAGCACCTCCACCCGGCCCGCCGAGCGCATCCGGAAACCCTCCAATATCTCGATGGTGGTGGTCTTGCCCGCCCCGTTGGGCCCGAGGAGCACCAGCACCTCGCCGTGTCGCGCCTGGAATGTCACGTCGTGCAGGACGTCGGTGGCGCCGTAGCGCATCCGCAATTTCTGGACGTCGAGTGCGACGCCCTGGCCCACTGTCATGCTTCCTCCCCGTTGCGGGTTACCGTCGATTCGTAGCATATCTACTACATTTCGACGCGACAATGCATTATCCAAATCGAGCCCACAAGCGCTGGATCACCCGCTACCACCGTGCGCGGGTGCACGCGCTCGCCGATCTCGAGAAAGCCCTGGAGGCAGAACCCATGAGCGACAACACCTTCGTCTACACCACCTACATCAGGACCACGCCGGAGAAGCTGTGGCAGGCCCTCACCGACTCGTCCTTCACCGGCCGCTACTGGGGCGCCACCTTCGACACCGACTGGCGGCCCGGCTCGGAAATGGCGTGGCACCAACGGGATTGGACCAGTAAGCACGCCGAACAGGTGGTGCTGGAGGCGGACCCGTACACCAAGCTCTCCTACACCTGGCACACCTTCGACTCCGCGTTCGCCGAGGCCTTCGGCATGAGCCCGGACGACGTCGCGGCATGGGGAGCCGAGCCGCGCTCCAAGGTCACCTTCGAACTCGACGAGGCGGGCGACGAGCTGGTCGAGCTGACCGTCGTGCACGACGGCTTCCAGCCGGGAAGCGCTGTGCTGGAAGGGATCAGCGGCGGCTGGCCGAGCATCCTGTCCAATCTCGAGACGCTGCTCGAGACCGGCGAGGTGCTGCCGGAACCGGCCGGGTAGGCGGGCACGCGCGCGCCGGCGGGCCCCGGTAAGCTGCACGGGTCCGTGTCCAGCTCGGTGGGAGCACGAGTCCGTCAGGGCGACTGCGGGACTGAGCGCGTCGCACCAAGTGGGGAAACCATGGTCAAGGTTCTGCTGCAGACGTCGATGGGTGAGATCGAGCTCGAGCTCGACGAGACCAAGGCGCCCAAGACCGTGCGGAACTTCCTGACCTACGTCAACAGCGGACACTACGACGGCACCATCTTCCACCGCGTCATCGACGGCTTCATGATCCAGGGCGGCGGACTGGACCGGACCATGCGGGAGAAGCCCGCGCTCAACCGGGTCGACAACGAGGCCGCGAACGGCCTGAAGAACGTCGCCTACAGCGTCGCCATGGCGCGCACTTCGGACCCGCACTCGGCCTCGGCCCAGTTCTTCATCAACACCACCGACAACGCGTTCCTCGACCATCCGGGCCAGGACGGCTGGGGCTACGCGGTATTCGGCAAGGTGTCGCGCGGCCACGAGGTCGTCGACCGGATCGGAAAGGTGAAGACGAGCGGTGAGGACGTGCCGGTCCAGCAGGTCGTGCTCACCTCGGCGACCGTGACCCGCTGACCCGGTATATTTCGGAGCCCGACTGGTGAAGGGTTCCGCGGTGGCAGTGCAGAGTGACGAGTTCTTCCGGATCGTCGGCGCGCTCGCCGACGTGCGCAGCGCCAAGGGTGAGCGGTACACGTCGTACAAGGTGCGCGGGAAGTTGTTCGGCTACTACTGGCCGCGCACCGAGACGGTCGGCTTGAAACAGACCCTGTCCGAACAGAAGGCGTTGGTCTCCGAACGCCCCGACGTCTTCGAAGAACAGTTCACCGCAGGCGGTTTCGGCTGGGTGGTGGTCCACCTCGCCGGTCTGGAGGCCGACGAATTGGCCGAACTCGTCGTCGAGGCCTGGCGTCTTTCCGCCCCGGACGATTTGGCCGCCGCGCCGCCCGACTTGCCGCTGCGCACGTCCTCGCCGTAGCCGCCGGGCGATTCCGCCATACGCACCATCGAAACGGTGGACAATCGGCGTATGTCCAGCAACGCGGGCGCCGACAGTTTCGGTGCGCGCGTGCGCCTGGCACGACGGGCGAAGAGCCTCGACCGAGCCGCCCTCGGCGCGCTGGTCGGCTGGCCGGAATCGACGGTCACGGACGTGGAGCTCGACCGACTCGCGCTGGAGCGGCATTCGGCGATCGTCCGGCTGGCCGACGCCCTGGAGGTCGACGTCGTGTGGTTGTCGGGTCAGCCGTACCCGCCCGGCGAGCCCTTCCAAAACGCCGGACACAGCGTCGTTCCCGCGCTGCGCACCGCGCTGCGGCGCACCGGCCTGATCCTGTCCGGGCACTCCGGCATGCACGCGGCGACCGCACCGCAACCGCTGCCCGCGCTGCGCACGGACGTGGACGAGCTGGTCCGCCACCGTCAGGCGGCCGATCTGCGCCAGGTCATGCTGGTGCTGCCGGACCTGCTGGAGCACCTGAACACACGCGCGCTCGACAGCGCCGGGACCGCCGACCTGGCCGTGGTGCACCGGTTGATCATCGGCGTCCACCAGGTCGCGCGGATGGCGCTGAACAAACTGGGCTACCACGATCTGGCGTGGACGGCGGTCGAGAACGCCGCCGCGGCGGCGGCGCGCTCGGGCGACCCGCTGATGCGGGCGTGCGCCGCGTGGGATCGGTGCGGCGTGCTGCTGCACACCGGCTCGTTGGCGCAGGTGATCACGGTGGCCGAGACGGCCATGGACGATCTGCACGGTCGGCTGCACACGCCGAACCCGCAGGCGCTGTCGCTGTACGGCGCGCTCACCCTGCGGTGCGCGGTGGCCGCATCCCGCCGTAACGACGCTCCGGCGGCGTGGCAGTACCTCGACGAGGCCGAGCTCATCGCGGCCCGGCTCGGTCCCGGCCGCAACGACTTTCAGACCGTGTTCGGACCGGGCAACGTCGCCATCCACGCCACCGAGCTCGCGGTCGAACTCGACCAGCCCGAGTCGGCGCTGCGCTGGCACGACGGCATCGATCTCGCCACCGTGCCGAGCAAGGAGCGCCACACCCGCCACCGCATCGACCTCGCCCGCGCCTACGGACAACTCGGCCGGGACGCGGCGGCGGTAGGCGCGCTGCGCGAAGCCCTCGGCGACACACCCCACTACGTCAGCCACCACCCCTTAGCGCGAGCGCTGGTCGAGAACCTGCTGCACCGCGCGCACCCCACCGCCCTAGCGGCCGGCCTCACCGGCCTCGCCCAGACCATGGGCCTGCGCTGACCCGCACGCCGACTGTTCGCGAAAAGCGTTGCGGTGGAGAGGAACAGCAGCCATACACGACCTTCAGCTCGTCCTGAAATGTCCGTTGGCCTGCCTTAGAACCGCCGACGGGCTCGACGCGATCGAAACGATGCCACTCAACTGATCAGCGCCGTGTCTGTCACGAGTTGTGCTGTCGGACAGGGGTTCTCGACGTTAACGTCGACCATGCGGGTGACGAGGTGGAGGCGGCGTTGTGTTGGGTCGGTGAGGCGGGGGACGAGGAGGGTCGGCATGCCGATGTCGACGGCGACGCCGTCGCGTGACGGGCGGTCGCCGACCATGAGGGTCTCGGCGGCGGCGGTGCGCAGTTTGGTGAGGGCTCGCTCGAAGATGGCGGGGTCGGGTTTCTGGACGCCCTCCTCGCTGGACAGGACGAAGACGTCGATCAGGTCGAGCAGGCCGGCGTCGCGGAAGGCGGGGCGGATGTCGAAGTGGATGTTGCTCAGAATGCCGATCTGAAAGCCGTTGTCCCGGAGGGCGGTGAGGGTGGGGGCGACGTCGACGGCGAACTCGTTCAAGCCGGGATCGGACTCGACCTCGAAGAGCGCGTCGGCGAGGTCATCCGGTAGATCGGCCTTGCCGAAGACCTCATAGTAGGTGTCTCTATGGTGTTGGTAGCTGATGTTGCCACGCGGCGATTGCAGCCGATTCGGTTGCCCCGCCGCTGTTTTGATTCTCGCCAACAAATCGTCCACGGCCTCGACGGGGCAAGCACGACCCGTCCGTCGCAAGGCCTCGCGGGCCCAGCCTCGAGGGGTGAGTTCCGAAACGAGCGTCCCCCGCCAGTCGAAGACGACGGCCCGGATCGGCTGCGCAGGCGCACCATTGGTTGGCAACATAGGCGCACAGGCTAGCCGCGGAAACGGCGGGGGCGGAATCGTCCGCGGGCTACCGACGGGTTACCCGGTCAGCCCCGATACCACGGCGGCCTGATGCGTCGCATCCGATCGGATTCGGACGAGGACCTGGTCCATCGACTTGCGGACGAGGTCGGGAACGACGGCGTCCGCCGCGGGGTAGCCGATGGGAATCACCGCGAACGCCTTCTCGTTGCGCGGCCGACCGAGGACCTCGGTGAGAAACTTCATCGGGCTGGGTGTGTGGGTGAGCGCGGCCAATCCGGCGAGGTGCAGCGCGGTGAGCAGCATCCCGACGGCGATGCCGACGGATTCGTCACCGTAGTAGTGCTTGTAGGTGGTGCCGTCGGGGCGCAGTCCGAAGCGCTGCTGGAAGACGACCAGCAGGTACGGCGCGTCGGTGAGGTGCGGCTTGTGTTCGTCGGTGCCGAGCGGGCGAAGGGCCGACAACCACTCCTCGCCGAGGCGGCCGCGGTAGGAGATCCGCTCCTCGGCCTCGGCCGCCTCCCGAATCCTGGCGCGCACCTGGGGATCCTCGACGAGAACGAAGGTCCACGGTTGTTGATGGGCCCCCGAGGGCGCGGTGTTGGCCACCGCGATCGCGTCGAGCACCAACTGCTCCGGCACCGGGTCGGGCGAGAACATCCGCACGGTGCGGCGCTCGTCCATCCGCCGCCGGAACGCCGCCGACTCGGCGAGCGCCTCCGCGAGCGGAATCCGGTTCGGGTGGTACGGAATTGGGTGATAGGGCTGATTGTGCAGCGGTGTCCACGTCGTCATGGTGTGCAGTGTGAGCCGGGTGGACTCGGCAGGCAACGGGGCGACGAAGTTACCGTCCACCCCACCAGACACCCGGCCGCCCCGCGCGTCCGGCACCGACGCGCGGGCAACCGCGCCGCCATCAGCACCCATCTCCGCCGCCGTCCGCCACGAATACAGGTGGTGCTCGCCTGCCCCACACGTCGAACAACATCGGAGGAGTAGCTATGGGCTCGATGAATTTCGATTGGATCCTGAACGGTCAGCGCAGCGGCGACCCGCTGGCGACCGCGCTGTACGGGCCGTTGTTCATGGTGCTGAACATGCTCGAGGTCTTCCAGGGCGGCATCCGGTTCTGAACGGCCGCGGCCGGCGACCGGGCGGGTCAGCGTCCGGGTATCGGGGCCTGCGCGGCCTCGGTGATGCTGACCCGTCCGGTGGCGAGGTATTCCATGACCGCGTCGTCGACCACCCGGTTGCCGCGGCCGAAATTGCCGTGGTCCCCGCCCTCGACGGTGAGCAGGGATCCGTGCAACGCCCGCGACATGGCCGGCCCCCCTTCGAATTTGGTCAGCGCGTCGTGGCGGCTCTGCACGATCAGCGGCGGCGTCGCCAGCCCCGCACCGCTGATCCGGACCGGCGTGGTGACGGGTTGCCAAGCCCCGCAGGCCATTCCGGAGCGAACCAGGTCGGCGCGGGCGTCCATGGCGTTGCCGCCGGAGGCGATGGTGGCGATCGCCGAGCCGATCACGTCGAGCCTGGCCGGAACGGCGTTCTCGTTGCAGGTGATCGCCGCGAAGACGAACCGGCCGGTGGGGTCGGTCGCGGTGGCCCGCTCGATGGTGCGCAGGCGCTGCACGTTCGCCGGGTCGGCGAGCGTGTCGGCCATCGCGCGAGCGAAGGCGGGCCAGTAGGTTCTGGTGTAGCTGGCGACGGAGGTGGCGCCCAGCAGCGGGCCCTGGGTGGTGGCGCCGCGAGAGATCAAGGTGCGCAACAGGTTCTGGAGCTTGCCGGTCTGTTCCAGGCTGCCGGTATAGCCGTCGCGGGCGATCTCCGCGAGCGGCTCGGGCAGCGCGCCGGGCAGGTCGGCCAAGCTGGCGGGCGGCGGGGTGAGGTTGGCATACCAGCCGCCGCCCTGGTCGACCGCGAGCCGCACCCAGTTCTGATAGACCTGCAAAGCGGTGTCGCCGAGGTGGTATTCGGCGCTGTGCTCGGCGATCCAGGCGAACAGATCGTCGAGCCGCTGCTTGCCCGCGACCTGCTGCTGCGCGAACTCCTCGGTCCACACCCAGTCGGGATTGACGTTGGAGTCCAACACCATTCGCTCGACGCGGTCGGGGAACAGCGAGGCGTACACCGCGCCGAGATAGGTGCCGTACGAGGTGCCGAGGTAGCCGATCCGGTCGAGCCCGAGCGCGGCGCGCACCGCGTCCATGTCGCGGGCGGTGTTCTCGGTGGTGATGGTGTCGAGGTAGCCGGGGTCCGCCTCGTCGCACGCCTTCTTGATGGCGTTGCGGTCGCCGCCGCCGAGCGAGACCTGACCGTGTTCGTCGTTCGCGCAGTTCAGCGGGGTGGACCAGCGTAATCCGCGCGGCTGCACCGCGATTCGGTCGTAGTGGGCGCTCAGTTCGGCGGGGAACGCGTCGGTGCGCAGGCCCCAGAAGTCCAGCCCGTCCGCGCCCGGCCCGCCGGGGTTGGCGAAGAGGACGCCGCGGCGCTGTCCGGTCGCCGCGATCCGGCTGACGGTCACCTGGATTTTTCGCCCGTCCGGGTCGGCGTAGTTCATCGGCACGTCGACGACGGCGCACCGCACGCCGTGGCCCGCGACCACCGAACCCTCCGGGCAGGCCTCGAACGACGGCGCGGCGTCGGCCGGGCCGGACACGATCGATCCGCCGACCAGACCGGCGGCCAGGACGGCCGCGGCCCGCGAGAACAGCCGTACCTTCATCATGTTTCGTACCTCCACGCCGCCACGCGCGCGCGAACGGCGACCATGAGCATTCTGCGCACGTCGTCGACGTGCCGACAAGTCGAGCGCGGGACTCCGCCGGTCGGATCCGCCGCGCGGGCGCGGCACGGAATGCGCGGATGACATCGCACGGGAGTAGCGTCGAGCCATGTCGACGGAGGTCCGTATCAACACCGCGCTGGAACGCTTCGAGCTCTATGTCGACGGTGCCGATGCCGGATACGTCGAGTATCAGGACACCCAGTCCGAACGCGCGTTCGTGCACACCGAGATCTACCCGCGCTACGAGGGCCAGGGCTACGGTCGCCTACTGGTCGAGGCGGCGTTGCACAGCACGGCGGCCGACAAACTCGGCGCGCTGCCGATGTGCCCGATGGTGCACCACTTCATCGAGACCAGGCCCGAATACCTGATCATGGTGCCGCACTGGGCGCGCGACAGCCTGAACCTGCCTCAGTAGGCCGCGACCGCCCCGTCGAGCGCCCGCTGCAGATCGGCGCGCACCAGCCGCGCGATCTCCGCGGGCTTGCTCGGCAGCTCGGTGATCGGCACGCCGAAGTAGAAGCTGGCCGACTTGGCCTCCTCCTTGGTCGGCTGCACCGCCGGGTCGGCCCGCGGCCCGTAACTGAGCCCCATCGACACCAGCACCGGCTCGACGCCGAGCTTCATCGCGCGAAAAGCGATGTGCCCGATGCCGCTACCGACGGGCTGCACCTGCGCCGGGTCGACCTCGTTGCAGGTGCCCTCCGGGAACACCGCGACCCCGTCGCCGCGCGCGATGCGCTGCGCGCAGATGTCCATCATGCGCTGGCCCGCCGCGTTGACCGCGCGGATCCCGTGGTCCTTGCCGCGGAAAACCGGTATGCCGCCCATCATGTCGATCTTGCGTCGCTGCTCGGGCTCCTCGAACAGCTCGTCCTTGGCCAGCACCCGCACCCGGCCGATCACGGGGCGCAACGCGCTGCGCCACGCCGCCGCCGCGACCGTATACGGATCGTTCTCGGAAAGATGATTGATCGAGATCAACAGCGGCCTGCGCTGCCGGATCGCCGCGCGCAGGCCGGCGAGCGCACCCGCGGCGTAGGCGACGCGGGGATGGTAGCGACGCCCCAGAATGGCGTACGCACCCCAGGCTTTCAGGCGATTCTGTCGATGCTCGAGGTAGAAGTCGTACACGGTGTCGCTGTTCTCGAGGCGCACCTCGGGCGGTTCCATGACACGGACTCTACGACGCCCGCAAGCGCGCAGCATCGGGTGTCGACCCCGATTCCGCGCACCGAAGTGCTCGGCGGAGGCGCATATCCCCGAAACAACTGCGATGATGTCCGGGTGGCACGCGCAGACGACCCGGATGATCGGAAAACTCGCGGCGGGCACGGCGACCGCAAGCGGCGCGATTTCCGGCACGGCGAGCAGACGGTGCGCGCCGGCACCCTGCTGGTGTCGGCGACCGAACTGGCCGAACCCACCTTCCGGCGCACCGTGGTCTACATCATCGAGCACAACGACGCGGGCAGCCTCGGCGTCGTGCTGAACCGGCCGAGCGATACGGCCGTGCACGACGTGCTGCCCCGCTGGACCGAGGTGGCGGCCGCGCCGCGCACCCTGTTCATCGGCGGCCCGGTCAAGCGCGACGCCGCGCTGTGCCTGGGCACCGTCCGCGTCGGCGCGACCATCGACGGCGTCCCCGGCCTGCGCCGGGTCGACGGCCGCGTGGTGCTCGTCGACCTGGACGCCGATCCGGCCCAGATCGGGCAGCTGGTCGAGGGCGTCCGCATCTTCGCCGGGTACGCGGGCTGGACCTTCGGGCAGTTGGAGGGCGAGCTGGACAACGACGACTGGATCGTGCTGTCCGCGTTGCCCTCCGACCCGATCAGCACCGGCCGCGCCGACCTGTGGGCGCACGTGCTGCGCCGCCAGCCCCTCCCCCTCTCCCTGCTCGCGACCCACCCCATTGAACTCGAGCGCAACTGACTACGTGTACTCCATCGAACGAGTAATAGAGGCATGGCAAGGCGACAACTGATCTGGCACGAACATGGGTAACTCATGGGGTACGCCCAACAACCAGCCAGATCACCGACCGCCGGCCCGCAACGCAAGTCCGGAGGCACCTACTTGTGCGCAAAATACGCGGAGAGGCGGGCAAGCCCGACGACCGGACCGAGTTGTTGCGGGTTCTGTACGACCAGCACGCCGCCGCGCTGTGGCGGTACACGCTCGGCGTGGTTCGCGACCCCGGCCGGGCCGAGGACATCGTGCAGGAGACGCTGCTGCGGGCATGGCAACGCCCGAACGTGCTGGATCAAACCGAGTCATCGGCGCGGGCGTGGCTGTTCACGGTGGCGCGCAATCTCGCCGTGGATGAGCATCGCAGCGCCCGCAACCGGCGCGAGTTCCGCACCGAGGCGCCGCCCGAGCAGGCGACGCCCGACCAGTCCGACCGCGCCCTGGACGGCTGGGTGGTCGCGGACGCGCTCGGCAGGCTCAGTCCCGATCACCGCGAGGTGATCGTGCGGGCCTACTATCGGGGCCTTTCCACCCACCAGATCGCCGAGGAGCTCGATATTCCGGCGGGAACGGTGAAATCCCGTATGCACTACGGCATGCGGGCGCTACGGCTGGCACTACAGGAAATGGGGGTGACGAACCAATGACCGATATCGCCGACGACTACACCACGTGGGACGCGCCCTACGTGCTCGGCGCCCTGACGCGGACCGAGCGCAGGGAATACGAGGAGCATCTGGCCGGCTGCCCTGCCTGCCAGTCCGCCGTGGCCGCGCTGGCCGGAATGCCGGGCATGCTCGCGATGGTGGAGCCCGCGACCGCGCTCGCGATGATCGAGCCGCCCGAAACGGTTGCGGCACAGCCGGACTCGGCGTCGACCGCGGCGAGCCCGCCGGTGCCGCGGCTGCTGCCGAGGCTGGCCGAGGCGGCCGAGAAACGCAGGCGCCGCAGTGTGTGGGTGTCCGTCGGGGCCGCGGTCGCGGCGGCCGCCGCCGCGGTGGCCATCGCGGTGCCGGTGGTCGCGACCGTCGCCGCACCGGACGAGACGAGCACCGAACACGTTGTCGCCGAACGCAGTATGGAGCCGCTGAAGCCGGGCCCGGTGGCGGCCAGCTTCAAGGTGGTGCGGGCCGACGGCAAGACGCGGATCGTGATGAGCTGCAGCTACGTGCCGAGCAACCAGCAGTACAACTGGAATCTGAAGCTGTTCGTCCTCGGCACCGACGGCAGCCAGACCGAGCTCGGTCA
>NZ_BAGH01000409.1 GCF_000308715.1 Nocardia tenerifensis NBRC 101015
ATGGCCCACGAGGTGGTCGATGTTGCCGGGGAGGTGCAGGGCACCGGAGCCGACGGCCTCGGCGGTACGACGCCGGACGTGCGCCGGGTCCTGCTGGTGTGGGACGCCCCGAATCTCGACATGGGTCTCGGGGCCATTCTCGGCGGACGCCCGACCGCGGCCTATCGCCCGCGCTTCGACGCGCTCGGCCGCTGGCTGCTGGCCCGCACGGCCGAGCTCTCGGTCGGCACCGTGCACCGGGTGGAGCCGGAGGCCACGGTCTTCACCAATATCGCGCCCGGCACCGCGGACGTGGTGCGGCCCTGGGTAGAGGCGCTGCGCAACGTCGGATACGCGGTCTTCGCCAAGCCCAAGATCGACGAGGACTCCGACGTCGACGCCGACATGCTCGCGCACATCGAGATGCGCAGCCGCGGCGCCGGACTCGCGGGCATCATGGTCGCCTCGGCCGACGGTCAGGCGTTCCGCGAGCCGCTCGAGGAACTCGCGGCGACCGGAATCCCCTGTCAGGTGCTCGGCTTCCGCGAGCACGCGAGTTGGGCCGTCACATCCGATACCCTCGAATTCATCGATCTCGAGGACATCCCGGGCGTGTTCCGCGAACCGCTGCCCAGGGTCAGCCTCGACTCGCTGCCCGACGAGGGCGCCTGGCTGCAGCCGTTCCGGCCGCTGTCGGCGCTGCTCACCTCTCGCCCAGCGCAAGGAGTCGCTTAAGTGTTCACACGCTGGGGCGATCTGGTCTACAAGCTGCGCTTCGGCGTCATCGGTATCGTCGCGGCCGCGCTACTCGCGCTGGGCGGATACGGCCTCGGTTTGGGAGACCACCTCAGCTCCAGCGGGTGGGACGACCCGAACTCCGAGTCCTCCCAGGGTGCGCGCATCGCCGACAAGGCGTTCGGGCGCGATCACAACAGCGACGTGATCGTGCTGTACACCGCGCCGTCGGGCAAGACGATCGATGACCCGGAGTTCCGGCAGAAGGTCGTCGACAGCCTGAACCGGCTGCCGCGCGAGTACCCCGAGATCAGCAAGGTCAACGGCGCCTACTGGCCGACCGAGACCGGGCAGAGCTCGCCGCTGACCTTCGGCTCGAAGGACAAGAAGTACACCTTCGCCTCGATCGCCATCAAGGGCGACAACGACACCGAGATGTTGAACAACTTCCGGAAGGTCAAGGACGTCTTCGGCGTTCCGGGCATCGACGTGCAGGTCGCGGGCCTGCAGGCGGTGGCGGGCACACTGAACGACACCATGGCCGAGGACCAGCACCGGATGGAGATCCTGGCCATCCCCGCGGTCGCGGTGCTGCTGTTCTTCATCTTCGGCGGCCTGGTCGCCGCGGGCCTGCCGCTGATCGTCGGCGGCCTCACGGTGATCGGCGCGCAGGGCATCGTGCTGTTCATCACCCGATTCACCGAGGTCAACTCGTTCGTCGCGCCGGTGGTCTCGATGATCGGCCTCGGCCTCGCGATCGACTACGGCCTGTTCATCGTGAGCCGTTTCCGCGAGGAACTCGCCGAGGGCTACAGCACGCCCGCCGCCGTGCGCCGGTCGGTGATGACCGCGGGCCGCACCGTCGTGTTCTCCGCGACCATGATCATCGCCAGCCTCGGCGGCATGCTGCTGTTCCCGCAGGGCTTCCTGAAGTCGATCGCCTACGGTTCCATCGCGACGGTCTCGCTCGCGGCGCTGACCTCGATCACCATCCTGCCCGCGATGCTCGGCGTGCTCGGGCCGCGAGTGGACATGTTCGGGCTCAAGCGATTCCGCAAGACCAAGACCGCCGACGAGGTGGAGAACGGCTTCTGGGGCAAGTCCACCCGCTGGGTGATGCAGCATCCGCTCAAGATCGCCATCCCGATCTGCATCCTGCTGCTGCTGTTGATCATTCCGGTCAAGAACCTGGCATTCGGCGGCATCAACGAGCGCTACCTGCCGCCGGACAACACGACCCGGCTCGCGCAGGCGAAGTTCGACTCGATCTTCCCGCTGCGCAAATCCGACCCGATCCAGCTGGTGTTCGTCTCGGACAACAGCAACGACGTCGGCAAGGCGTGGGCCGAGGCCAAGCAGGCGCCCGGCCTGAACGGCACCTTCGACGTGCCGTCGCGCTCCAACAGCGACAACAATGTCTACCGCACCAGCGCGACCCTGGCCGACTCCGAGGACGCCGACCCCACCATCGAGTATCTGCGCTCGATCGACGTGCCCGACGGCGTGCAGATGTACGTCGGCGGGCAGCCGGTGATCCAGAAGGACAGCATCGACGCGCTGCTGGGCCGGATGCCGCTGATGATCGCGCTCGTGCTGTTCGTCACGACGCTGCTGATGTTCCTGACCTTCGGCTCGCTGGTGCTGCCGATCAAGGCCGCGCTGATGAGCGCGCTCGGATTGGGTTCCACCCTCGGCATTTTGACGTGGATCTTCGTCGACGGACACGGGGCCGGGCTGCTGAACTTCACGCCGCAGCCGATCATGTCGCCGGTGCTGGTGCTGATCATCGCGGTGATCTACGGCCTGTCGACCGACTACGAGGTCTTCCTGCTGTCCCGGATGGTGGAGGCGCGCACGCAGGGCGCGTCGACCACCGAGGCGGTCCGCATCGGCACCGCGCAGACCGGGCGGATCATCACCGCGGCCGCGCTGATCCTGCTCGTGGTCACCGGCGCGTTCGCGTTCTCGGATCTGGTGATGATGCAGTACCTCGCGTACGGCATGATCGCCGCGTTGTTCATCGACGCGACCATTCTGCGCATGCTGCTCGTGCCCGCGACCATGAAGCTGCTCGGCGACGACTGCTGGTGGGCGCCCGCCTGGATGAAGAAGATCCAGCAGAAGATCGGGCTCGGCGAGCCCATCCTCGACGACGAGCGGCCCGGCGGCGGGGAAGTGGTCGACCTGGTCAAGACGACCCCGATCACCGACCCCGTCACGATGCAGATCCCCGCCATCAACGAGGGCAACCGGCCGCGTAAGCCGCGCCGCCCGCGCACGGTGGAGGAGATCGAGGCCGAGGCGCCGACGCGGCGCTTGGACAAGATCGCGCCCGCCGCGCCCAAGAAACCCAAGCCGCCCACGACGCCGGCGCCCGCGCCGCTCGACCCGACTCGACAGCGGCCGATGGGTTTCGTGTCGGACCCGAATATGCCGCGCCCGGCCGGCGGACCGGCGCCCTTCCCGCCGGTGCCGCACGATCCCACCGGACCGCGGCCCGCTCCGCCCGCGTTGCCCTTCGACATCGGCGCGCGGCCCGAAACGTCTTCGGGGACTTCGTTCTCGGCGTTCGACTCGCCGGCGAACGCTTTCGAACCGCCTGTGGCGCCGGTCGATCCGGTCAGGCGGCAAGAGACGGGCGACCCGGTCAGGCGTCAGGAGGCGAAGTTCGAGCCGACGCAGCCGACGCCCTCGGTCGAGCCCGCGGCGCCCGCGTACTCGGCGTTCGTCGCGCCGGAGATCTCGACCCCGGCGACCCACGCCGCGCCCGAACCCCCGCCCGCCGAGCAGAGCATCACCGACACGGGCGACCTGAACCGCCACAGCATCGAGGACTGGATGGCCGGGCTTCGCTCCTCGCGCCGCCCCGGCAAGCCCGACGAGGGCCGCCACGCCGGCGGCGACGGTCGCACCGTCAGCGTCAACGAGCTGCTGCGCCGGCGCGACCGGGAGTAAGCGCCCCTCGGCGGGTCAGCCGGTGCGCGCCTCGCCGCCGTCGCGGGGCTGCGCGCCCGCCTCGGCGAACGCACGCGCGTAGCGGGTGCCGACGACGAGCAGCAGCACGCCGACGGCCAGGAAGGCGGCGACGCGGACCAGGCCGTCGAGGGTGGCCAGGTCGAACAGGAACAGTTTGGCCAGAGCCGCAGCGGTGACGAGCAATCCGGAGCCCAGGGCCAGTTTGGCCACCGCGCTCGCCGTGCCGATATTGCGGAGTCCGTAGAACAGGGCGGCGGTGGCGCCCGCCATCCACAGGATGGTCGCCGCGCTGTGGCCGATGACGAACCCGTCGTCGACGCCGGTCGCGACACCGATCGAAACCGTCGCGGCGGTCACCGAATACAGCCCGGCGACGCTCGCGACGATCCAGTGCAGTTCGGCGGTGCTCCGCAGGCTCGGCAGTCTGCGCGCGCACCATACGGCCAGCGCGACCACGGCCAGGGCGAGCACCGCGCCCAGCACCGTCGAGACGGTCAGGTTTTTCTGCGAAAGACGTTGCGAAGCGAGCACTTCCGGCCCGGCGATGGTCAGGAACGCGAGTCCGCCGAGGGTGGCGAAGGCGGCGCCGAGGCCGGCCGTCACGGCGGACCGGCGTTGCCCCGCGACGCCCAGGTAGCCGAGTGCCGCCAGGAACCACGCGGCGGGCAACGTCCGCGAGTCGGTCACCGTGACACAGACTTCGAGCAGTGCGAGTGAGCCCGCGACGGCGGCGACCACCGCGGTATGGCTCGGGATCCGCGCTACCGCAGCGAGTTTCGGCACAAGCGCGGACGCGGCGACGGCGAGCAACACGGCGGCGAGCAGGCCCGCTATGGTCGCCGCGATGGGGCGATCGGCGTCGAACATGCCCGGCGCGAACAGCATTGGTACCGTTGCCGCCCCGAGCATGAGCGAGGCGGTCAGGTCACTGGGCTTGCGGCGGACCACCACGACGGTACCGGCCAGCCCCACCGCCGCCACGGCCACCGCAGCGAGCAGGAGCATCGACCGATGCCCGGTCGAAGGACCGCCGATGATCGCGCCCGCGATGAACGGGCACGTGGCCAGCACCGCCGGCAAGGTTCGCGCCACCTGCAGGTACGGCCAGTCCCGCACCATTTGCACAGGCACACAGGCTGTTTGCAAAGCGATCAGGAACGCCAGCAGGACGAGTTCGGTCGTCAAAACCGGCGACAACACCGCCGCGCCGAGCACCACCAGCACCGCCAACGGCTGGGACTGCCACCGCATGGCCAGCGCGACACCGAGGGCCGCCACACCGAACGCCACCGCGAACCCGATCACCGGGTGCAGCCAGTGGTAGATCGCCGTCACCGCGACGACATCGAGGTACGCGCCCGCGATCCCCGTGGCCGCCAACGCGATTCCGCCGACCCGGCCACCGGCCCGCCCGAACACCCGCATACCCGCCGCCACCAGCGCGGCCGAGAACATCGCTCCGGCAACGACTCTCGGCACCGGACCGAAGAACCCGGCCTGCGCGGCCAGCACCAGCAGCATCACCACGCCGATCAACGTGACGCCGACTCCGGCCACCGCTAGGATCCGGCTGATCACGCCGTCCCGCTGCCACCACGGGGTGCGCGGGACCGGCGGGCCGGTCCGCGGGGGAGGACGCAGGCCAGGCGGCGGAACTGGTCCGCGCGGCGGCATCGGAGCTGCCTGCGATGGCATGCGGCCTGCGTGCGGCGGCAGCTGCGTAGTCGGCGGCATCTGGCCCGCTTGCTGCGGTACAGGGCCCATCCGACCCGCCTGCGGTACCTGACTGAACTGCGGAGGCATGGCCGTCCCCGGCGTCCCGGCACCCCAACCCGGCACCGGAGCGAACCGCGGAACATGCTGCGCGGGAGGCCCCTCCGCGCCCGGCGGCACCTGCTCTCCCGAAGCCCGCACCGCAACCGAGACATCCCCCTCAGCCGACGCCTCCACCGAAACCCCCTGCCCCCCAACCGAACCCCCCACAACCTGGGCCCGCAACAACTCCAGATCCCGCCCCAACACCCCCATCCGCTCCCCCAACGCAGAGAACTCCCCCGAGATGCGCGAAATCAGCACCGGATCGATAGACGTGGTCATCCCCCCATGCTGTCCCCTCCCCCACCCCCCAACATGAGTAGTTACCCCCGGTAGACACCCAATATCTACCCGACTTCACCCCACCGCGGCGTCCTGATCGGCCCTGAACGCGTCGAGATCGATGTCTGGCGCATTGCGCGACATCGCCGCGAAGTCTTCGCGGCTGACGAACCTTCGCTTGCGACGCGGCGGGCTCAGCTTCTCCTTGGACTCGTTTCGTAAGTCCCGCTGGGTGAGCTCGGGCTGAAGGGGCATAGATCCAGGCTATGCGGCTGGTAGCACCTTGTGATACCGAGTGAAACTCCCTTGGGTGCGGGTCAGGGGGTGGCGGGTTGGGTGGTTATCTGGTGGACGGTGTCGAGTACGGCTTGGCGTGGGGGCATGTGGAGGGGGCCGGAGGCGGGCTCGTTCGCCCAGTGCCGGCCCTGGGGGGAGTCGGTGGTGGGTAGGAGGATGTGGTGGCCGCCGGGGACCACGGTGACATGATGACCGGCCAGCCGGTGGCGGACGGAGACCTCGACGGGGCGGGTCGGGATGGGCGGGGTGACGAGGAAGGTCCAGCTGCGTTCGCCGGGATCGGCGACCACCGGCGCGGCCTGCGCGTGCCCCAGCGAGGCGAGGACTTCGCGGCCCAGTTCGGGCGGCATCACGATGGCGCCGAGGACGGATCCGGTCGTGACCATCGGACGACCGGCTAGCAGTCGCACCGGCAGGCCGTACAGATCGCGGAGCAGATGCGCGATTTCGAGGGTGGAATGACAGCGCTCGAACATGGTTCCAACCCGCCCTTTGTCATCAAAGTTGCAGAAAGGCAACGGTATTCCATCCGGCGATGAACGAGTCGTACGTAATGTCCCACTTCGGCCGAGCGCGCGCACTTAGCGTCGTACCCTGAAACGTAGATGTAACAAAAGGAATTGGGTACATGGACGATTCGTCGATCGGCGTACGCATCCGGCTGTTCCGCGGCAAGACGCTCACCCAGCGCCAACTCGCCGATCAGGCCGGTGTCAGCGTCGACCTGGTGCGCAAACTCGAGCAGGGCGGCCGCCAGACCGCCTCGATCGCCAGCCTGCAGAAGCTGGCCCGCGCCCTGGACGTGGACATCGCCGACCTCATCGGCAAACGCGCGGGCGTGCCGTCCGCCGACCCCGATTCCGGCATCGTCGCCATCCGCCGTGCGCTGACGCCGGTCGACGACCTGCTCGGCGAGACGAACGAGGAGGCGGCGGTCAGCCTCGACGACGGCAGGCGCGCGGTCGACTACGCGTGGGGCGCCTACTGGGCCGGCCGCTACGAACTGCTCACCTCGATTCTGCCGACCGGGCTCACTCAGCTGCGCGCCACCGTCCACGCCGCGCGCAACGGCTCGGTCGCCGAGGCGAAAGAGCTGCTGGCGCGGATGTACTGGGTCACCGGCTGCACCCTGGTGCACCTCGGCCAGACCGATCCGGCGTTCCTGGCCATCCGGCAGGCGCTCGCCGCGGCGGAGGACGGCAATGACCCGCTGCTGCTCGGGACCATCCGCGGCTCGGTCGCCTGGCAATTGCTCGTCCAGGGTCGTTACGACGAATCGCGGCGGGTGGCGCTGCGCGCGGCGGCGAGCCTGGAGCCAGCGGGCGAGGTCGCGCCGGAGCACCTGTCCGCGTACGGCTCGCTGGTCCTGCTGAGCGCGACCGCCGCGGGCCGGGCGCAGCAGGTGCCCGAGGCTTTGTCGCTGGTCGAGGCGGCGGAAGAGATCGCACTGCGGCTCGGCGGCGACCGGCGTGACTACGAAACGTATTTCGGGCCTTCGCAAGTCGTCATGCAGACGGTCGACGTCAACGTGTCCTCCGAGCGGTATCCGGAGGCGTTGGCCGCCGCGAAGTCCATGCCCGCCGACAACGGTCTCCCGCAGTCCTCGCGCGCCCGCCACCTGACCGACACCGCCGTCGCGCTGACCCGCACCGGCCAGCACCGGCGCGCGCTGGACACCCTGCTCACCGCGGAACGGGTCGGCGGACCGGACTGGCTCAAGTATCAGTCCCTGCCGAAGCGCATCGTTTCCGAGTTGCTGGACCACGACCGGCGAGTCCCGTTGCGCGCCTTCGCCCGGCGCATCGGCGTCAGTACCTGACCTAGCCGGTTCGGACGAAGGGGGCTGCGGCGCGGTCGATTACGTCGTCGAGGACCTCGCGGGAGCGGATGAGGTCGTTGATGGTGCGGTCGATTCGTTCGCGCTCGATGGCGAGCTGGGCGACGAGTTCGGGGGTGGCGGATTCGTTGGGTCCGCCGTCGGCGTCGCGCATGCAGGGCAGGAGCTGGCCGATGGTTTTGCTGTTGAGGCCGGCGGCGAACAGTTCCTGGATGTGGATGACGCGGTCCACGGCGCGCTCGGGATAGTCTCGGTGGCCGCCGGGCGTGCGGTCGGAGGCCAGGAGCAGTTGCTCCTCGTAGTAGCGCAGCGAGCGCTCGCTGACTCCGGTGCGCTTGGCCAGTTCCCCGATTCGCATCTGCCACCTCGTATTTCGTCACACGACTTGAATCTGACATCCATGTGAAGTTTTACCGTACTCACATGACGAACACGACAGCAACCCCCAGCCTCTTCGCACCCGCTCGCCTCGGCGCCCTCGAACTGCCGAACCGCCTGGTGATGGCGCCGATGACGCGCAATCGGGCGCACGCCGACGGCACCCCGTCGGAGCTGATGGCCGCCTACTACGCGCAGCGCGCCGACGCCGGGCTGATCATCGCGGAGGCCGCGACGCCGAACCGGGTCGGCCAGACCTACGCGAACATCCCGGGCATCCACACCGCCGCGCACGTCGCGGGGTGGCGCGCGGTCACCGACTCGGTGCACGCCGCGGGCGGCCGGATGTTCCTGCAGTTGCAGCACGGCGGCCGGGTCGGTCACCCGGACAACAGCGGGTCGATCCCCGTCGCGCCCTCGCCGATTCCGCTGCCCGACACCATCCACACGCCGTCGGGGCATCAGCAGGCCGTCGTGCCACGCGAGCTGACTCTCGATGAAATCCACTCCACCGTAGAGGATTTCGCGGCCGCCGCACGCAACGCGATCGACGCGGGATTCGCCGGAGTGGAGGTGCACAGCGCGAACGGCTATCTGCTGCACCAGTTCCTGTCCCAGAACACCAACCAGCGGACCGACGCCTACGGCGGCTCGGTGACCAATCGGATCCGGTTCACCCTCGAGGTGGTCGAGGCGGTGGCCGCCGCGATCGGCCCCGAGCGGGTGGGCGTGCGCATCTCACCGGCGGTGGGCGCCAACGGAATCGAGGAGGGCGACACCGACGCCATCTACCCGCCGCTCGTCGCCGCGCTGGCGCGCCGGCACCTCGCCTACCTCCACGTGGTGTTCGCCGACCCGGAACAACCACTGTTCCGGCGCATCCGGGAAATCTGGCCGGGCACGCTGATCGCCAACCCGAACCTCGGCTGGGGCGTGCCGCTGCCCGAGGACGGCGGCAAGCACGCGGCGGAGCGGCTGCTCGGCGCCGGCGCGGACCTGATCTCGCTCGGCCGGTCCTTCCTGGCCAACCCCGATCTGGTCACCCGCCTGCGGCTCGGCGCACCCGTCAACCAGGTGCGCGACGCTCATCTGATGTATGTCGGCGGCGCCGAGGGCTACCTCGACTACCCCACCCTCGTGGCGGCATGAGACGGAGTCAGTGGCCCATCATGCGACGCCAGTGCGCCATGAAGGGGTGCTTGGCGGTGATGGAGCCGAAGCGCATGCGGCCGCGCACGACCAGGTGCAGCGGGCCGAGCGGCGGCCCGGTGCGGACCTTGTTGTTCACGCTGGAGCCGATCAGGTCGACCTCGTTGAGGTCGACCGTCGCCTCGGCGGGCACGATCAGCGTGAGCGAGCTGCAGAAGTCGTCGAGGTGCAGCTCGACCACCTGGGTCGACATGATCGCCTCGGTGAAATCCAGGGTGACCCCGGACAGCCAGCTGTTGAGCCGCAGCGACGGTGCGACATGCCACGGCCCGCGCCGGTTCACCCCGGACAGGCGCGAGCGGATCACGCCGGGCTCGTTCTGCGGCGCGGGGCGATGATGTTTCACGAACGAGGGCGCGGTGTTCACGAAGGTCGTCGGCGGCGCGGCGGGCTGACCGACCAGGCGGACGCCGGGCAGATCGATCAGCACGGCGTTCAACTCGCCGCGCGTCTTCGCCGCGAGCGCCGTGTCCATCCGCTCGGTGAACTCACCGAGGGACAGCATGCCGAGTCCGACCGCTCGCTGCAGCAACTGGCCGACGTGCTCGCGTTCGACGTCGGACACGCGTAGATCCCGGTCGCCGATCGCGTCTCCGGAGCCGACGCCATTGGATACCGATTCGGGTCCGCCCATGATTCGAGATTACCGATCCGCCAGCGGACATGTATCAGGGAAATCCCGGAGGGCCGAGTACTACCCGCGTACCGGGATCACTCGTCGAGTCCCTGCTCGATCGCGTAGCGGGTGAGTTCGACGCGGTTGGCCAGCTGAAGTTTGCGCAGCGTCGCCTGCACGTGGTTCTCCACGGTCCGATGGCTCAGCCCGAGCCGCGAGGCGATCTGCTTGGCGGACAAGCCCTTTGCCACCATCCGCAGCACCTCGGTCTCGCGCTCGGTCAGCGCGGGCCGGTGCGGCTCGTCGGGCTCGGCGGGAGCGGTTGCCATGCGCCGGTATTCGCCGAGGACCAGGCCGGCGAGGCCGGGCGTGAACACCGGCTGCCCCGACGCCGTCGCGTGCACCGCCTCGATCAGCTCCGCCGCCGACGCGCTCTTCACCAGGTACCCCGACGCGCCCGCCTTGATCGCGTCGAGCACGTCGTCGCGTTCGGCGGAGGCCGAGAGCACGAGCACGCGGCTGTCCGGCGAGACGCGCAGCACCTCGGCGGTCGCCGCCGCGCCGTTCCCGTCGGGCAGCTGCATGTCCATCAGCACGACCGTGGGCCGCACCGCCGCCGCCCGCCTGGTCGCGGCGCCGACCCCGTCCGCGGTGGCCGCGACGTGGAAGCCCGCCTCGGCGAGGTCGCGCGAGACGCCGTCGCGCCACATCGGATGGTCGTCCACCACCATCACCGAAATCGCCTGGGCCGCTGCGTTATCGGTCACGCCACACCTCCTGGATCGGAATCATATTCGCGGCACCCGGAACTCCCACTCGGTGCCGAAGCCGACGCCGCCGTCGATCTCGGTGAGCAGATCGGCGGTCCCGCCGAGCGCCGCGATCCGCCCGACGATCGATCGCGAAACCCCCAGCCGCCCTTCGGCCTCCGCCTCCGCCAGGCGACCGGGCGGTATGCCGACGCCGTCGTCGCGCACGCTGATCACCAGTTCCTCACCGGTGTCCTCCAGCAGCACATAGGCTTTCGCGTCGGACCCGGCGTGCAGCGCGACATTGGACAGCGCCGTCGCGACCGCCGCGGCGATCTCCGTGCCCGCCCAGCGCCCGACCGGCACCGGGTCGCCGGGCGTGGACACGAACACCGACGGCGTCGCGTGCGCGGTGAGCAGCGGACGCAGATCGACCTCGGCCCCGCCGGAGTCGCCGCGGTCGGCGGTCTCGGTGATCAGAACCCGCAGCGCCACCTCCTGTTCCGCGGCGCGCTGGGCCAATTCCTCGGTGGGGCCGCCGATCTCGGT
>NZ_BAGH01000408.1 GCF_000308715.1 Nocardia tenerifensis NBRC 101015
CGGGGTGTGCGAGGCCCGCGCACAGCCCGAGCCACCGGGCCTCGTCGCCGAAGAGGTACGCCTCCAACAGGTCTCGGGCCGTGCTGCCTTCGGCAGGCACCGCCCTGGCGGCCAGCCGGGTGAGCTCGTCGAGGAGTTCGCCGCCGCGCAGCGCGGAGACCTGCTCGTAGCGGCGGTGCAGCAGGCGGTGCAGCGCCTCGATGCCGCTGGCGGCGTGCAGGATGTGCAGCAGGGTCTGCGGGGCGAGGTCCGGGTCGTGGCCGAGCGCGGCCAGCGCGCAGCTCACGCCGTACAGGTCCCAGCGCTGCAGCAGCTGTTCGCGCTCGGCGAGGCCGGGGCCCGGCGCGACGAACAGATCCGGCGAGAGTGTCAGCGCCGCATCGGCATTCGCGGCCAGCCTGCGCAGCACGGTCAGGTCGGCATCGGTCATCGCGCCCGACCGCGTCCGCACGGCGAGCGAGGCGACCACCGGCAGCACGGCGACGCCGAGCTCCCGGCCGTACTGTTCCGCCGCCGCGACCGCGTCTGCCCAGCGCGAGCCGATCGCGTCGGCCTTGTTCAACACCACGAGGGTGCGTTCCGGGGGCAGCGTGGCGAGCACGCGCCGGTCCGCGGGCGACGGCGCGGCCGACAGCACATAGACGACGATGTCGGCGTCGAACGCCGGATCGGGCATGTCCGGCTCGTCGACCGGGCCGGTCTCCACCGCGGACATGAGCGCGAGCGCGTGCAGCACCGTCGTGCGGCCCGCGCGGGCCCGGCCCATCAGCTGGATGCGCGGCGGCGTCCGCCACGCGCTGACGGCCGCGCTCGCCGCGTAGCCGATCTGCTTGTCCCGCGCCGTGCCGAACCGCAGGTCGGCGAGGAGCCGATCGAGGTGATCGTGCTCGCCCGCGGGCACCCCGCGTTCGCGCAGCGGCCCGTCGGACTCCGTGACTGTCGGCAAGTTGCACCCCCTATACGGTGCGCAATTCTTGCAGAAGACGCGCGGGCGGAGGGGGCGACCGGTCAGGTACCGCTGAAGTATTTGTTCACGGTGCGCACGGCCCAGTTCGGCGCGTATTTGGCGGCGGCCGCCAATACCTTGGCCTGCGCGCCGATCTCGTAGTGCACCCGCGGCAGCCTGCCGCGTTTGCGCGTGGCCGCCCAGATACCCGTCGCGACGTCCTCGGCGGTGAGCCGGACGCCGAGCGACTTGGTCGTTCCGGTCTCCACCCCGTCCACCATGGCAGTGTCCACGAACAGCGGCCAGATCGCGATCACCCGGATGTCGTGGGCCTCCCACTCCAGATCCAAAGCCTCGGTGAGACTCTTGACCGCGGCCTTGCTCGCGCCGTAGCTGGCGAGCTCGGGCTGACCGTAGATGGCCGACGCGGAGCACAGGTTCACCACTTGAGCGCCGGGTGTGTCGCGCAGGTATTCGAACGCGGTGTGCGTGCCGGTGAGCACGCCGCCGAGGTTGACGTCGATGATCGCCTGGTGCGCGGGGAGTGCGATGGTCTCGAAGGCGCCGGCGCGCAGAATGCCCGCGTTGTTGATGAGAATGTCCAGTTGCCCGGCCTCGGCGTGGAATTCGGCCAGCCGCTCGGCCCACTGCGTGGCGTTCGTCACATCGAGGACACCGGTGTGCACGCCGCCGCCCTTGCCGGTGATGTCGGCGGCGAGCCTGGTCAGCCCGACCTCGTCGATGTCGTAGGCGCCGACATGGTAGCCCTGCGCAGCGAAAAGCAGGGCCGTCGCCCGGCCGATGCCGGCCGCGGCGCCGGTGATGAACACTGACGGTCTGCCCATACCGCGCAGTCTAGTGCGGCGCGCCGGGAGCGACCGGTCTTCCCAGACCCGTGGACGGTCATTTACCCTGCATTCACGTGGTCGGCGCCATAGTTGGTGCGCAACTTCGCTTTTCGAGAGCGGCTCCCGCAGCGCTTGCGAGCGCGAACGCGGGAGGCCGCATCGACGAGGAGGTCGCGATGACAGCCGATGTCATCGGCACTGCCGATACGGAGCCCGCCCTAGCGGCCGGGAAGCCACCGCTGCCCAGCAGCGATCCGTTCCACCGGCCGCCGAAGGGCTTCGCGGCCAAGCCGCCCGGCACCACCCTGCGCAGCCGCAAGATCGAGCTCGCCCTGTTCGGCGTTGTGCCGCAGCGAGTCTCGGCCTGGCAACTGCTCTACCGCAGCTGCGACATGCACGGCACGCCGGAGGCGGCGATCACCACCGTGCTGCTGCCGCTCGACGCCGACCCGCGAGAAGCCAGGCCGCTGCTGGCCTTTCAGACCGCGATGGACGCCGTCACCGAGAAATGTTCGCCCTCATACGCATTGCGCTACGGCGCCCGCGCGCTCGGCTCGGTCACCCAGTTCGAGTGGCTGCTCGTCGCGAACGCGCTGCGCCGCGGCTGGGCGGTCAGCATCGCCGATCACGAGGGTCCGCGCGGAAACTTCGGCGCGCCACGGGAACCCGGCTATCGCGCGCTCGACGGCGTGCGCGCGGCGCAGCGGTTCGCGCCGCTCGGGCTCGGGCCGCACACGCCGGTCGCGGTGTGGGGGTACTCCGGCGGCGGCATGGCCAGCGCGTGGATGGTGGAGATGGCGCCGACCTACGCGCCGGAACTCGACATCGTCGGCGCGGTGCTCGGCGCGCCCGTCGGCGACCCGGGAGAGGTCTTCGCCCGGTTGAACGGCTCCAGCTACGCGGGCCTGCCCGCCATCGTGATCGCGGCGCTGCGCAGGCTCTACCCCGTGCTCGGCGCGATGCTGCAGAACGAACTCACCCTCGACGGCCATCGCTTCGTGGCCCGCGCCGAGACCGCGACGCCGTTCGGCGCGATCTTCGGCCTGGCGGGCAGGCGCATGGACGACTACCTGAGCCGCCCGCTCGACGAGGTCATCGCGACGCCGGAGTTCCAGGCCATGTTCGACGATCTGCGCCTGGGCAACTCGACGCCGACCTGCCCGCTGCTGGTGGTGCAGCCCCTGCACGATCAGGTGATTCACGTGGAGGGCATCGACGGCCAGGTCGAGCGCTACCGGCGCGGCGGCGCGGTGGTCAGCTACGTGCGCGACCGGCTGAGCGAGCATTTCTCGCTGCTGCCGCTGTCCACTCCGCTCAGCCTGGAGTGGCTGGCGGACCGGCTGGCCGGGCAACCGGTGAGCGACGAGGGCGACAGCACCGTGTGGTCGGTCGCCGCCTCGCTGACCGGCGCGCGCGGCCTGTACGAGATGATGGTGACCGCGGCCAAGGTCGCGCTCGGGCGCCCGCTGCGGCAGGAGAGCGCGCCGCAGGTCCCGATCGACCGCGCACGCGCCGCCTGACCTCCGCCGGGACGGCAAGACACAGTCGCCTGCCGCACCACTGGGTCGATGCTGGACAATGGACGCCGTGAACGACGCCGCGAACCATACTGCCGAGTCAGTTCCGGGCCCGCCGTCCACAGGTTCGGCCCCGACTGAGCGCGAGCCCCGGAATTCCACCGGCTCTCGCCTGTACCCCCGCGTCACCAGCTTCCGGTCACGCCGAGGTGCGCTGACCGCGACACAGCAGCAATCGTGGGCCCGCATGTGGCCGGTGATCGGCCGCGATGTCGCCGACGAACCGCTGGACGCCGCCGCCTGGTTCGGCCGCGAGGCCCCGCTCGTGGTCGAGATCGGCTGCGGCACCGGCACCGCCACCGCCGCGATGGCACAGGCCGAGCCGCACCTGAATTTGATCGGCATCGAGGTTTATCGACCCGGGCTCGCGCAATTGGTGCAGCGCGTCGAACGCGAAAAGATCGACAACATCCGGCTGCTGCGCGGCGACGCCGTCGATGTGCTGGAAAACATGATTGCTGCCGAATCGCTGACGGGCGTGCGCGTCTTCTTTCCCGACCCGTGGCCGAAGGCGCGGCACCACAAACGGCGGCTGCTGCAACCCGCGACTTTCGCACTGATCGCGAATCGGCTGAAACCCGGCGGTGTGTTGCACGTCGCAACCGATCACGCGGACTACGCGGAACACATTGCCGCGGTCGGCGCGGAAGAACCACTGCTCAAAGGGCTGAACGAGGCTGCGGGCGGGGTCAGCGCCGAGCACCGGGACAGCGCGCCGATCGGTTTCGAAAGGCCCGTCACGAAATTCGAGGGCAAGGCACAC
>NZ_BAGH01000407.1 GCF_000308715.1 Nocardia tenerifensis NBRC 101015
CTCTCGGTCAGGTGGTCCCGTTCGGGAACGTCGGATATCGCGCTACACCCTAACCCGAGGTCGCGGTACGAGGTGATCAGCGGCCGGTCGGTGTCCCGGCCTGCACGGACAAATCGAGCCCCCCCGACCCATTTACCTGGCACGCCGCCGGGAAAGTATCCGCGGAGACCGGTTGCCCGGTGTGCGGAGCCGTCGCTGTGCGAGACTCGCCCCCGTGTTGAGAGCCGAAAACGGCGCGCGATCCGGCGCGCCCAGGTTCGCCCGCCGGGCGACATTGCGCCGCTCGCTGCGGCTGCTCGGGAGCTTCCGATTCGAGCAGACCGATCCCGCCGTCTTCTACGGCGGCCTGGCCGAGGACAGCGCGGCGATGATCGGCGATTTCTACACAGACCTCACGGGTAATGGCTTGGCGGGGGCGACGATTCTCGATGTCGGCGGCGGCCCCGGTTATTTCGCCGACGAATTCGTCGCGGCGGGCGCGCGGTATATCCCGGTCGAGCCGGATCCCTCGGAGATGCACGCCGCCGGGCTTTCGGTGGCGGGCGCGGTGCGGGGCTCGGGAATGGCGTTGCCGTTCCGCGACGACGCGGTGGACATCTGCTTCTCCTCGAATGTCGCGGAGCATGTCGCGCAGCCGTGGTCGATGGCGGAGGAAATGGTGCGGGTGACGCGTCCGGGCGGGCTGATCGTGTTGTCCTACACGGTGTGGCACGGCCCGTTCGGCGGGCACGAGACCGGACCCTGGCATTACCTCGGCGGCGAGTACGCCGCGCGCCGGTATCGCCGGAAACTGGGCAGGGAGCCGAAGAACCGGTTCGGCGAGTCGCTGTTCGCGGTGCGCGCGGCGGACGGATTGCGTTGGGCCGCTACCACGTCCGCCGACGTGCGGACGGTCTTCCCGCGCTACCACCCGCGCTGGGCCTGGTGGCTGGTCCGCGTCCCGATCGTGCGGGAGCTACTCGTGAGCAATCTCGTTGTGGTGGCTGCCAAACGATAGCTAGCGCTCGAGCCAGCCTCGGCGCCAGGCGCGCCGGCCGCAGGGCTCGTGCGCCGGACTGCTCCACGGCGATTCCTGAATGGCCAGCCCGACGGTCTCCAGCGTGGTCAACCCGACTTGATCGGCCAGCACCCCGACGACGGCGACGGCCTCGGCCGCCTGCATGGCCGCGGTGGCCTGCTCGATGGTCAACGTCCGGCCGGGCAAGAAGGACACGACCCACCCGCCGGCACCGACACTCTTCGCTTGATGCTCGGTTTGATCGCTGGTCATCAACGATCGATCGACCACTTGCACCGCCATGACTCGGGCTCCCCAATGTGGTATCGGTTCAGGAATCGAGCGAGCTGATCAGTAGCTATAGCATCCTCCTCTCAGCAACAGAACGCAATAGTGCGTTCTACGAAAAGCGAACCGACAGGTCGGGATTGGTCCTGCTCAGCGGGACTGCTCCGACAGAGAACTGAAACAGGTTACAGACAACGAAGGGGCAAAACTGTAACGTGTTCTCATGCATTACGACAGCTTGTTCATCGGCGGCCGCTGGACCGCGCCAGCCACCGCCGAGCGCGTTCAGGTCATCTCGCCGGCCACGGTCGAGCCGGTGGGCAGCGTCCCCGCGGTGGACCGCGCCGACGTCGACGCCGCGGTCGCCGCGGCCCGCCACGCCTTCGACCACGGCCCCTGGCCGAAGATCCCGCCGAAAGAGCGGGCTCAGGTGCTCACCCGCGCCGCCCGGCTGATCGAGGAGCGCTCGGCCGAGCTGCTCGCCGCGCTCACCGCCGAGATGGGCGCGCCGCAGATGATCGCGATGACGCTCAACCAGATTCCCGCGGTCGCCGCGCTCGACGCGTGCGCCGGCCTGGCCGAGACGTTTCCGTGGCAGGAGACGCGCACCGGCCTGTTCGGCACCTCGCGCGTGAGCCGCGAACCGCGCGGCGTGGTCGCGGCCGTCACCGCGTGGAATGTGCCGCTGTTCCTCGCGGCCAACAAGCTAGCGCCGTCGTTGCTGGCCGGCTGCACGGTGGTGCTCAAGCCCGCGCCGCTCACACCGATCACGGCCAATATGCTCGCCGACATCTTCACCGAGGCCGGCCTGCCCGAAGGCGTGCTCTCCGTGCTGCCCGCCGAGGCCGAGGCCGCCGAGTATCTCGTCTCGCACCCGGGGGTCGACAAGGTCACCTTCACCGGAAGCACGGCCGTCGGCAAGAAGATCGGCGCGATCGCCACCGGTCAGCTCAAGAGCGTGTCTCTGGAGCTCGGCGGCAAATCCGCGGCGATCCTGTTGCCGGACATGGATATCGCGGGCATCCCGGTGCTGGCGTTCTCCGGGCTGATGAACAGCGGACAGGGGTGCGTCGCGCAGACCAGGATCCTCGCCCCGCGCGGCCGCTACGACGAGATTCTCGACGCGCTGGTCGCGCACGTGCGGACGATGAAGGTCGGCGACCCCAACGACCCCACCGTGCAGCTCGGCCCGCTGATCTCCGAGCGTCAGCGCGAGCGCGTCGAGGGCTATATCGCCAAGGGCAAGGAGGAGGGCGCGCGCGTCGTGCTCGGCGGCGGCCGGCCGGCGGATCTGGATCGGGGCTGGTACGTCGAGCCGACGATCTTCGCCGACGTGGACAACAAGTCGACCATCGCCCAGGAGGAGATCTTCGGCCCGGTGCTGTCGGTGATCCCGTACGAGACCGAGGACGAGGCGGTCGCCATCGCCAACGACTCGGTCTACGGGCTGGCCGGGTCGGTGTGGACCGCGGACGTCGAGCACGGCGCCGAGATCGCCGCGCGCGTGCGCACCGGGACCTACGCCATCAACTGGTATGCGTTCGACCCGAGCTCGCCGTTCGGCGGCTACAAGAACTCCGGCCTCGGGCGCGAGAACGGCCCGGAGGGCCTCGACTCCTTCTGCGAACAGAAGTCGCTGCTCATGCCGCTGGGCTGGACCGGCTGATCAGTCGGCCGGCATGACCACCCGCAGGACGGGCTCGCTGTGGCGGCCCGTCAGGGTCGGCGCGTCGACGATCTCGACGCGCCAGCCCGGGGGCAGGACGGCCTGCAAACGCCCGGCCGCGCGGCGTAGCGGCGTGCTAGCGGTCGCCAGGTCGAAACCGGCAACCAGGGGCGTCATCGAAGCCCCGGTCTCCAGATCGGTCATGCTCCAACCACCTCTCGCGCGTCGATCCCATCGTTCGCCGCGAGCACCGCGGAACCCGATGTCGATAGGGAAGTAGTTCAGTCGATCAGTTAACGGTTAGCAATCGAACTGTCAGTCATGAGACCAAGAACACGGCAAGCATAAGCCACTTGTGCGCAAACCTCACACTCCGGGCAACTACCCCACTTCGAGCTTCGGCAAACCTCAGGTGCTCGCGACCAGTGCGCACTGACCATCATCAATAGCACCACATGTCGGGCTCCCCGCGGTGGGAAACACGCGATAAGTCGAATGATGATCTGTCATGTGTCGCAAGGCGGCTCGGCGGGCAGGCCGGTCACTATCCCGCTTAGTGCGTCCAGTTCGATTGCCAGAACGACGTTTTCGGCTCCGCCTCGATCCCCTTCTCCGAATAACCCTGTGCCGCAGGCATACAGCGAGTGGCACATGGCTGCGGCAATGCCGCAGGAGCCCACTCCACCATGTGCCACTCGCCAGAGCCCGCGTTGCCGCAGGCACAAGGCTGGTATATCCGAGGTGGATTCGGTCCAAACGGACTGAATGGAAAGCGGCCGGGGCACAAAAGAAACCGCCCGCACCGTCCAAGACGGGGCGGGCGGTCGAAGACGGCGGATCAGCCGAGACGTTCCTTCAGGGCCTCGAACTCGTCGCGCACGCCCGAGGGGAGCTTGTCGCCGACGAACTCGAACCACTCCTCGATGAGCGGAATCTCCTTGCGCCACTCGGCGGCGTCGACCTTCAGCGCCTCGTCGACGTCGTCGGGATCGACCTTCAGTCCGTCGAGATCGAGGTGGGCGGCGACGGGGACGTTGCCGATGGCGGTGGCCTCCGCTTCGGCCGTGCCGTCGACGCGGCCGACGATCCATTCGAGCACGCGGGAGTTCTCACCGAAGCCGGGCCACAGGAAGCGGCCGTCGGCGCCGCGCCGGAACCAGTTGACGTAGAAGATCTTCGGCAGTTTGGTCGCGTCGGCGTTCTTGCCGAGGTTGATCCAGTGGTTCAGGTAGTCGCCGACGTGGTAGCCCATGAACGGGATCATCGCCATCGGGTCGCGGCGCACGGTGCCGACCTTGCCCTCGGCCGCGGCGGTCTGCTCGGAGGACAGGGTGGCGCCCATGAACACGCCGTGCTGCCAGTCGAAGGACTCGGTGACCAGCGGGACGGTGGTCTTGCGGCGCCCGCCGAACAGGATCGCCGAGATCGGCACGCCCTGCGGGTCGTCCCACTCCGGCGCCAGGATCGGGCACTGCGACATCGGCGTGCAGTAGCGCGAGTTCGGGTGCGCGGCAAGGGTTTCGGTCTCCCGGAGGTACCAGTCGTTGCCCTTCCAGTCGATCAGGTGATCGGGCTCGCCCTCCAGGCCCTCCCACCACACGTCGTTGTTGTCGGTCAGCGCGACGTTGGTGTAGACCGTGTTGCCCGCCTCCATGGTGGCCATGGCGTTCGGGTTCGAGCTGTGGTTGGTGCCCGGCGCGACGCCGAAGAAGCCGTACTCGGGATTCACCGCGTAGAGGCGGCCGTCCTTGCCGAAGCGCATCCAGGCGATGTCGTCGCCCAGGGTCTCCGCGCGCCAGCCGGGCACGGTCGGCTGGATCATCGCGAGGTTGGTCTTGCCGCAGGCGCTCGGGAACGCGGCGGCGATGTAGTAGGCCTTGTTCTCGGGGGAGATCAGCTTGAGGATCAGCATGTGCTCGGCCAGCCAGCCCTCGTCGTGGGCCATGGCCGAGGCGATGCGCAGCGAGTAGCACTTCTTGCCGAGCAGCGCGTTGCCGCCGTAGCCGGAGCCGTAGCTCCAGATCTCGCGGTCCTCCGGGAAGTGAGTGATGTATTTGGTGTCGTTGCAGGGCCACGGCACATCGGCCTCGCCATCGGCCAGCGGCGCGCCGACGGAGTGCAGCGCCTTCACGAACGGGCGGTCGGTGCCGAGCTTCTCCAGCGCGGCCTTGCCCATTCGCGTCATCACGCGCATCGAGACGACGACGTACTCGGAGTCGGTGATCTCCACGCCCAGCTTGGGGTCCTCGGCGCCGAGCGGGCCCATGCAGAACGGCACCACGTACAGGGTGCGGCCCTTCATCGAGCCGCGGTACAGCTCGGTCATGGTGGCGCGCATCTCGGCGGGGTCGACCCAGTTGTTGGTGGGGCCCGCGTCGGCTTCGCTCTTGGAACAGATGTAGGTGCGCGACTCCACCCGGGCCACGTCGGACGGATCGGAGAGCGCCAGGAACGAATTCGGCTTCTTCTTCGGATCGAGCCGCTTGAAAGTGCCCGCCTCGACGAGCTGGGTGGTCAGGCGGTCCCATTCTTCGTCGGAACCGTCGGCCCAGACCACTCGCTCGGGTTGAGTGAGTTCGGCGACTTCCTGTACCCAGGCGAGTAGTTCGCTGTGCTCGGTCGGCGGTTTGCCGTCGGATCCACGAAGACCAGGAATGGTCGCTGAGGTCATGAATACTCTCCTGAGATGGGCGGTCCCTACGATGCGTCGCCGCCGGGGCTGACCATTTCGAGCGACCTGCAAGCAGTCGCTACGAGTAGGCCCAGTTGACCAGCGCGAACGCACCGAGCGCCACCATTGGCGGGAAGGCACCCGCTACGTACCAGTCGAAAGCGCGCCCCGGCTGGACGGCGGACGAGGACTTAGCGGACGCCCAAGTTCCTGATTAGAGATTAACGCGATGTGACGACCGGTACGGAATCGGGTTCGTCACTATGTACCCATTCTTATGAGTTGATCAACCCGTGATCCACCGGTCGAGGATCGCGATATCTCGTTCGCACGCGGCCAGTTGGCCGGGTTGTTCGGCGATCATGCGCCGTAAACGACCCTCGAGTTCGGCGACGCGGCGATCGGTCTGCACCATGCGGGCCGTGCTCTCCTGCACGACTCGATCGGCCAGCACCGTCTCGGTTTCCACGAGCGCGGTGGCGACCCGCTGCTCGAGCTGGGCTTTTACATTGATCAGCGCGTCGGACACCCACTGGCGCACGTGCGCGCGATCGGCCAGCTGCCCGCGCGCCCGCACCACCCAGCCCGCCGCGCCCGCGCCGAGCAGCAGGGTCACCGGCACGCTCGCGAAATCCAGCGCGGGCACCAGAGAAAGTGGCGAAACCAACAGCCGGCCGAGGCCGACGCCGGCCGACGCGCCGAGGGCGATCATGAGGTGATCTTCGACACCACGGTGCCGCGGATCGGGGTCGGGCCCGACCCTGGGCGC
>NZ_BAGH01000406.1 GCF_000308715.1 Nocardia tenerifensis NBRC 101015
GGCCTCCTGCGGGACACGCAGAAGTATGTGGCGCTGGCGATGCCCGCGTACGCACTGTGCGCCGCTGCCGGTTGCGGCGTTCTCGCCAGGCGATTCTCGACCGGTGAACGCGCGGATACATTGGCGCGCAACAGGGATCAGTCGTCGGCCGACGAACACGCGGCGTCCCCTGAAGTAGCCGAACCCTTTGCGAATCCATCCCCAGCTGTCACACGCTCGCTCGCAACGGTTTTCATCGTCCTACTGATGCTCCCGCTGCTCGACCTCGCGTGGGGAGTCGGCGGCGCGATGCGTCCCGTGCACTACCCAGCCGGATGGCAGCGGGTCGCCGGCCACCTGGACGGGCCGGGCGACGTAGCGGTTCTGCCGGGCGGCATGTTCCGCAGATTCCGCTACAGCGGGCAGGCGCCCGTGCTCGACCCGGCCCCGCGCCTGCTCCCCCGCGACGTGCTGCAAACCGGCGAGCTGCCGGTGCGCGGCCGCACCGTGTCCGGCGAAGGCGCCCGCGCCCGCGCGGTGGAAGCCGTACTGCTGCACGGCGGTTCGGCTCCGGAGCTGGCGGAGCGCGGCGTCGGCTGGGTTCTCGTCGAACACGGCACCCCCGGCCCGCTCGGCGAATCGAGAACGACGCTCGCGCGACTCGACCCGGTTTTCGACGATGCGGACCTCACCCTGTACCGAGTTCCCGGCGACATCCGGGCGCACGACGGAGCGTCATCGCATCGAGGATTTGTCATTGCGGCCCACGCGCTTTGGGCACTGCTCCTCGTCGGCGGACCGGCGCTCGCGGTTACCGCGCGACGAGCCCGCCGCACACCCTGACGGTCTCAGTGCGCCGATCGGGGCGCGATCAGCCCGCAGGTGTGCTCCCCGCGAGCCGCGGCCGCCAGCACCTCGTAGACACCGTTTCCCGTTTGCTCCCAAGAGAATTCACGCGCCCGGGAGCGCGCCTTCTCCCCCATGACCGTGCGAGCGGCGCGATCGTCGAGCAGCTCGCCCACCGCGTCGGCCAAGTGGGTCACGTCGTCGACCAGCACACCGGTGACGCCGTCGACGATGGAGTCGGTGAGCCCGCGCGAACTGCGATAACCGATGGTCGGCACCCCGTGCTGCGCCGCCTCGATGACCGCGAGCCCCCACCCTTCCTTGCGCGAGGGCAGCACGTGCACCCAGGCGCGGGCCAGCAGTTCGTGTTTGCGGCGTTCATCGACGTGGCCGTGGAAGGTGGTCGCGTCGGCGATGCCCAGCGCGGCGGCGTCGTTCTTCAGGTTGTCGGCCCACCAGCCGTCGCCGATCACGTCGAGGTGCAGGCCGGGAATGCGGTCGCGTAGTCGCGCGACCACGGCGAGCGCGTCCTCGATCTGCTTGTGCGGCACCAGTCGGGAGAGCACCACGATGCGCGGCTCGGCCGTGCGGGTCTCGGCGGCCCCGGTCGGCGCGTCGGCGGGCACCGGCTCGGCGCCGTTGCGCACCACCGCGATTCGCGATTGCTCGACGCCGAGGGTGGCCAGCTCCTCGGCCGAGGGCAGCGAGACCGTCAGGTATTGGTTGCGCCGATGGACCCGCGGCGACAGGCGCGACTCGATCCACCAGCCGACCCGGCCGACCAGCCGCCCGGCGACCGGCCACTGCTCCCGGTGCCCGTGGTGCACGAGCACGACGGCGGGCGCCTTGGTGGCGGCCGTGGCGAAGAACGGGATGCCGTTCTGCG
>NZ_BAGH01000405.1 GCF_000308715.1 Nocardia tenerifensis NBRC 101015
CACCACGAGCGCGGGCGCGACCCGCAGCATCCCCGCGGCGCCGAGCACCACGCCCAACGCCCGAAACCGCCTGCCCCCCTGGAGAACTCCCTGCTCCCCCGACCAGCAGCACCAGCGCGGGCGCCGCCCCGAGCGCCGCCGCGCACGCCGCGACCCCGACATTCAACGCACCGGTCACCACGGGCACCAGCACGGCCACCACCACCGCGACGATCACCGCACACCGCCACTGCAATCCCCGCAGCGCCGCGACACTCGCGCCCCGCACCAACTCCCTGGCCACCACGTTCTGCAACGCCAGCGCGGGCACCGCACACAGCAGCTGCACCGCGAGCAGACTCGCGAACTCGCTGTACCCCGCAACCCCTAACCACCGCCCGGCCAGCAGCTGAAGCAGATACCCCGCGACATTGGCGGTCATCGCCCCCGCCGTAACCAACGTCAGATCCGCCACCACAGGAAACCGACGGACAGCAGACACGCCCGCCATCGTCCCACCCCACCCGCCGAGACCACCCAGCGGCATGCTGGCCAGCGCAATCGGCACGGCGGAATCGTCTCCCGGCCGTGTCTTGGCGGACGTTGTCGGCGAGCGGGTGGGGGGCGGGCCGTAGGGTGCACAGGCGTGGGTGACGGCGGCGGGCGACGGGGCTGGTGGGTTCCGGCTGGGTACAGCGCGGTGTTGGCGCTGGTTATCGGCGGGCCGCTGTGGGGGTCCGGGTATTTGTTGCTGCGGGATGCGGTCAGTACGCCGCGGTCCTATCCGACCGATTCGGCGTTGGGGCTGGGGGATGCCGCGCCGCGGGCGGTGCCGCAGGACGGGTTGCTCGCGGTGTTGTCGACGGTTGTCGACGGGGGCCTGATCGTCAAGGTGATTCTGTTCGTCGCGCTGTGGGCGGCGGGGTATGGGGCGGCGGTCCTCGCGCGCGAATTGGTCGGCGTGCCGGTTGGGGGGCAGCTCGTCGCGAGCACGGTGGCCGTGTGGAATCCGCATGTGGCCGAGCGGCTGTTGCAGGGGCACTGGAGTCTGCTTGCCGGATATGCCGCATTGCCGTGGGTCGCGTTGTGCGCGTACCGGATTCGAGCAGGGGGTGGCGATCTCGGGGCGTGGGCGGGACTGGCGGGGTTCCTCGCGGCGGCGGGTCTGACGCCGACCGGATCGCTGCTCGCGGGTGTCACCGCATTGACGCTGGTCGGGCGGCGACATGTCGCCGGTGCGCTCGGCCTGCTGATCGCCGCGTGCGCGCCGTGGCTCACCGCCACCGCCCTGTCCGGGGTGGCCGGCGAACCGTCCGATCCGGCGGGCATCGCCGCCTTCGCCGCCCGCGCCGAGCCGGGACTCGGCACGCTCGGCAGTCTCGCGGGGCTCGGCGGCATCTGGAACGGTGACGCGGTACCGGGTTCGCGCACAACACTTCTCGCGCTGATCGGCACGGGGCTGCTGCTCGTCATCGTGGCGACCGGCGTGCGCTCGGTGGTCGCGAACGCCGACGCCAGCGGCGGCAATGGCAACAGCGGCGGTAGCGCAGACAGCGGCGACAGCTCCAGCGGCGACAGCGACAGCACCAGCGGCAAACGATACGTTCGTCGCGCATTGGTCGTGCTCGCGGTGCCGGCGGTTCTGTTGCCCGCGCTGGGTGCGACGGC
>NZ_BAGH01000404.1 GCF_000308715.1 Nocardia tenerifensis NBRC 101015
CTTCGCGGTCGACCTCACCCCGGCCGGGCGCACCGGCGCGACGCTGGTCGGCGCCACCCCCGAGGTGCTCATCGCCCGGCACGGCGACACGGTCACGCTGCGCCCGCTGGCCGGCACCGCGCCCCGCCTCGCCGATCCGGACGCCGACGCGGCGCAGGCGCGAGAGCTGTTGGCCAGCACCAAGAATCGCGACGAGCACGCCTTCGTCATCGACTGGATCCGCGACCGGCTCGCGCCGGTCTGCGCCGAGCTGACCATCCCCGAGGGCCCGGAGCTGATCAACACGCACGAGGTCTGGCACCTGGCCACCCCGATCACCGGCCGGCTGCGCACGTCCGCGACCGCCCTGGATCTCGCGCTGCTGCTGCACCCGACGCCCGCCGTCTGCGGCACCCCGACCGAGCTCGCCCTCGACACGATCGCGGGCCTGGAGGAAGACCGCGGCTTCTACGGCGGGGCCGTCGGCTGGTGCGCCGCGAACGGCGACGGGGCGTGGGTGGTCGCCATCCGCTGCGCGGAACTCTCGGCCGACGGACACACCGTGCACGCGTACGCGGGCGGCGGCATCGTCGCGGCCTCGGACCCCAAGGCCGAGCTCGACGAGACCACCGCCAAACTGCGCACGCTGCTCGGCGGCCTGCACTGCGCCATCCCAGCGCACCGAGGCACGACGGGCTCCGGTCGATAGCGCCGTCGCCGGGCTGTGACGGCCGCCCCAGCCCCGGCACCTGCCGGAATCGACGCGGCACCCGCCGCAATCGACGGGCTGAACGCACCGGAGGCGACGGCGGGCTGCTAGGTTGACCGGGAATGTGCCTGCATCGATGTATTGGAGTGCCGCAATGAAGTTTGCTGTTCCTGGTGTCGCGAGTGCTGTCGGCGGCGCCGTGCTCGGCGTGATCGCGGTCCTCCTCGTCACGGTCGCGGTGCAGCAGAACTCCCGGCCCGACATCGACCGCAGCGGCGACAAGGACTCCTCGTTGCTGAACAACGTCGAGTACGGCAGTCGCTGAGCCGCTGACCCCCGCTCCACCAGCCGACTCGCCCGAACCGGCGACGCGGCGGCACAGCACTGCCTCGCGCATTCGCGGCTCGCAGGCGCCGCTGGGTAGACGCTGGTTCGCCGCGACCGTGCTCGTGGCCTTCCTGCTGACCTTCCTGCAGACGCCGGGGCGCACGGTCGCCGACACCAAATACGACCTGGCACAGAATCCACTCGGCTTCCTCGAGCGCGCGAGCCACCTCTGGAGCAGTCAGGCACCGATGGGCCAGGTGCAGAACCAGGCCTACGGTTACTTCTTCCCGCACGGCGCGTTCTTCTCCCTCGGGCATGTTCTCGGCCTGCCCGCCTGGGCCACCCAGCGCATCTGGTGGGCGCTGCTACTGCTCGCCGGCTTCTGGGGCATCGTCCGCCTCTGCGAGACCCTCGGCATCGGCACCCGCGGCTCGCGCGTCATCGCGGCGGTCACCTTCGCGCTGTCACCGCGCGTCCTCACCACCCTCGGCTCGATCTCCTCGGAGACGCTGCCGATGATGCTGGCGCCGTGGGTATTGCTCGCCCCGGCAGCACTCGGCGTCGCATACCGGCGCCGATCCGCCAGGCAGGGTGAGTCGTCTGAGCCAAGGCGACAGGGTGAGGTCGAGCGACGCGACGGAACCAGGCGACGCGACGAGACCGAGCGGCACGTTCAGACTGGGCAACGCGACGAATCCGAACGGCACGACGATACCGGGCAGCACGACGACACCGCGCGACACGACCAGGCCCGGCAGCATGACGACACCGCGCGACACGACCAGGCCCGGCAGCACGACGAGGCAGGGCGACGCTACGAGGCCGGACGGCACGACGATACCGGGCAACACGACCAGGCCAGGCGGCACGACGACACCGGGCGACACGACCAGACCAGGCGACACGACGACACCGGGCAACGCGACCAGCCCAGGCGGCACGACGAGGCAGGGCGACACGACCAGCCCAGGCGGCACGACGAGGCAGGGCGACACGACCAGACCAGGCGACGCGACGAATCCGGGCAGCACGGCAAGACCGGGCAACACGACGAGGCCGGGCGACACGACGAGGCCGGGCGACACGACGAGGCCGAGCGACTCGGCGAGCCTGGCGGACGCAATGGAGCTCGGCGACGCGACAAGGCTGGCGGACGCGGCGGGGCTTGGCGCGGACGCGGCGGGGCTTGGCGGCGGGGCGGGGCCGAGTCGGCGGCGGGTAGCGCGCTCGCGCTCGCGCTGATGGGGTCGGTCAATGCGGTGGCGACGGTGGCGGCGTTTCTGCCCGCGCTGCTGTGGTGGGCCTCGTATCGGCCGAATCGGGAGTGGTGGCGGTTCACCAGGGCATGGGTTCCGCTGCTGGTGCTGGCCACGTTCTGGTGGGCGGTGCCGCTGCTGCTGCTCGGCAAGGTGAGCCCGCCGTTCCTGGACTACATCGAGTCGTCGGGGGTGACGACGCAATGGGCGTCGCTGGCCGAGGTGCTGCGCGGCACCGACAGCTGGACGCCGTTCGTCTCGCCCGAGCGCATCGCGGGCGCGGTGCTGGTGACCCAGCCCGCCGCCGTGCTCGCCACCGGGCTGCTCGCCGCGGCGGGCATGGCGGGACTCGCGATGCGCTCCATGCCGTATCGCGGGCGGCTGACGCTGATCCTGTGCATCGGTTTGGTCGGCATCTGCGCCGGATACGTCGGCGAACTCGGCGGCCCGTTCGCGGAGTCGGTGCGGATCTTCTTGGACTCCGGCGGCGCGCCGCTGCGCAATGTGCACAAGCTGGAGCCGCTGATCCGAATCCCCTTGGTGCTCGGCCTGGCTCAGCTGCTGGCCAGGGTGCCGCTGCCCGCCTCGGTGCCGATGCCGGTGTGGCGCAGCGCCTTCGCGCATCCGGAGCGGGATCGCTCCGTCGCCGTGGCCGCGCTCATCCTCACGGCGCTCGCCCTGTCCACCTCGCTGGCCTGGACCGGCAGGCTGGCCCCGCGCGGCGCCTACGAGGCAGTCCCCGCCTACTGGCAGCAGACCGCGGACTGGTTGCGCCACAATGCCGCCGACACCCGCGCGCTGGTCGTGCCCGGCGCGCCGTTCGGCAGTCAGGTGTGGGGACTGACCCGCGACGAGCCCTTGCAGGCGCTGGCGAGCACGCCGTGGGCGATCCGCGACGCGGTGCCGCTGAACCCGCCCGGCACCATCCGCGCGATGGACTCGGTGCAGCGGTTGATCGCCGACGGCAGGCCCTCGGCCGGGCTCGCGGCGACCTTGGCCGCGCAGGGCATCGACGTCCTGGTGCTGCGCAACGACCTCGACCCGGACACCGCCCGCTCGACCCGGCCGATGCTGGCGCACAGCGCGATCGACGGCTCGCCCGGCTTGACGAAGGTGGCGGAGTTCGGCGATCCGATCGAATCCAAGGTGATCGCCGAGGATTTGGTGGCGGACGGCGATCTGCGACCGCCCTATCCCGCGGTCGAGATCTACCGGGTGGGCACGCCGCCGCCCGGCACACCGACCGCGGTGCGCAGCGGAACCGGTGCGCCACAAGCCTTCCCGGGGGCGTACACGGTGCCGCTCGACTCGGTGCCCGTCGTGGCGGGCGGCCCGGAGGTGCTCGAACGACTGCGCCGTGATCCGCGAACCGGCGACTCGCCCGTGCTGCTCGCCGCCGACGCGGCCCGCGCCGGACTGCCGCTCGGGCCGGTGACCGTCACCGACACCCCGATGGATCGGGAGTCGGACTTCGGCCGCGTAGACAATCACAACTCCGCGGTGCGCGCACCTGACGATGCCCGCCGCACGCACAACCTGGTCCCCGACTACCCCGTGCCCGGCGCCGACCTGGTGCGCGGGGAGTGGTCGGGCGCCACCATCACCGCGTCCAGCTCGGCCGCCGACGCCACCCAGCTGGGGGGCGCGTCGCCGGGCAGCTCCACCGCGGCCGTCGTCGACGGTGACCCGGCGACGGCCTGGATCAGCAATGGTTCCGAACACGCGCTGGGACAATGGCTTCGGCTGGACCTGGTCCAGCCGGTCCGGGTCGGGCAGCTTACCTTCAGCACCAGCGCCGCCGCCATCGGCGACCCGGTGAAGTGGGTCGAGGTGCGCACCGCCAACGGCACCGTCACCACTCGGATACCCGAACCCGGTGCGCCGGTGTCGGTTTCGCTGCCCGCCGGGAAGACACGGTGGCTGACCATCACCGCGATCCGCACCGAGACCGGCAAGGCAGGCGGGCAGTTCGGCATCAGCGAGCTCACCCTGGACGACTACGCCGACCGTGAGAACCCGGTCCGGGTGGATATCCGGCACCGGACCGTGCTGCCCGCGACGTCCGAGGGAGCGCGGGTTCGCGGCTGGGATCTCGGGCAGGAATTCCCCGGGCGCAGTGCGTGTTTCGACTCCCCGAATCGGGTGCGCTGTAGCAAGGGCCTGGCCTTGGCGCCCGAGGAGCCCGGCAGCTTCGAGCGCACGCTGTCGGTGCCGGAGCCCATGTCCGTCACGCCCGAGCTGACCGTGCGGACGAGACAGGGCCCCGCGCTGGAGGCTTTGCTCACCGACCGCGACCGCCCGGTCGCCCGGGGCAAGGCCGACGTCGGCGACCTGCGCGGCGCCGCGTTCGCCGCGACCGATGGCGACCCGCGCACCAGCTGGACCGCGCCGGAGGACTCGGTGCGGTCATCGACCGGCGGGCGACCGACCCTCACGATCGAACTGCCCGAGCCCGCGCTGGTGACCGGTCTGGAGTTGACCCCGTCCCTCGGCGGCCTGCCCGCCCCGCCCACCTCGGTGACGGTCAATCTCGGCAACGGCCCGCAGGTGCGCGAGCTGGACGAGGGCGACGCGGGCGCGCCGACGCGAATATCCCTGTACCCCACCGTGACCGACCGCATCGAGCTCAGCCTCCGGACGTGGCGCCCGGTGCTGGACATGACGGCGCTCGGGTTCGTGCAGTCGCAGCCGCCGGGACTGGCCGAGGTCGCGGTGCTCGGGCCGGACTACCCGGAGCCCGCGGCGCTCGACCGGGAGATCACCGTTCCCTGCGAGATCGGCCCGACCATCAATATCGACGGACAGCTCAGGCGCACCAGCGTCACCGCCACGGCGGGCCAATTGCGCTCCGGCGCTCCGGTTCCCGCGCGGGTGTGCCCGGAAGAGTCCGCGCCCCAACCCGATCCGCTACCGCTGCCGCAGGGACGCGTCGACGTGACGGTCGGGCCGACGGATCTCTTCTCCGTCGACCGGCTCCGCCTCGACCGCGCCGACATCGCCGCACCCGCCGAGCCGACCTCCGGCACCCGCGCGCTGGTGTTGCCGTTGAGCACGAATGTCGGCTGGCGGGCAACGACTTCCGACGGTCGCGCCCTCGAACCGGTGGTCATGAACGGCTGGCAGCAGGCTTGGTTGCTGCCGGCCGACGCCGAGGGGTCCGTCACCGTCTCGTTCCCCATCGACCGCTGGTACCGGCTGAGCATCTTCGGCGGTCTCCTGCTGCTGCTTCCCTTGATCGCGCTGGCCGTTCCACGGCGGGCGAAACTGGTGCGGCACGCGGCGACGACAGCCGCCGATCCGCAAACGGCCGAACCGACAGCCGCCAGTCTGCAAGCGGCCGAACCCAATTCCGACGAGGACGAGACCCGTACCGAAGCACGGACATGGGGTCCCCGTTGGCTCGGCGCGCTCGGGCTCGCGGCCGCGGCCACCGTCATCGCGGGACCGGTCGGAACCCTCGCTACGGCAGGCGCGCTCGCCGCCGCGCGATTCCTCCCGCGGTTCGCGCCGCGGGCGCTGGTCATCGTGGCGGGTCTGGGCACGGCGCTGTCGGCGGCGGCGCTGTCGACCGGTCCGTGGCGCGCCGCGGGGGGATACATGGGCGGCTCGCTGTGGGCACAGCTGCCCGCGGTGCTCGCGGTAATCGCCGTCGGCGTCGCCGCGCTGCCATCTCCTCGCCCATTCGGGCTGCGCCACAACGGACCTCGTTGATAATGTGACGCGGCGTGGACACCTGTGCCGAATGCGGTTTCGTTTACGATCTGACCCACGCGACCGATGTCGCGCCGCTGGCCAGGGAGCACGCGGTCGAATACGCCGACCTCCTGCTCACCGAGTCGCCGAAGTTACGGCAGCGACCGAAGCCCGACACCTGGTCACCGCTCGAGTACGCGTGCCACATGCGCGATGTGCTTCTGGTGCAACGCGAACGCGTGCTGGCCGCCCGCCGCACGCGGACCCCGGAGTCCTGGCTGATGGGTCGCGACGAGCGGGTCGAGCACGACGGCTACGCGGAGCAGAAGCCCACCGACGTCGGCCGCCAGCTCAGGGACGCCGCGCAGCTGTTCGCCAATGTGCTCGAGCGACTGGGCGACGAGGACTGGGCACGCACCCTGATGTTCAGCTACCCGGACCCGCAGGAACGTTCGCTGCGCTGGCTCGCGCTGCACACCCTGCACGAACTGCGCCACCACCTGCTCGATATGCGGCGACAGCTCGACAGCTGATCACGGAGCCGCGAGCCGGTCCTCCTCCTCGACCTCCCGCGGCGGCTTCGCCCGGTCCCGCCCGCGCGCCCACTGCCGCATCGGCTCCTCGATCAACGCGTAGCTGGCCGCGGCGACGGGCAGGGTCAACGCGACCGTGAGGACGACGACGTAGCCGAAGTCGCCGCTGAACGGCAGGATTCCGAACACCGGGAACACCACCCACAGCACCGCGAGATGCCAGATGAAGATGCCGTAGGACCAGCGCCCGATCGTCGCGGCCACCCGCGACCGCAGCCAGCGGTGCCTGCCGTCGCCCAGCACCAGCGGCGCGAGCAGTGCGAAGCCGATGATCGCGCCGAGGGCCATCTTCGTGGCGTACTGCCACGGCTCGGCGCGGGTGAGTCCGGCGGGACCGCCGACATCGGTGGCGGAGACCAAGAAGGCGGCGAGCGCGACGGCCCACATGAGGGGTTGATTACCCAAGGCGCCCCGCCACTTCGATAGCCGTTCGCTACCAAAAGAGAGTTCCGCGAGCACCATTCCCATCGCGAACCATGGCAAATAGGCGGGCAGCCAATTGTCGGCATGGATCGCGTCGGGCGTCGGCACCGGAATGAAGTTCCAACTCAGGCTCACCGCCGCGAGGCCGAGCACCACCGGCACCCGCCAGCGAACTCTGCTGCCGCGCAACCACACCGCCGCGAACGCGAGCACCGGCAGCACCAGATAGAAGGCCACCTCGACCGAGAGGCTCCACATCTGCGTCAGGCCATCGGTCAGCGTCAACGGCACAAAGACTTGCAGCAGCGCCAGATTCGACACCCAGACGCGCAACCCGGCCGTGCCCGCCGCGCTCGGCAGCAGGATCAGCACCACGCACACCACGACCCAATACGCGGGCAGGATGCGCGCGGCGCGATGCCGCAGGTAGTAACCGAGCGACGGCGCGCTCCCGAGCCCGCGGGCCGCGGCCGCGTGCGGACGCCAGAGCAGAAAACCGGAGAGCGCGAAGAACACCGCGACCGCCATATCGAACCGGCCGAGTACCCGGCCGATCACCGGCGTGCCCGCGGCCCCGGTCTGAAACGCGACGTGCGTCAACAGCACACCGAGGGCGGCCATTCCGCGCATGCCCTCGAGCGCGGGCAGAAAGGCGCGGGGCGGCGGCGATTCGGCCGCCGGGGCGGCGGCGGTGGCGGAGGTCGGCAGGATCGCGGTCATCGGACTCCAGTCTGCCCTGCCCATTCTCAGGTGATAACTCGACGTTTCACATTCCGCGCTAAACTCGGGCGATTTCTCGGCCGTTTCCGGCCTCGGCACCGCATGGTACGACACCGGACTGTTAGTGTCGGGGCTCACGAGTGCCGCGGGCGGCCCGCCGTACTCGCCGGAACGACCCTGTTCTACGACGAGGAGAGTTTGCATGGCACTGAGTGCCGGAACCAGAAGGACGGTGGCCTGCCTGCTCGTGGGTCTCGGCGCGTTGCTGATCGTCGCCGCGCTGCTGATCCCGACCTACACCGTCGGCAAACTGGCGAAGACTCCCCTCGATCTCGAGATCACCACCATCGCGACCAACGTGCCGAACGAGGACAGCATGGTGCTGGACTCCAAGTCGCTCAGCGCGCCGGAGGGTTCGGCGAAGATCGACACGAACGTGCCGCTGGTCTCGCAGCGCTTCCTCACCGTCGAGGAGCCCTCCGACGCCGACGAGATGACCGTGCAGGCGGGTCAGACGCTGCGGCGCATCGACAAGCAGGGCGACACCGGCCTGCTCACCGCGACCATCGACCGGGTGACCATCGACCGCAAGACCGGCGAGCCGGTCGACAAGGACCCGAACGGCTCCATCGCGGTCACGGTCGACAAGGAGATGAAGCCCGTCGCGGACCCGGTGCAGCACACCGGCCTGCAGTACCGCTTCCCGATCGGCACCGAGAAGAAGACCTACCCGTACTTCGATCTCAACGCGCGCAAGACCTTCGACGTCAACTTCGTCGAGGAGACCGAGATCAACAACATGCAGGTCTACCACTTCCAGCAGACGATTCCGGCGACCAACCTGTACGACGTGGTGAAGGCGCCGACCAACAAGCTGACCTTCCCCGCCGCGAAGTGGGGTGTGCCCGGCGAGGGCGATGTCACCATGGCGCGCTGGTACACCAACACCCGTGACCTGTGGGTGGAGCCCAAGACCGGCACCGTGATCAAGGGCGGCGAGCAGCTGCACCTGTACTACGGCCGCGACTCCAAGCCCGAGGTCACGGCGCTGAAGTCGCACGTCGTGTTCGACGAGAACACCGTCGAGTCGCAGATCGCGGTGGCCAAGGAGAACATCGACAAGCTGTCGCTGTACGGGCGGATCATGCCGATCGTGCTCGGCGTCATCGGCGTGATCGCGCTGATCGCCGGCCTCGTCCTCGGCATCCGCGGTGGCGGGTCCTCGCCCGCTCCGGCGCGCAGCGGTGGGCCGCTGAGCCAGGGCCGGGGCGCGCCGACCGGCAGTGGGGCGCGGCGCGTGGACAACGAGCCGCCCACGGAGCAGATCAATATCACCAAACAGCCCTGAGTCTGTCGATGAATTCGGCCCCCGGTGTTCAGCCGGGGGCCGAATTCGTTGTCGGGGCCTATGTTTCGGCCATCATTCGCCCGATGTCGTCGCACATGAGCGAAAGCTTGTGACTGCCGACGTGCCCGGTGACTCCAGGGCGCTCGCTACGCCGGGTTCCCGGGTCGAGAACTGTCACGATCGGCGGTACGCAGGACGATCACCGCGACCACCAGCGTGGTGACGGCGGCGACGGAGGCGACCGTGGTGATGAGCGCGGGAATCGACCGGGCGAACGAAACCATCAGCGTCACTTCGACACCCAGGCCGAGCCAGGTCAGCGCGGCGAGGGCGGTGCGGTCCACGGCGATCGCGGAGAGCATCGCGCCCTGCAACACCGCGAGGATCGCGCCGTGCAGGGCGAACAGCCAGAGCAGGCCCTCGATGGGGGCGTAGTCCTGGCCCGCCAGCAAGGGAGCCAACGGCGCGGCGAGCGCCGCGCAGAGCACCGCCACGATGCCGATGCCCGAGAGCACCGCCAGCGCCGAGCGGATCGCCCGCGCCGAATGCGTCGGCTGCGCCATCCGCGGATACAGCACGACACCGACCGCCTGCGGCAGCCAGAACGCGATCTTCGCGGCGATGGTGCCGAGCGCGTAGCGGCTCGCGTCCGCGTCGTCGAGGACCATGCGCACCACGATCAAGTCCGTCGACGACAACGCCATCAGCGCCGCCTGCACCTGGGCCGCCCGCAAGACCGGCAGCACCCCGATGGCATGGACCACCGCGTCCTCGTCGGTCGCGCGAC
>NZ_BAGH01000403.1 GCF_000308715.1 Nocardia tenerifensis NBRC 101015
GCTAATCCCCCCGCACTGTGGCAGGCCGTCGCCCGCGCGGCAACCGCTGAGCACCGGTCGTCCACCGACGGGTGGGCGACTCGCTACCCCGGCGCACCGGTCGGCGCCTACTCCGCCTTCTTGCGTCCCGCGAGGCCGCGCCACGCCAGATCGTCGAGCAGATCTACCGCCTCGGAGACCTCGACGCGGCCGCTGGCCACCCGGTCCGCGATGGCCTCGCCCGCGCCGATCACGGCGGCCGCGACGATGTCGAAGTTGGTGCCCGGCTCCGGGTGCTTGGCGCTGGACTCCAGCAGTTTGGCGGTCAATTCGATGACGCGCTCGCGGGCGTTCTCGATCTCGGAGGCGAACGCCTGCTGGCCGATGGCCTGGCGGTAGAGCACCTGCCAGGAGCGCCGGTTGCGGTCGACGAACCCGAGGAAGCCCTCCAGCGCGACCCGCACCTGTTCGTGCGGCGTCAGCTGGGGGTTACCCGCGGGCACCACCGATTCGATGAAGCGAAGTCCCTCGCGCTGGATACAGGCGCGGAACAACTCGTCCTTCGAGCCGTAGTAGAGATACAGCATCGGTTTCGATATCTTCGCTTCGGCGGCAATGGCGTCCATCGATGTATCGTGGAAGCCCTTGCGCGAGAACACCTCGACCGCGGCGTCGAGCATCTGCTGCTCACGAACCGCCCGAGGAAGTCGCTTCGTTCCGCCCGCCATCCACTCTCCTACCGCATGGTGAAGTTCATATATTACTCCAAGGTAAGTTCCGTGGGTCGTATTTGCTCCCCAGTCGCGGAAATGGCGTCTCAGCAGTGCGGAAGCGCGCCCTTGAAGGCGGCCATGCGCAGCACCGACGCGTCGACCCGCGCGGCGGGCAGCCGGCCCGCCGCCACCGCCTGCTCCAACTGGTCGAGCACGCTGGGCACCGCGTCGGTGCTGATCCACAGCGCGTTGTCGGCCCCGGCGACCAGCGCGGCCTCCACCGCGTCCGCGATGGACAGGCGGTTGGTGATCGCGGCCATGCCGCCCAGATCGTCGGTGAAGATCGGGCCCTTGAACGGCGCGGCGCCGTAACCGCTGCCCTCGCGCAGCAGCGCCATGGCCTGCGGGCTGATGCTCGCGGGCACGTCGGGGGTGGTCAGGCCCGGCACGTCGAGGTGGCCGACCATCACGCCCGCGCCGGAGTCGACCAGCCCGCGGAACGGAACGAGATCGACGTTCTGCATGCTCTCCAGCGGTGGCGTCCGGACCGCGCCGCGGTGCGAATCGCCCGAGCCCGACCCGTGGCCGGGGAAGTGCTTCAGCACGGTGCCGACTCCGACCTCGCGCATCGCGCGGATGTAGGCGTCGGCGTATCGGGTGACCACGGCGGGATCGTCGGAGAAGGAACGGTCCCCGATGACGGAGTCGTCGGGCTGGGCGCTCACGTCGACGTCGGGGGCGAAGTTCACCGTCACGCCCAGGTCCTTCAGCGCGCGGCCCCGGGTCAGCGTGGCGTCGTGGAACTGCTCGGCGGTCATGGTCTGCGCCGTCTCCCTGGCCGAGGGCGCCGCGCCGATCAGGCTCTTCACCCGGGAGACGCGACCGCCCTCCTCGTCGATGGTCACCATGAGCGGCACCTTGGCCGCCTGTTTGACCTGGTCGAGCTGCCCGGAACTCAGCAGCGCGAGATCGGTCCAGCCCCCTACGAAGATGCCGCCGACCTGTTCGGTGCGGACCACGTTGGCGGCGTCGGCCTCGCCCGTGACGCCGACGGTCAGCAGTTGTGCGAGCTTCTGGCGCGTGCTGAACTGCGCGAGATATCCGGACGTGCAATCCGGTTTCGCGGAAGTCGTTGCGCGCGTTGATGTTCCGGTTGTGGACTCGGGAGCGGCCGCGCGCGAGGGCGTGGCGTCGTCGCTGCCGCCACTCGAGCAGGCGGTGGCGACGGCGGCCAGCACGGCGAGCATGAGCAGAGGCGTCTTCCGCATGGAGATCAACGGTACTGATCCCGCGAGCCAGCGGGTGGGGCGGGCTCGGTCAAGGTAGCCTTGTTCAATAGCCGTGAGTCTCCCACCAGGAGGTCCTCGTGCCCCGCACCAGGAGGTCACCGTGCCCTGCGACCTGATGCTCATCGCCTACGACGGGTCCGAGAACGCCAAGCGGGCCATCGAATACGCCGGGCGCTTCCTCAGCGCGGACCGAGCCATCGTGCTGACCGCGTGGGAGCCGATGGTGCGCCAGGCCGCCCGCCTGTCCGGGCTGTCCGGGGTGATGCAGCCGGAATGGGTGCCCGACGAGGAGATCGAGGACGTCGCCTACGTCGACGCCCGCACGATCAATACCGAGGGCGTCCGGCTGGCCAAACTCGCCGGGCTCAACGCGGAGGCGCGCACCGCCGAGTGCACGACGACCATCTGGAACGCCATCGTGGAGTGCGCCGACGACCTCGACGTCGACATCATCGTCGCGGGCACCCGCGGCGCGACCGGCATCCGCGCGCTGCTGCACAGCAGCGTCGCCGACGCGGTCCTCAAACACTGCCACCGCCCGGTCCTCATGGTGCCGCCCGGCCGGGAACCAGCCGCCAGAACGGAGTGATCACGGCGTGCCCGTGAGTGCGCTCACGGGTCGGTCCCGGCGGCCCGACGCGGGGTTAGGGTCGAGGGACTATGGACGGATTCCTGCTTGCCCAGCCGGACGGGGTGGTCCGGGCGTCCGGCAGCCGGGTCGCCTTCGACGAGGCCGATCGGGCGGTGGCCGCGCTGCGCGACGGCGCCGCGGAGTTGATCGTCGGGGCGCTGCCGTTCGATCCGCGCAGGCCCGCCGCGTTGAGCGTGCCGGAGCGGGCGCTGCACACGGCCGGGCCGTGGCGGCCCTCGGCCGTCCCCGATCTGCCTCCGGTGCGGTTCGTCACCGAAATCCCCAGCGCCGCAGAGCATATCGCGCGCGTGACGAAACTGGTCGAGCAGCTGAACGATCCGGCGCAGCCGCTGCGCAAGGTGGTCGCGGCACGGTCGGTGGTCGCGGAGGCGTCCGGCGCG
>NZ_BAGH01000402.1 GCF_000308715.1 Nocardia tenerifensis NBRC 101015
CGCAGGGTGGCGGCGCGGGGTGACCGCGGTGGATGACGCACTGCCTCGGCGGCACGGATCGCGCTCCCCTAGAAGCACTTTCAAGGCCATGGGCAGGGACAGGGGTTGGTTTCCGCTTCGGCGTCTGCTCCATCGGCCGCGAAGGTGGCGTCGAAGTGATTGCCGGGGGCGGTGTTTCAGCTTTGGCCGCGGCATTTGCTTGCGCTCGAAGCTGTCTGGCCTGACCGGAAACCTGGCCGCCTTTGCGACCCGCGTCGGCTCGCTTGCGGCGCCGGTCCTCGATCTCCGCCTTGGACATCTGCCGCTCGGCCCAGTCGTGGAAGCGATAGCCGCCGTCGGCGGTTGTCCACAACCCCACCTCCACAAGCTTTTTCGCCTGGGCCGCCGAGCCGAGGCCGCGCACGATCGCGGCGGGCACGAAACCCTCGGTGAGCTGCTGCATCGACCACGAGCCCGCACGCACCCACAGGCCCATGGCGGCGTTGCCGGCCGCGACCGCCTTGGGGTGGAATCCGAGCTGATCGTCGACCTGGAACCAGGGCATCAGCGGGCAGGGCGCGCTTGCGCGCGCGGGGTCGCCCGCACGGCCACCTCACGATTGATCGTCTCAGCGAGCAGCCGGGCGTGGCCGTACCGGAGGTAGTCCTCGGTGTGCCGCCCGTCGAACAGATAGCCGCGCGCGTAGGCGACCGCGCCGCCCCAGGCGCGCCAGTTCTCCGGTGACCACCAGCGTTGCAGTTGACGACGGGTGGCGAGGTCGATGATGTGTTGTCCCCAGCGCACCATGGCGGCGGGGCTGGAGAGGCTGAAGTACGCACTGAGGTCGGCGACGAGACGCAGTGGATTGCCCGTAGGCAGCGCGGTGATCGGATCGCCTTCTGCGGCAACCCAATACGCCGGGACGCCGGTGATATTCCGCTGCCCGATGACGCCGTAACCGCCGGGATCCTTGCCGAGGCACCGGCCCGCCGGACGCAGCGGGTCCGCGATCAAGGCACACGCGACCACCTCCAGCTGCGGAAGCAGGCCCTGCCCGATCTCGGCGGCGAGATCGCCCGCGATGCCCGCGCCCTGCGAATACCCCGCCAGCAGAACCCGGTTGGGTGTCGCCTCTATCGCCTCGATCAGTGCCCGCCTGCCCGCGGCGACGCTGTCGGCGAATGCGACGTGGCGTCCGTAATCGGCCGGATAGGGCACCATGCGCACCGTGAAACGCCGCGGGTCGAGGGCGTCGGCGAATGCGGCGGTGACCCGGTCGCCGTGGGGATTCCACGTGCCTCCGACGATCAGCACGTCGATGATCTCGCCGGGTGCGTGCAATCTGCCGGATAAACGGCGGCCGAAAATGGCCATGGGCCTTTTCCTTTCGTGAACGACGAGACCGGACGAGCCCACGGCGGAGCGCGGCCGGTCGGGCCGTGACGTGTATTCGGGGAGCGCCGGATCAGCGGGGCGCGAGAAATACCGGACCGGGACGCACTGCGGATCCGCAGTGCGCACAGTGGTCTACCGCCGCGGCGGTGGTCTCCAGTCGAAGATTCGACGGATGGGTGGCAATGGCATTGCCGAGTTCGGTACAGACGGGATTGGGGTAGCCGTAATCGACGTACACCATTCGGTGGTCGACGTCGACGACGACTCCGTGCTCGACGGCGCCGCGTTCGGCGGCGAATCCGATGAAGGTGACGCGGGCGCCGATGTGGCGCCGGAAGATATCGAGGGCCGGATCCGCGCGACGGGTTCGCGCCGGCTTGGTCACCGCGGACTCGATTGGTCGCCGGTCGGCGGATGCGGTGTGGCGACGAGCGTTCTGCTGTGCACTCGGACGTCGCGCGGATCGTGGATGAGGACCACGGCGACGGCGTGCGGTTCGGCGCCGCCGAGATAGGGGATGCCGGTGATGCCCGGTCGCCAGGCGCCGAAACCGGCGAGCCGCGGCACGCTGCCCGCAACCTGTTCGAGGGCCGCCTCGGCGGTAGCTGATCGATCGCTCAACACCGCCCATCCGCCTTCGGTCGGGGAGTGATTCGCGTCACAAAATGTTTGTTCCAGCATCCGGAGATCGCGGAGCGGGAGTCGCGGAGCGACCGGTGGGCATCGGTGGCGGTCATCGGAGATCCTCGTCGCCGGGCAGAAGATCGGTGACGCGCCGGCGCAGTGCCGTGGCGATACGAACAAGCTCGTCCACTGTGAACGAGCCCTGCGCGGCGAGCAGGCTACACAGGTCCGACGCCGGCAACCCGGAACGCGCGGCCAGGTCCTCGAGGCGTAGGCCCGCCTCGGACATGGCGAGCCGCACCCGCCGGGCAACCATATGGTCTAGGTGTTCCATACGGAGCACAGTAAGGTCCGTTCGGACCTGTTGCAACTTAAAAATGACCGTTATAGGCGAAAAGACCGGTACCAGCGGTGATCCTGGACCGTTTTCCGGCATGTCGTTTGCCAGGTAGCCGTTCGGACCTCAGAATGGTCCGTATGGGTGTGGAAAAGGTACCTTCGGACATCAATCGAGCGGTCGGGGCAGAGCTCAGGGCGGCGCGGGCGCGACGGGCGCTGACGCGCCCGCAACTCGCCGCGCTGACCGGACTCGGCGTCAGCACGATCCAGCGCTTCGAGAACGGCGACCGTTCGCCGGACATGCAACAGCTGCACGCGTTGTGCACCGCACTCGATATTCCGATGCGGGAGTTCGTCGCCGCCGCACTGCGCGACGTGGAGCGCCCCGAGGGCTAAGCCCCTCGAAAACCGTGCGCCGCCGGCACCGCGAGGTCTCGGCGGTGCGAAAGCTGTTGCCGGAGAAAGTGAGTCGAAACGACCGTCGGTGAACTGGTGCGGCGCAACACTTCACGCCCTGAAATCGGCGTCAACCGCCGCGTGGAGAGCCGTGCGGACACCACGGTGCCGCAGGCGAAACGCTATGCGCAGCGAGGATCGGCACCACCGTCGACCACCACCGCGGCGTCGACGATCACTCCGGTGGCCGCCTCGGCGTACTGGAGTACCGCCTCGACCGGATCGACACCCATCACCCGCGCCGCGAGAACGACGTCGCACAGCGTGCCCTTGCCCTGCACCACCCGCAGGGCGACGTCGTCTCCGACGGCCGCACCCAGCATGACTGCGACGTTGTTGCCCCGCCCCGTCGCAAACGGTCTAACTGAGTCGATCTGGTTCACGACTGGTATCCCCTTCACACTTCGCTCTTCCTAGAGCCCCACTCCGAGACAGAACCGGACTGGCGTCCCGGAATCTGGCGTAGTTATATCCCATTCGCCGGGAGGTCGCGCACCAAAGTCGCCCTGCCGCAGAATGTTTCGTCCGCCGCCGAGGCGGCCGGCGGCGCGCTGCGAGATAGCTGGAAGTTACCTCCAAGCCCGGCCGACGCCGCGAAGGGGCTCGGGCACGGGCTGGGAAGCGTTGGGATCACTCACATTTCACGACGGGGATCGGGTCGTACTTGACCGTTCGAGTCGCCCGGGACACCTCGCGACCGGTGCGCCGGTCGGTGATGATGCGGGTGTCGGAGGTGGTGAAGCCGGGCGCGCCCTCCGACGCGATGCAGTCCTTGCCCTTCGGCAGTTTGATGGTGGTCGGCTCGGTCGGCTTGCTCCGCTCGCCGGTCACCGACTCGACGTTGACGGTCTTGGTGCCCCAGAGCCGAACGGTCACTTCGGAATCCGTGGTGACGGCCTCGATCAGCACGCCGGTCGGCGTGTTGTTGCGGAAGCGCAGATCGATCGCGCCGTCGAAGACGGTCGCCTCGCGCGCGGCGGGGTAGCGGGAGATGTAGTAGCTGTGCTCGGTGTGGCCCGCGTCCTCCATGCCGGCGAAGTAGGCGGCGTTGTAGAGGGTGGTGGCGAACTGGCTGATGCCGCCGCCGACGGCGGTGCCGGGCCTGCCGTGGTCGATGATGCCGGACTCCACGTAGCCCTCGGCGGTGCCGCGCGGACCGGTGAAGTCGTTGAGCGAGAACGTATCTCCCGGCTTGACCACGGCGCCGTTGACCTTCCGGGCGACCACCTTGATGTTCACCCCGGACGGACCGCTGAACCCATTGGTGGTGAACGTGCCCATGGTCTCCACGACGCCGAGGCCCTGGGCCGCCTCCGTGGTCAGCTTCGGCTCCATCTTTTCGTAGACGGCCTGACCGGTCCGCTCCTGGGGCGCGGCGAGCAGCCCGGCGAACTGCTCGAGCGTCTTCGGCCAGTTGATCTTGTCGCCGACGACGGCGGGCACCACCGCCGGCTTGCCGCCGGTCAACGCGAACGTCGCGTCCTTCGCCTCGATCTCCGTGGCCGCGAGCTGCGGCGCCAGCAAACCGACCGCGACGTTCTGATCGATGGACAGCGCGAGGCCGCCGCGGCCATCGGGCGCGAAGGAGAGCACGGTGGCGATCTGCTCGGGGTCGAGCTTGGCCGACGCGCCCTTGCCCGCGAACGTGATCGGCGCGCGCACCGCGGGCTCGGCCACCTCGCGCAAGGCCTGATCGACCGCCTCCGGCCGAACGGTGAGCGGCGCCGGATGCACGGGAAGATCGAGCGCGGCGCCCGCGATCCAGCGGTCGATCAGTTCGGCGCGCGCGGCCGCGACATCGAGCACGCGTCCGGGGACCGGGGCCACGGCCACGGGAGTCCCCTTGTCGAAGGCGATGGTGCCCTCGACGGAGGGCCGATCGTGCACGCGCAGCGCCGTCAACTGGCCATCCAGCGCGGCGTCGTCGACGGCGCTGGCCGGCGCGACATGCCGGGTGGTGAAGAAGGAAGTGAGCCTGGTGATCGGATTGAGCGGCTGGCCGCCGACGCGCGCCCAAGTGCCGTCCCAGTCCACCGACAGGCCTGCGGCGGACGGAACGAGCCTGGTCTGCACGTCGCCGATGCGCAACGGCAATTCCCGGTCGGCTCTCGGCGTGAGCTCGGCGCGCAGCCGCGCGTTCGCAACGGCGGTGTCCAGGCCGCCGATGTCGACGCCCGCGACGACCGTCCCGCGCGGCACCTGCCCCGAGGAGAGCATCCAGTCGACCGCGTAGCCGACCCCCGCCACCGCGAGCACCGCGCCGACGGCGAGGCCGGCCCGCTTCACGACGGTGGGATTCAGGCGCCTGGGCGGCGGGCCGGAGATGGGCCTGCGAGACGGCGGCTTCGGGCGCTCGACGGCAGCCCGATGGGTGGCGCGGCGGGTAGGCGTCACCTGTATCGGTTCGGTCGGCGCCGAGTCGCCGCCCCATTCCTGGCCCTGGTTCGCGTTTCTCGACTCGAGCAGCTGGCGTAAACCGACCTCGCCCGCCGGTGGTCGACCATCACGTCCGGCGCTCGGCTGGCTCGTCACGAACCGTCCTCCCCGTTCGGTTGAGTTGGGACCCACACGACGCGGGTCTCCGCCAACGATAGTGCGCGATGCCGACAGCGTCCGGTGGGCGCTGACCGGCCTCGGGCCTGCGCGCACCGACCAGCAAACCTCACGCAAAGCGACCGGTGGGGCACGCAAAGGGCCCCGCGCAGTTGCCGGGTCGGGGGTCTGGCAACTACGCGGAGCCGATCTGATTATCGGAGCGGCGCACCGCGCGTTACACAGCCGGACGAATCAGGATCGGATCGAAGCGAGACAATCGGGGTACACGAGTGTCCGGGCCACCGCACACACGAGGAGAGGGATGGCATGCAGCTGGGAATGATCGGCCTCGGGCGAATGGGCGCCAATATCGTGCGGCGCATCGTCAAGGACGGGCACACCGCCGTCGGCTACGAACGTCGCCCCCACCAGATCGACGTGCTCCGCCAAGAGCTGGGCGACAGTTTCCAGGGCAGCACCGACCTCGCGGAGTTCGTGCGCACCCTGGAGACCCCGCGGGTGGTGTGGGTGATGATCCCGGCGGGCGCCACGGGCGCGGTCATCGACCAGGTCGCCGCGCTGCTCGAACCGGGCGACATCATCATCGACGGCGGCAACAGCCGGTACCACGAGGACATCAAGCGCGCTGAGCAGTTGCGTCCCAAGGGCATTCACTACGTGGACATCGGCACCTCGGGCGGCGTCTTCGGACTGACCCGCGGGTTCTGCCTGATGATCGGCGGCGAGGCCGAGCCGGTGCGGTATCTGGATCCGCTGCTGAAGTCCATCGCGCCCGGCGTCGAGGCGGCCGAGCGGACGCCGGGACGCACCGGGGAGCCGTCGGCGGCCGAGCAGGGCTATCTGCACTGCGGGCCCGCGGGCGCGGGGCACTTCGTGAAGATGGTGCACAACGGCATCGAGTACGGCGCGATGGCCGCCTACGCCGAGGGCTTGAACATCCTGCACCGGGCGAACTACGGGGCCGAGCACGCCGGCGAGTTCTCCGCCGAGGAGACGCCGCTCGAGCACCCGGAGTACTACCGGTACGACCTCGACATCCCGGAGGTGGCCGAGGTGTGGCGGCGCGGCTCCGTGGTCGCCTCCTGGTTGCTGGACCTCACCGCGAGCGCGCTGTACGCCGACCCGAACCTCGACTCCTACAGCGGTCGCGTCTCGGACTCCGGCGAGGGCCGGTGGACGCTCGACGCCGCGATCGACACCGGTGTGCCGGTGCCGGTGCTCGCGTCCGCGCTGTTCCAGCGGTTCTCCTCGCGGGGCGAGGCGCTCTACGCGGACAAGATGCTCTCGGCGATGCGCAAGGCGTTCGGCGGGCACAACGAGTTGCCCGGGGCCTGATCGCTGCCGCGGCTCCCACGTGCGCGGGAGCCGCGGTGGCCGATCAGAAGCCGGCGGCCTGCGCCAAGAGCTTGGCGACCGCCAGCGGGCCGTACCAGAACAGATAATTGACGCCGTAGAGAAAAGCCATGGCGGGTAACTCTTTTCAGTCGAAGTTGCGGTCTATCCAGTCGATGGTCTGCATGCCGAACAGGTCGGTGCCCCAGCCGTAGATGTCGGTGAGCATGCGGACCATGCTGCAATCGGTGGGCTGGTAGGTCACGTCGGCGCCGCCCGCCCGGTAGATGTCGGCGAGCTCCCGCGAGTCCGCGGCGGGCACCAGCGACATCGGCGAGTCGTCGGCGACGCAGGAGGTGATGGCCACCTTGGCCTTCGGCGTGCCGGACCGGCCGAGGATGTTCTCCTCGAACGCGTGCTGGAAGGCGGGCTCGTCTGCGGGGCTGAGCCCCGTGTTGAACAGCGTCTTCAGCGGCAGGAACGGCAGCCCGAAGTAGGCGGGCGTCTGGCACTGGGTGCGGAAGGCGTTCGCCAGCCCGACCCCGGCCGGGTTCAGCTTCGCGTTGACCTCCATCTCCGGGTACGCGGGTTCGAGGCCGAGCAGCGTGGCGAGCGCGAACCCGGAGCCGACGGAGCCGTCGGCGACCCGCATGAAGTTGCGCGGGTTGACGACCATCCCTTCCAGCACAGCGGTTTTCACGTCGAGCTCCGGCGCGTAGGTCGGCTGCAACTCGGCGGAGAACGCCGCGCCGACGCCGCCGCCCGCGATGCCGAACAGTCCCACCTGTGCGTGCGGATCGAGTCCGGCGTCGCGATGCGCCAAAGCCGCACGGACACCGTCGAGTTGGGCGTGTGCGGCGAACTTGCCCGCGAAAACGCCGTGCGGCCTGCGGTCTCCGTCGTTGCCGACGTCGGAGATCATCACCGCGTAGCCCTTGTCGAACATCAGCGCCAGCGGGCCGAGCGCCGACCACGACGAGCCGTCCAGCGGGTCGCCGCCGGTCCACTGCGTGCTCGGGTGACAGGACCAGCCGACGCTGTCGTTGGCCTCCTGGTAGGAGATCAGCTTCTTCTCGCCCACCGGCGCACCGTGATTCGGGATCATCAGGATGCCGGTGCTGATGACCGGCGTGACGCCGTCGATGCCGGTGGTCACGTACATCAGCTTGTAGGCCTCGACGTCGGGCGGGGTGATGCCGAGGAACATGACGTCGACCTTCTTGGCCTTCAGCAGCGTCCCCGGCCGCTCGTCGCCCGTCAGCGGCGGCTCCTGATAGAACGGGTCGTCCGCGAGCAGCGCCTGGAACGCCTGGTCCGGCGGGACCGGGCGCGCGTTCTGGATCTGCCCGACGACGAAGCCGTTGAAGACCCGGTCCAGTCCGGGCGTCGGCATCTCCGTGTCCGCCGCGGCGGTTCCCGCGCCGAGCACCAGCGCGGCGGCCGTCGCGGCGGCCATGGTCAAGCGTTTCATCTAGCCCACCGCCAGCGTGTCGATCGGGGTCACCTGGATCTGCCTGGCGGCGGAGTCGAGCAACTGCGGAATGTTGAGCAACGGACGATGGGACTCCATCTGTACCTCATATGGTGTGCGCATCACGGCTTCCAGTGCGGGCCAATTGTTCTCGACCTGGAACTTGTATTTCGGCAACAGCTCCGTGGTGATGTAGTCCCAGCGCGGCTCGAACTCCGACCAATTCCAGTCCGGCAGCGGCAGAGTCAGCAGCCCGGGGCGTCCGTCGGCCAGCGTCACCGGCATGCGCACCGGGTGGTACTCGCGCGGCGGCCTGACCCCGGCCACGGAAGGCGAGCCGGCGGCGCCGCTGGCGTAGGTGATCGCCTCGCCGACGCTGCCCTTGTACTCGCGCACCGAGTCCCATTGGCCGCCGATCACCCACTGCTGCTCCCTGCGCAGCAAAGTGCCGTTGCCCGAGGCGATCCGGTCGTGATCGCCGGAGGCCACGTCGCGCCAGGCGGTCATGATGTCGTCGCCGAACAACCCGGCCGCCTGGAACTCCTCCAGTGCGCCGAGGCCTTCGGTGACGTAGGCGTCGTGCATGGGCATCAGGTCCGAGAATATGTTCTTCTGCATCACCAGGATCATCCCGATGATGTAGTGCAGGTCCTCGGGGGTGATGCGCGAGCCCGCCTCGGCGAGGGCCATCAGCCCGCGCGGAAGTTGCGCCACCGCTTGCGGTCCGGCGGCCCGGTCGACCGCGGCGACGACGCCGCGCGCGGATTCGGCGAGGCCGGGCAGGCCGTAGATATTGCCCATCAACTCGAAATCGATGAGCCCGCCGCCGAAGTCGGCGCCGACCTGACCGCCCATCCCGGCCCACTGCAGCTCGCGGTGGTCCAGCTGCAGGTCTTCGTAGTAGCGGTAGGACCGGATCAGGTTGGCGCGGTTGGCCTCGACGCCGGCGCGCGGATCCCAGGACCGCAGGTCGATGCCCGCCTTGTTCGTCGCGTCGACCAGCCAGTACTGATACAGCAGGGCCGCGTACCGACTCGGCGCGACCCCGCGGGCGCGCGCCTCGTCGAGCAGACCGCGCAATTCGGCCGCGTCGTAGGGCAGCTCGGGGTTGACGCCGCCGGGGCTGGTCGCGGCGTCGCGGTTCACCAGGGGCAGATCCAGGTAGCGGTCCACCTCGCCCGCCGCTCCCGCCGGCGCCGCGGACGCGAGTCCGAGTCCGACCGCGGCCGTGAGGGCCAGCACGGTCGCGCGCAGCGCAATACCGATTCGCATGAGCTGTTCAGCCTTCCTCTCTGCTAGCTCGATTCGAGTGAGTCGTTAAGCCGAAGAGATGTCCTGCCGGTAGCTACATGTCGATTAAGCAGCGATCAATTGCCTCGCCGATCGACCAGTTCCGGCAGCACAGTAGGTGACGAGCAGGTAAACACACAGATCAATCCCGTCGCAAGAAGAAAAGCGACGGGCGTGCAGCGAACGGAGAAAACGTGTAACACTCAAGTTGCCTGCTAGTAGCCGATAATCGGCCTACGGACTCGGCGAAATGCATGGCGGATGCGATGCGGAGGTCATGATATAGCTCACAGCCGAAGGTAGTGGCCGATCCTCGCCGCCTGGACTATCCGAATTTCGAGGTCTCGGGGCGCATGAGGACAGCGATGTGCACGCCCCGCGATCTACCGATCGACCTGGGCCGCCGAACCACCGTGTACACGCGTGTCGACAACGGGCATGCCGCGCAAGCCCTTTCAGTGCCAATTGGCGTTATCGTCGGCGGCGGCAGCGCTATCGGGCGGGCGAGCGCAGGGGGCGCGTGCGGCGATACGGCGCGCTGACAGACGAAAGGCGGTATTCGGCCGGGCCGAATACCGCCTTCGCGTGTTATCGCGTCAGCGACGACAGAGGTGGGCTCTACCGCTCGAGAATGGCGACGACGCCCTGGCCGCCCGCGGCACAGATGGAGATCAATGCGCGTCCGGAACCCTTCTCCGCCAGCATCTTCGCGGTCGAGGCGACGATGCGGCCGCCGGTCGCGGCGAACGGGTGGCCGGCCGCCAGCGACGAGCCGTTGACGTTGAGCTTGGTCCGGTCGATCGAGCCGAGCGCGCCGTCGAGGCCGAGCCGCTCCTTGCAGTAGGCGTCGGACTCCCACGCGGACAGCGTCGCGAGCACCACGGAGGCGAACGCCTCGTGGATCTCGTAGAAGTCGAAGTCCTGCAGGGTCAGGCCGTTTCGGGCGAGCAGGCGCGGCACCGCGTAGGTGGGCGCCATGAGCAGGCCGTCCGGGCCGTGGATGTAGTCGACCGCCGCGACCTCGCTGTCGACCAGGTGGGCCAGCACCGGCAGGTTGCGCTCGGCGGCCCACTCCTCGCTGGACAGCAGCACCGCGGACGCGCCGTCGGTCAGCGGGGTGGAGTTGCCCGCGGTCATGGTGGCGTCACCGGCCTTGACGCCGAACACCGGCTTGAGGGTGGCCAGCTTCTCCACGGTGGAGCCGGGACGCAGGTTGTCGTCGCGGGTCAGGCCGAGGAACGGGGTGATCAGGTCGTCGAAGAAGCCGCGGTCGTAGGCGGCGGCCATGTTCTTGTGCGACAGGTAGGCCAGCTCGTCTTGCGCCTCGCGCGGAACACCGAACTCCTTGGCGGTGATGGCGGCGTGCTCGCCCATGGACAGCCCGGTGCGCGGCTCGGCGTTGCGCGGGATCTCGATGCCCAGCATGCTCGGGCGCAGCTGGCCGACCAGCTTGAGCCGGTCCTTGCCGGTCTTGGCGCGGTTGGCGTCGAGCATCCACTCGCGCATGCCCTCGCTGACGCCGATCGGGGCGTCGGAGGTGGTGTCGGTGCCGCCGCCGATGCCGGCTTCGATGCGGCCCTGGGCGATTCCGTCGCCGACGGTGACGATGGCCTGGAGACCGGTGCCGCAGGCCAGCTGCAGATCGTGCGCCGGGGTGTAGGGGCTGAGCGTGCTGCCGAGCACGCTCTCGCGGATCATGCCGTGCTCGCCGACCCGCTTGAGCACGGCGCCGCCGACCACCATGCCGAGCCGCTCGCCCTGCAGGCCGAAGCGGCTGACCAGGCCGTCCAGCGCGGCGGTGAACATGTCCTGATTGGAGGCGTGCGCGTACGCCTTGTCGGAGCGAGCGAACGGAATCCGGTTGCCGCCCACGATCGCGACCGGGCGGGTGGTCTTACCGGTCTTGGCGGTGCTCTTCGCCGAACGGGATTTGGTTGTCACTCGAGTCTCCAGGTCTCGTTGGGGAGGTTCGGCGCGCCGGAGTCCGCGTGGAAGTCTCCACTGATCGGCGCCCCGTCGCGGTTGGTTTACATTAAACTTACTCTGGAGTAAGTTTAATGTCGACACCGTACCCCGCAAATGTGTGCCAGCGGTCCACTGCCGGGTACCACCAGACCGGAGAACTGAACATCGCGGCGTGAGCGGACTCGGTGGAGGCGGTAGCTTGCGTACCCTCGCCAGGGACCGTGCACGCCGCCTGTCAACACAGAAAAGGTAGGAACAGTGGCAGCCAGCAAGAGTAAGGGTGCTCCCAACCTCTACGGATCGTTCGTCCACTCGACCCCCGGTCAGTTCCTGGCGAGCAAGCTGGGACTGCCGCAGCCGGAGAACCTGCGCCGCTACAAGCAGGGTGAGCCGCCGCTGCCCGGGCCGGTGCTGCTCGGCGGCAAGGGCCGGGTCGCCGAGCCGTTGCGCACCTTGCTTTTCGACTACACCTTCGCCGATTCGGCAAGCGCCGGAACCAAATTCGGCGCGCTGGTGTTCGACGCGACCGGCATCGGCTCGATCGAGGACCTCGCCCAGCTCTACGAGTTCTTCCAGCCCGCGATGCGCAGCATCGCCGCGTCCGGCCGCATCGTGGTGATCGGCACGACGCCCGAACTCACCTCGTCGGTGGACGAGCAGATCGCCCAGCGCGCGCTCGAGGGCTTCACCCGCTCGGTGGCCAAGGAGCTGCTGCGCGGCGCCACCGCGCAGCTGGTCTACCTGCACCCGGAGGCGTCCACCGGCGCGACCGGCCTCGAGTCGACGCTGCGCTTCCTGCTCTCGGCCAAGTCGGCGTTCGTCGACGGCCAGGTCATCCGGGTCGGCAAGGACGACGCCACCGCGCCCACCAGCTGGGACCGCCCGCTCGACGGTAAGGTGGCCGTGGTCACCGGCGCCGCGCGCGGCATCGGCGCGACCATCGCCGAGGTGTTCGCCCGCGACGGCGCGACCGTGATCGTCGCCGACATCCCGGCCGCGGGCGAGGCGCTGTCGCAGACCGCGAACAAGGTCGGCGGCACCGCGCTCGCGCTCGACGTGACCGCGCCCGACGCCGCGGAGAAGCTGGCCGAGTTCGCCACCGAGCGCTTCGGCGGCATCGACATCGTCGTGCACAACGCCGGCATCACCCGCGACAAGCTGCTCGCCAACATGGACGAGGGCCGCTGGAACTCCGTGCTCAACGTGAATCTCGCCGCGCCGCACCGGATCACCGAGGGCCTGGTGGCCCGCGGCGCGCTGAAAGAGGGCGGCCGGGTGATCGACGTGTCCTCCATCGCGGGCATCGCGGGCAATCGCGGCCAGACCAACTACGGCGCCTCCAAGGCCGGCGTCATCGGCATGGTCGACGCCGAGGCGCCGAAGCTGGCGGAGAAGGGCATCACCATCAACGCGGTCGCGCCCGGCTTCATCGAGACCGCGATGACCGCCGCCATCCCGCTGGCCACCCGCGAGGCGGGCCGGTTGATGAGCTCGCTGCTGCAGGGTGGACAGACCGTCGACGTCGCCGAGACCATCGCCTACTTCGCCAGCCCGGCGTCGAACGCGGTGACGGGCAACGTCGTTCGCGTCTGCGGGCAGAGCCTGATCGGAGCATGATGACGCAGGTGATCACGCTGACCGAGACCCCGAAGAACGGTCCGCTGTACCTGAAGGCCGCGCTCGGCGCGGTTCCGCTGCCGCTGGTGTCGGCGCGCAAGTCGACGCTGCCCGATCGGTCGAGCCGGCTGGACGGACTGAAGGTGGATCCGGATCATTTGGCGGCCTACTGCCGGGCGACCGGGCTGCGGTTCGGCGACGCGCTGCCGCTGACCTACCCGTTCATCCTCACCTTCCCGATCGTCATGCAACTCGTTGTGCAGCGCGACTTTCCGTTCGTCGCGGTCGGTGCGGTGCACGCGGAGAACGTGATCGAGCGCACGCGCGAGATCTCGGTGAGCGAGCCGCTGGACATCAAGGCGCACATCGAGAATCTGCGCGAGCACCCGAAGGGCCTGCTCGTCGACGCGATCTCCGAGATCAGCGTCGGCCGGGAGCTGGTGTGGCGGCAGGTCACCACCTTCCTGCACCAGCAGCGCACCTCGCTGTCGGGCGGGCCGAAGCCCGAACCCAAGCCGGAGGAGGCCGCGCCGCCGCCGCTGCGCACCTGGCGGGTCGATCAGAAGACGATCAACCAGTACGCCGCCGCGTCGGGTGACCACAACCCGATCCACACCTCGTCGTTGGGCGCCAAGGCTTTCGGGTTCCCGAAGTCGATCGCGCACGGCATGTGGTCGGCCGCGCATCTGCTCGGCACGATCGAGGGCCGGGTGCCGGGCAAGACCACCTACTCGGTGAAGTTCGGCAAGCCGATCCTGCTGCCGTCGACGGTGAACGTGTACGCGGATCAGGTCGAGGGCGGCTGGGATCTGGCCGTGCTGAACCCGAAGAAGGGGTACCCGCACCTCACGGCGTCCCTGCGCTGACGCATTCGCACGGCAAGAGCCGCACCCGATGGAGGTGCGGCTCTTGCCGTTTCGCGTTCAGCAGCTGCAATCGCAATCGCAGCAGTTGCAGCAATCGCCGCAGCCGCAGTCGCAGTCGCCGCAATCACTGCAGTCGCAGTTGTTGATCCAGGGGTCTTTGCGTTCGCCGGTGCACGGCTGGGTGTGTTCGGCGCAGCAGGCGTAGCCGGTGCAGTAGACGCCGAGGATGAGGGCCAACGACTCGCCGACGCCCGGGCGGCGATTGCGGGTACGCCGGGAGCTCAGCTGAACGTCGGCGCGGTCGTGCGAGGCCGAGCAGACGTGGCCGACGGCGCCGATGCCGCGGCCGAGCCCGCGCAGCACCGAGGACAGCGGGTCCAGCAGCATCCAGCGGACGGTCGGCACGGTGTCCAGCTCGGCGTCGGCGACCGCCGCGCGCAGTCGCGAATCCGATTCGCGCAGTAGGTCATACGCCTGCGGCATGGTCGTCCCGGTGGCGGCGAGCGGATTGAACCGGCCGCGCGCCAGGTCGCTGTCGTAGTCCTGCACCGCGTCGGCGAGGTGCGCGATCCGGCCGAATTGCCAACCGGCGGTGCGCATTGCGTCGACGTTGCCCGGCCGGTCGGCGAGAACCGCCGTGTGCGCGAAGAACTCCGACGCGCACAGCTGGGTCGGCGCGGTCAGGCTGGCCAGCGAGTCCATCGGATCGTCCTGCTCGCGCACCGCCCGCTCCAACCGGG
>NZ_BAGH01000401.1 GCF_000308715.1 Nocardia tenerifensis NBRC 101015
GGGGGTGCCGAACTGCCCTGACGCGCGGTATGGGTGGCCGCGTCGACGGCCGCGCCCGCCGCGACGAGGGTCGCCTCGGCCGCGGTCACCGTCACCGACAGCTCGCCGAAGCGCTGGATGAGCAGCGGGTCGTCGACGGCGCGCGCGACACCGGCCTCGAACCAGGGCCGGCTGGTGGTGCGCACGAACTCCGTGGCGGCGGCGAGCGCGCCGCGGGCGATGCCGGTGTCGATGGCCGCGTGCAGCAGCTGCGCGAACGCGCCGTAGCCGGTGGGTGCGCGGACGGCGGCCGAGCGGGGAATCAGCTGGTCCCGGTCGACGAGCACATTGTCGAACGTGACCGTGCCGCTGCCGGTGGTGCGCTGCCCGACGCCGTTCCAGTCGTCGACGATCCGCACGCCGGGCGAGTCCGCGGGCAGGTAGGCGATGTACTCCCCCGGCTCCAGGCCGCTGCTCCCCTCGGAGTCCTCGAGTTTGGTCAGCACGGCGAGCAGATTCGCGAAAAGCGAACCGGTGCAGTAGAACTTGCGACCGTCGACGCGGAAGCGCGGACCGGCGGGCCGCACGGTGGTCGCGATGTCGGCGATGGTGGCGCCGCCGCGCTCGGATTGGGCGTTGGCGATCCGGCCACCGGCGAGCACCTGCGCGAAGTAGCGCCGCCGCTGCTGTTCGACGCCGGCCAGCCGCACCAGATTCACGTACACGAAGTGGCTGTGCGGAATCTGCGCGATATTCGGGTCGGCGACGGCGAGGATCCGCACCACCTCGGCCACCGCGCTGGGCGGCAGGTCCGCGCCGCCGTACTCGGCGGGCACGGTGACGGCGAGCAGCCCGCTGGCCGCGAGCCGATCCACCTCCTGATGCGGCAGTATCCGGCCGCGGTCGCGCGCGGCGGCCCCCGTCGCGAACTCCCCCGCGAGACGCTCGGCGACCGAAAAGGCTTGCGCGGCCGACGTTATCCGGTCGGCCGCGACCTCCGCGGTCACAGTCATCAGCCGACCGCCGCGACCGGCCGCCGCGCGGCCTCCAGCTCCCGAACAAGCGGGAGCACTTTCGCGCCGAAGTACTCGATCTCCTCCTGGAAGTGCAGGAAGCCGCCGAGGATCAGGTCGACGCCGAGCTCGCGATAGGCCACGATGCGCTCGGCCACCTGCTCGGGTGTGCCGATGAGCTGGGTGCGGAAACCGTCGTTGTACTGCACGAGATCCTCGAACGAGGAGTCGGCCCACATGCCCTTGCGGTCCTTGGTCGACGCGCCCGCCTGCTGCACCGCGTCCCGAAACCCTTCCACGGCAGGCTTGTTCGCCTTCTCGACGATCTCGCGCAGGGTGTCGCGCGCCTCCTTCTCGGTGTCGCGGGCGATGATGAAGCCGTTCAGCCCGAACTTCACCTCGCGACTGTTGGCCCTGGCGATCTCGCGCAGGTCGTCGAGTTGCTCGGTGACGCCGTCGAAGTCCTTGCCGTTGGAGAAGTACCAGTCGGCGTAGCGGCCGCCGTTGCGGCGCGCCGCCGTCGAGTTACCGCCTTGGAACAGTTCGGGATTCGGGCGCTCGGGGGTGTTGAGCGGTTTCGGCTTCAGCGTGAAGTCGCGGATGCGGTAGAAGTCGCCGCCGTAGTTCACCGCGTCCTCGGTCCAGATCTTGCGGATCACCTCGAGGAATTCGGCGCTGCGCCGGTATCTTTCGTCGTGCTCGAGCCACGGCTCGCCGAGCGCGGTGAATTCGCCCGCGAACCAGCCGGAGACGACGTTGATGGCGAAGCGACCGTTGGACAGGTGGTCGGCGGTCGCGCCGAACTTGGCCAGCACCGCCGGATGCCAGAGGCCGGGGTGCACGGCCGCGATCACCTTCAGCCGCTCGGTCGCGCCGAGCAGCGCGAGGCTGAACGAGGTCGACTCGTGCTGGAACTCGGCGCCGTAGGACGCGGTGTAGCGCACCTGGGACAGCGCGTAGTCGAAGCCGTTGTTCTCCGCGGTCCGCGCCAGTTTCTTGTTGTACTCGAAGTCCCAGCCGGTGCGCTGTTCGATCTCGCTGGTGACCAGTCCCCCGCTGACATTGGGCACCCAGTAGGCGAACTTGATCTCATCGGCGATCTGCTCCGTGGTCATTGCTTGCTCCAGGGGGTCGGGGGTAGCCGTCGATCTGCTCCCACTCCAGCACCGCGATCCGAGCGGCACGAGGGTTTGAATCTGTGCGATCGGATCGCGGTGGAGTGTTCAGGCGTTGGCGAGGGCGTTGGTGAAGGTGGATCGGGCGAACGTTCCGGCCGGGACGAAGCGGCCGAGCAGGGCCGTCGCGTCCTCGCCGGTGACGCGGGCGATGAACTCGCCGGCCGCCGCGACCGAGTCGATCGCGAGGAGCGGCTGCGGGTGGTGCAGCAGGCCGACGAGGGCGGCGGCGAACTTCGGGTCGACGCTCGCGGCGGCGAAGAGCGTATTGCCGATCTCGGCCAGTTCGGGATCGCCGAGGAACAGGCGGGTGACCTTGTTGGCGGCGTCGCCGCGCACGGCGAGGAAGCCCGCGTACTGCTCGGCGAGCCATGCCTCGTCGAACGGGCCGTCGTGCACCGCGGCGGCCGCGACGAGCCGCTGTGCCTGGATCAGCCCGCTTTGCGCGCCCTGACCCGCGATGGGGTCGTAGGCGGCGGAGGTGTCGCCGAGCGAGGCCACCACGTGGCCGCCCGCGGTGCGCCCGACCCCGGCCCGGACCACCGGTCGCACAGCGCCTTTCAGCCAGGAGTGCGGGTCGTCGGTGATCACCTCGGTGGCCAGCACCTCCGGCAGATCCCAATCGATGAAGTCCCGGTACAGGTCCTGCACGATGCGGTGCGCGGACTCGGCGGAATCCGCTGCGGCGAAACGGGTTTCCCATTCGCTGCCCGGGCGGGCCCAGCCGAGGAACGCCCAGCTCGGGCCCGCGTCCTTGTGCAGGTACGGGCCCCACCAGGCCTCGCCCTGCTCGGCCAGGATGGAGAAGCCGCTGTGCGCGCCGCCCGCCGGACTGCGGTGTGCGAAAACGTCTCTGCCGTAGCCGATTCCGGTGACCGTGACGGTGAGCAGCGAACGCTGCGGCGCGTCGTAGGGGGTGCGCGACGCGTCGATCGGGAACAAGTCGGACAGCCCGCCGCGGCCGGTGGCGACCAGGGTGAGGGCGTTGTCCGCGGCGATGGCGTCGAGGCTGTCCGGAGTCACCTGCTCGACGACGAAACGACCGCCGCGCTCCTGGAACGCGGTCAGTCGTTCGTCCGCTTTGAGGCGGGTGTCGACGGCTACACCGACATAGCCGTCGAAATTGCCGTCGAATTGGATCAATTCGGCGCGGTCCGGTCCGGCGATGCGGACGCTCAGTCCGGTGTGCCGCGGGGCCCGCGCGGTGTAATTGTCCAGGCCGAGCGCGGACTCGGCCTGCTGGGCGATACCGAATTCGAGGGCCGTGCCGGTGGCAGGAACGTCGTCGCGCAGCGCGCGCTGGTCGCGGTTGCTGTAGAGGGTGACGTCGAATCCGGCGTCGAGCAGGCCCAGTGCCGCAGTGACGCCGGTTTGCCCGGCGCCGATCACCGCGGCCGAACGGATGGAACGGGGAACGGAATTCTGCGTTGTCATGCTCGGATCATCCGCGTTGTGACGCGGCCCTCGTCAGTGTTGCGATCAGCGAGAATGAATGAGCGGCGGGGAGTTTCGCCTGGCGTACCATTCGGGCCATGTCGTTCACCGTTGCCGACCTGACCGGAGACCGCACCGAGCAGTACCGACAGCTCGCCGCGCAGGCGCAGGCGCTGGTGGCGGGCGAGCACGACCGAATCGCCAATGCCGCCAACCTCGCGTCGCTGGTATTCCACGCGCTGCCGGACGTCAATTGGGTCGGGTTCTATTTCTACGACGGAGACGAGCTCGTCGTCGGGCCATTCCAGGGCAAACCCGCGTGCGTGCGCATCGCCATCGGAAAAGGCGTATGCGGCACGGCGGCAGAGACCAGGCAGACCCAATTGGTGCCCGACGTGCACGCGTTCCCCGGGCATATCGCCTGCGACGCCGATACGCGCTCGGAAATCGTCGTTCCGCTGGTGCACGATGACGCGCTCATCGGCGTATTCGATCTCGACAGCCCGAAACCAAGGCGATTCGACGACATCGATAGGGACGGGCTCGAAGCCGTCGCACAGGCTTTCCTGGATAGCCTGCCGGCTTAGTCCGGCGAGCACCGGAGTGCCCGCCGGACCGGCGCTTAAGAACCTACCGCCGCTCCCGGACGCGAGACCTCATCCGACAGCGCGGTGGAGCCCGGCGCACCCGCCCGGTAGCGCGCGCCGCGGTGCTCGTCCGGTAGCCGATCGCCCGCGCCGAACAGGGCGTTGCGCAGGGTGCCGGGGACGTAGTCGGTGGCGTAGGCGCCGCGTTCGGTCAGCACCGGAACGACGTGCCGCACAACGTCTTCGAAGGAGCCGGGAGTAATCGCGTAGGCGAGGTTGAAGCCGTCGAGGTCGGTCTCGTCGACCCACTCCTGCAGCCGATCCGCGACGGTGGCACCCGAGCCGACGAACACCGGGCCCATGCCGCCGATGCCCGCCCACCGGCCGATATCGCGCACGGTCCACTCCCTGCCGTCGTCGTCGAACTCCTGGAAGGCGGCGACGGCGGACTGGATGGCGTTGCTCTGTACCTGACCGATCGGATCGTCGAGGTCGTAACCGGACAGGTCGATGCCCATCCAGCCGGACATGAAGACGAGGCCGCCCTCGATGCTGGCGTAGGACAGGTACTCCTCGTGTTTGCGCCGCGCCGCCTCGTCGGTGGCGTCGGTGATGATGGTCGCCAGCGCGTAGATCCTGGCGGAGTACGGATCGCGGCCCGCGTCCCGCAGCGCCTCGCGAATGCGGGAAACCGTCTGGGCGAGCAGCCTTTTCGACGGCGCGGCGATGAAGATGGCCTCGGCGTTCTCCGCGGCGAAGCGCACGCCGCGCGGCGAGGCGCCCGCCTGATAGATCACCGGCGTGCGCTGCGGCGACGGCTCGGAGAGGTGGATGCCCGGCACCGTGAAGTGCTTGCCTCGATGGCCGATATGGTGCACCTTCGCCGGGTCGACGTAGACGCCCCTGGCGGCGTCGCGGACCACCGCGTCGTCCTCCCACGAGCCTTCCCACAGCTTGTACAGGACCTCGAGATACTCGTCCGCCTGGTTGTAGCGCTCGTCGTGGTCGAGCTGATCGTCCGCGCCGAAGTTCCTTGCCGCCGAGGGCAGATAGCCGGTGACCACGTTCCAGCCGATACGCCCGTTGGTCAAATGGTCGAGGGTGGACAACCTGCGCGCGAACGGAAACGGATGCTCGAAGCCGGTGCCGGTGGTGATGCCGAAGCCGAGGTGCTCGGTGACCGCGGCCATGGCCGAGACGAGCAGCAGCGGGTCGGCCACCGGGATCTGCGCGCCCTGCCGCAGCGCGGCGATGTCGTTGCCGCCGTACACGTCGTAGGTGCCCAGGACGTCGGCGATGAAGATGCCGTCGAAACGCCCGCGCTCCAGCAGCTTCGCCAGGTCGGTCCAGTAGCTCAGCTCCTTGTACCGGTGCGACTGATCGTCCGGATGCCGCCACAGTCCAGGTGATTGGTGGGCGACGCAGTTCATGTCGAAGGCGTTGAAGCGGATTCGGCGCGTCACCGTGCCGCCTCCGTCGCGGGCTTGCGTTCGCCCGCGCTCCAGGCGAAGGGCAAATCCGCGCCGTTGAGCAGGTGATCGCCGATGGCCCTCGCCTTTTGGATGGCCGGGTTGTGCACGGAGATGGTGCGGGCGTTGCGCCAGTGCCGGTCGAGGCGCTGACGCTCCGAGACGACCGAGGCGCCGCCGACCTCGAAGAGCAGCGTGGTGGCGGGCAGCACGAGATCGATCACGGCGAGCTGTGCCTGGGCGGCGGCGAGTTCCGCGGCGACCAAGGACTTTTCGTCTTTCGCGCCCGCGGCCAAGACCTCGTCCAGGACGTCGGCGACCGCGAGCACGCTGGACTTGGCGGCGAAGGCCGCCGCCGAGAGCCGCCCTATCACCTGCTGTACCAAGGGATCCTGACGCGGGAAGTCCGCGGCGGAGTGCGAGTAGCTGCGGGTGCGGCCCGCCACCCATTCGCGGGCGTCCTGTTCGGCGCGCTGCGCTATGCCCGCGAGCACCGCGAGCTGGACCAGCTGGAGATACGAGGTCGCGTAGGTCGGTCCCGGCGCGCCGTAGCCCGGGCCGAGGATGCGCTCGTCGGACACTTCCACGTCGATGAATTCCGTTGTGCCGCTGGCGGTCAGCCGCTGCCCGAAGCCGTCCCAGTCGTCGTGCTGACGCACGCCGTCGGCGTTCGCGTCGACGAGCACCCCCACCCGCTCACCGTCGCGGTCCGCCGCGGCCAGGATGTAATCGGCGTAGAGGGAGCCGGTGCTGTAGTACTTCACGCCGTTGAGCAGCCACCGGTCGCCGTCCCTGGTCAGCCGGGTGCGGTAGCGGTCGACCGCGCCGACGCCCGGCTCGGTGATCGCATTGCCGACCAACACGCTCGTCGCGGTCCGCAGCCACTGCTCGCGGCTCGGGCCAGGCTCGGCCAGCAACTGATCCTCGACGAACGAGAAGTGCACGCGCAGCGCCTGCGGCAGGTTCGACTCGGCGGCGGCCAACTCGATCAGCAGCCGGAACAGCTGCCGCACGGTGACGCCGTAACCGCCGAACTCGACCGGCACCCGCAGCGCGCCGAATTTCGCCTCGCGCAGCCAGCCCACCTCCTCGAACGGCAGGCGTCGGTCGACCTCCCGCGCCACCGCGCCCTGCGCGATGCGCTCGAAGATCGGTCCGAAGACCGCGTCCAGTTCGGTGTCCGTGGCGGATTCGGCCTCGATGGATGTCATCACCCCACGATGAACCAGCGCGCTGCCCGGCTCACGGGTTGCGCGCACCGCGATCGAAATGGGTCCGCGGCGGTCGCGGGTGCGTCAGCGCGGGGCGGTCATGCATTCGGTGGCGACGCGGGCGCCTGCGGTGCGCGCCTTCTCCGCGTCCGCCTTGCTCATGCCGAGGGTCTCCTGATCGGCGGCCTTGGTGTCGTACTCGTCGCTGACCATCACCCGCAGGCCCTCCTGCGAGATGCCCTGCTCGACAAAGAGTTTCGCGGCGCAATCGGCGAGCTGCTGACTCTTGAGCCCCTTGTCCCGCAGCGACTTGGCGAGGTCGGCCTGGGTCACCGTCGGCGCCGCCGCCTTATCGTCGCCGCACGCGGCGAGCACCGGCAGCGCGATGAGCGCGGCGGCGATCAGGGAGATCCGCACCTGAATCCCTATCTGTCGAGAATGGCCACCGCGTCCGCCGAACGGACGCCGTGGGACGTCGGCCACGATGGTACCGAGCGGGCCGAAAGGCTTCGCGCGGAACGCATTCTCACAGATCCATCGCGGCGCGCAAGGCGGTGTCCAGGCGTTCGAGCGCCTCGGTCTCCATGTCGTCGACGCGTTCGGCGAGCCACCCGCGGAAGATGCGGCCGATATTTCCCGCGTGCACCCAGCCGTACCGCTCCACCGGCACCGCGAGGATGTCCTGGGGATCGTCCTCGACCACCTCGGCGGCGATCAGCCACGGTCTCGGCGACTCGTTGATGCCGTCACTGCTGATGAGCACGACTGTGCGGCGTCGCGGCGAACCATGCGGGTTGTAGATCCACAGTTCACCCCGCCGCACGCATCGCCTCCTCGGCGGCGGCCAGCTCGGCCGCGTCGGCGGCGGCCTGGGCCGTCACATCCGGAACGGGGCTACACCCGGTGCGCACGGCCTCGCGCCGGGCGGCCTTCGATATCCATGCCGAGGGCGACATGCCCGCGCGGGCCGCGGCCTGCTCGGCGAAGGACCAGGCGGCCTCGTCCAGCGAAAGGGTGACCTTACGCGTTGCCATACCATTTATCGTACCGCCTAGTCCTGCTATTCGACCAGCTCAGCAGTCGTAAACAGCGACGGACGGCGGTGTCCACCCAACTGAAGGCGGTCGACTGCTGTTAGGGTAGTCGGACCGGGGCGAGCGATCAGGCGGTAGGACGATGACGACGTTGAACCATCATCGGGTCGGCGCGGGCGAACCGCTGGTGCTGGTGCACGGCATCGGCAGCCGGTGGCAGGTGTGGGAACCGATCATCGCCACCCTCGCGGCGTCCTACGACGTGATCGCCGTCGACCTGCCCGGCTTCGCCGGTTCCGCCCCGCTGTCCACGACGACCGTCGACACGCTCACCGACGCCCTCGCCGAATTCCTCGCGGCGCAAGGCCTCCAGCGTCCGCACCTGGCGGGTAACTCGATGGGCGGGCTCATCACCCTGGCCCTCGGCGCCCGCGGGCTCGCCGAATCCGTCACCGCCTTCTCACCGATCGGGTTCTGGGACAAGGCGGGTCGCGTCTGGTGCCAGCAGTCGCTCGGCAAGGCTCGGCTGCTCGCGCGCAAGCTGCGGCCGGCGCTGCCGTCCATCCTCGACTCCGCCGCCGGCCGAACCGCGTTCCTGGGCTTGGTTTTCGGCAAACCGTGGGCCGTCGATGCGCGGGTCGCGGTGGATACGGCGGTGGGCGCGGCCGATGCGCCCGGTTTCGAGCCGGCCCTCGCCTCGTTCGCCGACGTGCGGTTGCCCGAAATCGGCGCGCTGGCAAAGATTCCCGTCACGATCGCCTGGGGCAATCGCGACATCCTGCTGACCCATCGCACCCAAAGCCGCCGTGCCCGGACGCTGCTGCCCGCCGCCGAGCACGTCACCCTGCACGGCAGCGGGCACACGCCGTTCTACGACGATCCCGCCGCATGCGCGCGGACGGTACTGGACACCATCGGACGCAGCGGGAGGTAGGGCACGCTCGATCACCGCTGCCCGCGCGGCTCGGTCAACGTGTCCGGATGCGCCGTGCCGAGCAGGATGCGGACCGCGTTTCGCCAGCGTTGCTGGATGATCCGGTTCCGATCCAGCTCGCCGGTCAACAGCACCCGCATGGCCAGCCCCGTCATGATCTCGATGGTGAACTCGGTGATCGTCGGCACCCGTGGGTCATCGGGGAACTCCGCGCGGAAGATGTCGCGAATGCTGGTGTGCATCAACTCGAACAGCCGATGCTCCAGCGGCAGGAACGCGGCGAGCAGCTCGGGGTCGGTGCGCGCGCCCACCCACATCTCCAGCGCGGCCCAGAACGACGGCCCGCTGAGCATCCGCATGGTCAGCTCGACCGCGGCCGCCAGCCGGTCCGCAGAGTCGGGCAGCTCCGCGAATTCCCTTGTCAGCTGGTCGAATCGGCGGTCGGCGAGGTGCTCGACCGCGCCGGCGAGCAGGTCGGCCTTGGTCGGGAAGTGATGCTGCAGCGTGCCGCGCGGCACACCCGCCCGCTTCTGCACCTCCAGGGTGGTCGTGCCCGCGTAGCCGACCTCGACCAGGCTCTCCACCGCCGCGTCCAGCAGACGCGTGCGCATGCGCGCCCTGCGCTGCGCCTGCGTCTCCCTGGCGCGTTCGCCCGCGGCGGTCAGCGTCCCTGCCACCGGGGTTCGCGCTTCTGCGCGAAGGCGAGCGCGCCCTCGGCCGCGTCCTTGGAAAACAGTGCGGGCAAGGCGATCTCGCCCTGCTTGGCGAACGCCTCGGCCACCGTCCAGTCCGGCGACTCGTCGATGATCCGCTTACTGGCGGCGACCGCGAGCGGTGCGGCGGCGGCGATCTGGGCGGCGAGCTCGAGTGCCACGTCCAACGCGCCTCCCGGTTCGGTGACGCGATTGACCAGGCCGAGCTGGTAGAGCCGCTCCGCGCCGATCCGCCCGCCGGTGAGCGCGAGCTCGGCGGCGATGCTGCGCGGCAGGCGCTGGGTCAGGCGCAGCACACCGCCGCCCGCGGCGACCAGGCCGCGCGTCACCTCGGGAATGCCGAACTGGACATTGTTCGCCGCGACGATGAGGTCCCCGGAGAGCGCCAGCTCGAACCCGCCCGCCAGCGCGAAGCCCTCGACCGCCGAGATCATCGGCTTCACCGGCGGCTTCGCGGCGATGCCGAGCGGCCCGCGCCGCTGCGTCATCGGCATCTCGCCCTTGGACGCGGCGACGAGATCCATTCCCGCGCTGAAGGTTCCGCCCGCGCCGGTGAGCACCAGCACCCTGGCGGCGTCGTCGGCCTCGAACTCGTCGATCGCGTTCTCGATGGCCTGCGCGGTCGCGAGGTTGATGGCGTTGCGGGCCTCGGGGCGGTTGACGGTCAGGACGGTGACGGCGTCGCGTCGGTCGACCAAGATCGGTTCGGTCACTGGACGGTCCTCTCGGTGAGCACGGTGAGCTTGTCGGGGGCGATGATGTCGGCGGCGGCGCCGAGCGGGTCGCCCTGGTCGAACGCCGCGACGGTCTCGGCGTCGGACGCACGGATCAGTATGCGGGCACCGGCCGGGGTGAGGGCGCTGACCACGACCGCCTCCGGCTCGTCGGCGTGCTCGGGCGCGGGCCCCTTGCGGTAGGCGACGGTGTACGACTCGACGGTGGCGGGCCCGGTGTAGCCGGGCGCGGCGTCGCGCCGGGCGACCGGAACGTCCGCCTCGATCGCGCGGAACAGTCGCGCGGGCGGCTCGGCCGAGTACACCCCGACGCCGTGCTTGGTGATGTACCAGCCGAGCGCGGTGGCCAGACCGTAGGCGCCCGGATCCTCGCGCAACAGCCCGACCAGGGTCGCGATCGAATGCGTGCTGTAGTTGTTGCCGGGCCCGCCGCCGAACGTCAGTCCGCCGGTGACCGAGAGCGGCCGGGCCGGATCGTCGATCGGCAGGCCGAGCGCCTCGGCCGCGACCTGCACCGCGACGGGGAAGCAGGAGTACAGGTCGATGTGCTGCACCTCGTCGATGCCGATACCGGCCGCACCCAGCGCGGCCCGCCCCGCCGCCGCGATGGCGGGCGAGGCGGCCATATCCGCGCGTTCGGAGACGAACCATTCGTCGGTCGCGGTGGCCCCGCCGTGCGGGAACACCCACCGATCCCGCGGCACCCCGGCCGCGGCCGCGGCGGCCGCGCTGCAGATGATCAGGCCCGCGCCTTGATTCACCGAAAGATTCGCGACAAGCAGCTTCGGATACGGCGTGGACACCATCCGATTCGCGGGCGTCGGGGTCACCAGGTCGGCGACCGACTGCGAGAAAGGTTGCCACGCATAGGGATTGGCCGCCGCCACGGCGGACAGCCGCGACCACAGACCGCCGATGCGGGCCCGATGCCGCTCCTCGCTCAACCCGAGCCGACCGCGCAGCGCGGTCTCCATCAGGGCGTAGAAGTACACCGGGCCCCACAGGCCGGCCGCGGTCTCCATATCGGAGTTCGGCGCGCGATCCGAGCCGATGACTTCGGTCGGGCGCACCTCGTCGGGCTGCTCCGGCCAATCCAGCGGCGCGCCGGTGCGGGTGGCGACGTTCCACGCGGCCACCGCCTCGGCGCCGGTGAGCAGCGCGACGTCGGACTGCCCGTCGGCGATCGCCTGGGCGACCGTGTTGAGCAGCCGCTGCGGCGCGTCGCCGCCGAAACGGACGGACTGCATCGTGCGCTTCGGGGTCGCGCCCAGCTCGGCGGCGACCAGCGCGCCGAGGTCCGGATACGGCCTGCTGACCGGGGCCGCGGCCGCGATCAGATCGGCGGAGCGCAGCAGCCGATCGCCGGCGCCGCTGTCGGCGCCCGCGCGGCGCAGGGCTTCGGCGGCGAGTTCGACCGGGCCCGGCAGTCCCGGTTCGTCGCCGCGATGCACGACCTGCCCGGCACCGACCAGCACGGGGGTTCGGGGGTCCATTCCCGCTGGCAGCATTGTTCCTCCGATGACTCTCGCGGGGCGTCGACCTGCGAACTCGCACCGGGTCGACGCGGATACCGTCAGCATTGACGGTAACTCGGGTTCGATTAGAACAGAGACCGCACGCTCGGGCAATGGCCCACGGCCGCTGAACTGACTCACGGGTAAGATCCGGGAATGGGCACCAATATCGCGCTGCGGTTCGACGGCGACCGCGCCTACGTCACCCTCGATCGACCGGACAAGCACAACGGCCTCACCCTCGAGATGCTCGGCGATCTGATCGACGCCGCGCGCACCATCGCCGGCCGCGACGACGTGCGCGCGGTCATCCTGTCCGGCAACGGCCCGAGCTTCAGCAGCGGACTCGACATCGCCAAGGCGACCGGCGACCCGCTGGGGATCGTGCGTGGTTTCCTTCCGCTACCGTGGCGCGGCACCAACACCTTTCAGGAGGCCTGCTGGGCGTGGCGCAGGCTGCGGGTTCCGGTGATCGCGGCGGTGCACGGCCGCTGCTACGGCGGCGGACTGCAACTCGCGCTGGCCGCCGACTTCCGCTTCGTCACCCCGGACGCGGAGTTCTCGGTGATGGAGGTCAAGCACGGCCTCGTGCCCGACATGACCGGCGCGGCCACCCTGTCCCGGCTGATCGGCGTGGACAAGGCGCTGCTGCTCGCGATGACCGCGGACACCGTCGACGCCGCCTACGCCGAGCGCATCGGCCTGGTCACCGAGGTGAGCGCGGACCCGGTCGCCGCCGCGGAGAAACTCGCCGACCGCATCGCGGCGCGTCCGCCGCACGCCGTCGCCGGCGCCAAGCGGCTGTTCGACAGGGCATGGGAGGCATCGACACGCCGCACCTTCGGATTGGAACGCGCCACGCAGTTGCCGCTGATCATTCGGCTGGCGACCTCGCGAGGTAAGCCGCGCAAAAGCTGACACACAGCGACCGCTTCGAGACGCGCGTCACATTTTTCCACGACCTCACTGCTAGCATTTCCTGAGGATTTGCCAGCCAGTCGAATTGTGGTGCGTCGAACACCGCGAGTGGTCTGTGTAATCGCGGGAAGTTGTGTTTCGCACTGCTCTCGGCGAGTACACGGAGGGCTCACGGATTTTGACCAAGACGGCAACCATCTTGCTTTCGGCGTTGACGGGCGCCTCGGCCTTGTTCATCAGTGCGGCCACCCCTGCCAGCGCGGACCCCAACACCATCAACCCGATTCCGGTGCTCAACGGGAGCACCGGACTGCCCAACCTTTCGGGACGCTCCCAAGCCGTATTCCAGCTGACCGGCATGGCCAGCCCCAACAACACCCAGACCTACAACGTGCTCGGCACCGATCTCGGCATCATGTGGGACAACGGAAATGGCGAGTTGCTGACCGCGTTCGGCGACACCGCGGGCATCGGCTTTCCGAATCTTTTGGCGGGCAGCATGTGGTCGTGGCGGTCCAATATTCTGATGCGCAGCCACACCCAGAATCCGGCGGGCGGCATCTACTTCGACAGCGTCGTCCGCGACGTCTTCGGCCAGGCTCGCGATCTGGTGCCGAGCCCGAAGATCCCGTTTCTGGAGATCAGCCGAATTCCCACCGCGGGCATCTCGGTCGGCGGCGTCCAATTCATGAGCCTCATGTCGGTGCGCAGCTGGGACGAGGTCGGGCAGTGGAGCACCAACTACTCCGGCCTCGCCGCCTCCGGCGACAACGGCGAGACCTGGGGTGAACTGCCCGCGACCCGGCGCCCGAACGAGGGCGGGGACAGCAATTTTCAGATGAACGCGTTTCTCAAGGACGGCGGGTTCGTCTACGAGTACGGCACGCCGTCCGGACGCAACCACTCCGCGTACGTCGCGCGGGTGCGCGAGGAGCAGATCGCCGACCTCGGCGCGTACGAGTACTGGGACGGCGGGGCGTGGCGGCGCGATGACGTCGACGCCGCAGCGCCGATCATGTGGGGCGTCGGCGAACTCTCGGTGATGTACAACTCGTATCTCGGGCAATACATCTCGCTCACCACGGACCCGTTCAACTCGGTGGTGATGCGGCGCGCGTCCGCGCCGACCGGTCCGTGGAGCGATCCCGAGGTGCTGATCGACACCAGGGAACTGCCGAGTGCGTACGCTCCGTCGATCTTCCCGTACCAGACCGGCAGTGATCTGTACTACCTGACGACCGTGCACAGCCAGTACAACGTGGTGCTCATGCGGACACCGCTCTAGGAACCTGGTTCCACCGACGATCCGGCACGGCCTTGACCTCAACAATACTTCATGTATGAGGCTTGGCCGCGTCGGAACGTCGTCTTCAGGAGGAACCATGGCCACCGCCGCACCCGAGACCGCCACCGTGCGCCAATGGCTCAGCGCCAACGCACGTCCGGTCATCGATACCGATCCCGGTTACACCGGACCCGACCTCGACGCGCTGATCGATCGGCTCGGCTCCGCGACGGTCGTCGGACTCGGCGAGTCGACGCGGTTCTCCCGGCAGATCTACGGCGTGCAGGAGCGCGTCTTCCGGGCGCTGGTCGAGCGACATGGCTTCCGCGAGTTGGCGATTCAGGACAGCGCCCGCTCCGGCGAACGCTGGGATCGATACGTGCGCGCCGGCGAGGGAGACCCCGCGTCGGTGCTGGCCGGTTCGTGGCGACCGTGGCGGACGGCGGAAACCGTTGCGGCGCTGGAGTGGATCCGCGCGTTCAACGAGGCGCACCCCGACGATCAGGTCGGCGTGTTCGGCGTTCAGCCGCCCAGCGCGGAGCCCGCGGACTACGACATCGTGCTCGATCACGTGCGCCGGGTCGCGCCGGATCGGCTGGCCGCCATGGACGCTCACCTCGCGCCGATCCGCACCGCGCACCAGGTGGACGAACATGTCCAGCGGCACCAGGGAATCCATCCGGGACGCCCGTTCGCGGAGCATGCCCGAGACGCCTCGGCCTTGCTCGAAACCTTGCCGGGGACAACAGAAGACGTCGAGCGCCACATGCGGCTGATTCTCGACTTCCACAAGAACAGCGTCGCCGGGCAGGGCGGCTTCGCCCGCGACGAGCGGCCCGCCGCACAGCGCGTCATCGATCGGCAGCGCGCGACCGGAAGCAAGATCGTCTACTGGGACGGCATCGCACACACCACGAACCTGCGCTTGGGGATGGGGACGGCGGAGTTCCGCGGCGTCGGCGCCTATCTGCACGACGAGTTCGGCCCCGGCTACGTCTCGGTCGCGCTCGGCTTCCACCACGGCGACCTCGGCGTCGCCAAGGCGCCCGCGCCACTGCCCGACCTCGTGGACGCGATTCTCGGCTCGGTCGACCTGCCCGCCTATTACCTAGACCTGAGCGAGCCCGCGCCGGACGCGGTGCGCGAGTGGCTGGCCGGCCCCGCCAAGGCGCGCGTCATCAGCGGCGTCTACGACCCCGCGAAGGACGCCGAGGCCAATATCACCGTTGCCTCGTTGGCGGGCGCGTTCGACGTCCTCGTGCATATCCGGGAAACCTCGCCGGTGCACTGGCTGGCGGATCAATAGACTCACCGGCATGGACGCGACCGATTGGGACGAGCGCTACGCGCACACTGAATTGGTCTGGGGCGCACCGCCGAACAGCACCGTGGTGGAGCACGTCTTCGGGTTGGAGCGACGGACGCCGCTGCGCCCCGACTCTCCCGACGGCGAGGCGCCCGAACTGCCGCGCGCCCTCGACCTGGCCTGCGGCGAGGGCCGCAACGCGCTGTGGCTGGCCACCCACGGCTGGCAGGTGCACGCCGTCGACTACTCGCAGGTCGGCGTGGACAAGGGCCGCACCATCGCCACCCGCCTGTCCCGGTCGGTGCGCAGCCGGATCACCTGGCAATGCGCCGACGTCACCGATCTCGACGCCGCCGGCATCAGCGGCCCGTTCGAACTCGTGCTGATGGTCTTCCTGCATCTGCCCGCCGAGCAGCGCCGCACCGTGGTCCGGCGCGCCGCCGACCTGCTGGTACCCGAGGGCACCTTGCTTGTTCTCGGCCACGACAGCACCAATATCGCCGACGGCTACGGCGGCCCGCAGGACCCCTCCGTGCTCTTCACCCCCGACGACGTCGTCGCCGATCTCGGCGAGGCCATCGCAGGCAAGCGCGTCCGGATCCGGCTGGCCGAACGCGTCCACCGGCCCACCGAGGGACGCGACGCCATCGACGCACTGGTCATCGCCACGCGCCCGGAGCCGGAATCGAGCGAGACCGCATCGGCGTCGTAGCGCAGCGGGTTCTCGCCGCCGATGCTGTGGCCACCGACATTCGGGGCGTGCCTGTCGGCGGTCTCCTGGTTAGCGTGCTCGGTAACCCGATCCACTGCGGAGGAGTTACCCGATGAGCCGTACCATGCTGAAAGTCCTTGTCGCCGTTGCCATCTCTTTGACGGCTGGCGCGGGAGCGGCGAACGCGGCCACCAATCCGGGCGGAATTCCGCTGGAGCCGGCCACGGCGGATCCGATCGGCGTCTCGCCGGGATCGAGCGACGCCGCGTCGCTGGCCTGCCTCGTGCAGTCGATCTCCTACGGCGCCAAGTACTGCCTCTAGTCGTTCGCGCTACTCACTCCACCGCGCCAGCCAGGGCGTGACCGTCTCGGCGATCACGTCGAATCCCGTCCGGAACGAGTGCGGCTGACCGGGAATCACCCGCACCTCCGCGGCGTCGGCGGCGTCCGGGACGCCGAACGGATCGCTCCCGCCATTGATGACGACCACCTCGATATCGCCCGGTTCCAGCAGCTCCGCACGCCGGGACTTCTCCGGCTTCCCCGGCGGATGCAGTGGAAACGACAGCGCGATCACCCCGCGCGCCCCCGCCGCGATCGCCGTACGGCAGGCCACCCGAGCCCCGTTGCTGCGCCCGCCCTGAATCAGCGGAACCTTCTTGACCCGTCTGCGCAGAGCCGCCACGATCTCGAGCCAGGCCTCATCCTGCTTCACCGCCGACCCCGGCGCCCGCCGTCCGGCCACCCGGTACGGCTGCACCACCCGGGCCACCGCGCCGCCGAGTTCCACGGCGACATCGCGGACGGTCAAGATGTCCTTCGCCTCGACCCCGCCGCCCGAGCCATGCGTGATGACCAGCAAAAACGTCGGCGTGCGCGGCCGGTCGAGCTCGATCTCCGCCGGTCCGGCACTCGTCTCGATTCGCACGCATCACCGTAACCCCGCGTCGGCGTGTCCATCCGGCGCAGCGCGCGCGTCGCTGTTTTTCGCGTCACATTCCCGCTCGAGCCTTTGCCAGCCCATTACCGGTCGGTAATATAGAACGTAAGTTACCCGCGAGTAGCGTGCGGCTGATCGCCTCGAGCGACCTGTCGGCAGTCGCTACGAAGACCGGCTACCGGTGGAGCGACAAACGGGCGGGAACGGCAACCAACCGACCGCACCAACTCAACGGAGAGTGAGTACTGACAATGGGTCACTACAAGAGCAACGTCCGCGACCTGGAGTTCAACCTCTTCGAGGTCCTGGGCCTGGGTTCCATCCTCGACACCGGCGCGTACGGTGACCTGGACGCCGACACCGTCAAGGAGATGCTCAACGAGGTGCGTCGCCTGGCCGAGGGCCCGCTCGCGGAGTCCTTCGCCGACGCCGACCGCAACCCGCCGGTCTTCGATCCGCAGACGCACACCGTCGCGATCCCCGAGTCGTTCAAGAAGTCCTTCCGTGCCCTGCAGGAGGGCGGCTGGGAGAAGCTGGGCATCCCCGAGGAGCTCGGCGGACTCGGCGTCCCGCGCACCGTGCACTGGGCCATCAGCGAGCTGATCCTCGGCGCGCAGCCCGCCGCGTACATGTACGCCGCAGGCCCCGGCTTCAACACCATCTTCCACAACAACGGCACCGACGAGCAGAAGAAGTGGGCCAAGATCGCGATCGATCGCGACTGGGGCGCCACCATGGTGCTCACCGAGCCCGACGCGGGCTCCGACGTCGGCGCCGGCCGCACCAAGGCCGTCAAGCAGGAAGACGGCACCTGGCACATCGAGGGCGTGAAGCGCTTCATCACCTCCGCCGACGCCGATGACCTGTTCGAGAACACCATCCACCTGGTGCTCGCCCGCCCCGAGGGCGCGGGCCCCGGCACCAAGGGTCTCTCGCTGTTCTTCGTGCCCAAGTTCCACTTCGACCACGAGACCGGCGAACTCGGCGACCGCAACGGCGTCTTCGTCACCGGCGTCGAGCACAAGATGGGCCTGAAGGTATCGGCCACCTGTGAGGTCACCTTCGGCGGCAACGGCATCCCGGCCAAGGGCTGGCTCGTCGGCGAGGTGCACAACGGCATCGCGCAGATGTTCGACGTCATCGAGAACGCGCGAATGATGGTGGGCACCAAGGCCATCGCCACCCTGTCGACCGGTTACCTCAACGCGCTCGACTACGCCAAGCAGCGCGTCCAGGGCGCCGACCTCACCAAGATGACCGACAAGGCCGCGCCGCGCGTCACCATCACCCATCACCCCGACGTCCGTCGCTCGCTGGCCAGCCAGAAGGCCTACGCCGAGGGCCTGCGCGCCATCTACCTCTACACCGCCGCGCACCAGGATCCCGATATCGCCCAGCAGGTTTCGGGCGCCGACGCCGACCTCGCCGACCGGGTCAACGACCTGCTCCTGCCGATCGTCAAGGGCGTCGGCTCCGAGCGGGCCTACCAGTACCTGACCGAGTCGCTGCAGACCCTCGGCGGGTCCGGCTTCCTGCAGGACTACCCGATCGAGCAGTACATCCGCGACGCGAAGATCGACTCGCTGTACGAGGGCACCACCGCCATCCAGGCGCAGGACTTCTTCTTCCGCAAGATCGCCCGCGACCGCGGCGTCGCGCTGGCCCACGTGGCCGGCCAGGTACAGAAGTTCATCGAGTCCGAGGCGGGCAACGGCCGCCTCAAGGCCGAGCGCAAGCTGCTCGCCACCGCCCTCGAGGATGTCCAGGCCATGGCCGCCACCCTCACCGGGCACCTCATGGGCGCCCAGGAGAACCCGACCGAGCTCTACAAGGTCGGCCTCGGCTCCGTGCGCTTCCTGCTCGCCGTCGGCGACCTGCTCATCGGCTGGCAGCTGCTGCGCCAGGCCGAGGTCGCCATCAAGGCGCTCGACAACGGCGCCACCGGCGCCGACGAGTCGTTCTACCAGGGCAAGGTCGCCGTCGCGCAGTTCTTCGCGCGCAACATGCTGCCGGAGCTGACCGCGGTCCGCACCATCCTGTCGAACCTGGACAACGACATCATGGAGCTGGACGAAGCGGCGTTCTGATTCCTTCCTGAACGACGAAAAACGGCCCGGATCTCTCCGGGCCGTTTTTCGTTGTGTTGCAGGTGTTCTCGCGGCTCGCACGCCGAAAGGCGGCCCGAATTTCTCCGGACCGCCTCGGTGAAGTTCAGGACGCCCCGCCGTCCATCCCCACACGTACGCGGGGCAGTACGCTCCGCGAATTACGGGGTCGTCGTGCCGCCCTTACCCGAGCCGGTCGACAACGCCTTGACGATGTCGGTGATGGCCTTGCTCGAGCCCGTACCCGTCGGATCCGGCTCACCGGGGGCGACGACAGGCTGCACAGAGGTGCCCGGCTCCAGGGGGAGCCCCGGCGCCGCACCGGCGGCCGCCATACTCGACCCGGCGATCATGACGCCGGCCGCCGCGGCCAGCACGATTCCGAACACTCGCGTCTTGCTCATTCAGCTGCTTCCTTTTTCTCAGGCGAATACGAGTTGGTCGACCGCAGCCAGTTCTACCACGTGTATTTCGTATCCAGCGATCGGTCAGCCATCGTAGGTATTCGCCGTGGATTGCCACTTGATTGCATACACAGCGAGGTGCAACTTTCAAGTTGTAAGCTGGATATTGACAGGTCAGGCCCCGATTTATATCGGCAAAAAGCCTGTGGGCATGGCACATCCGCGCTGGCAAACCGGAGTAATAGATGGAAGACATTGCGCTTCACGTTACCGACGCAGGCACCTTGGCAAACAATCAGCACAATATCCAATGTCCAGAACTCGATCGAGCGGCGAAACTGGACATCCTCAGCAACTCAACGGCTACATTGTGATTCATTTCATACAGAATCAATGTAACGTCATGTTCGTGTAGATCGAATATCGCCCGGTCATCGAATGACGGGATGCGGGTCGCTAGCCTTCGTTCGGAGGGTAGCCGCCGCCGTTGCCGAACATGTCGATCTTCCACCACAGAAAGAGTTCGTTGTTGATGAACGCGATAGCGTCGGAAATTCCCGAGGTTCCGCTCGCCGGGTCTGGGTTCGGATTGCCCGGCGACGGTGTCGCCTGCTCCGTTCCGACCCGGATGAGGCAGGTCTGCATGCCGATCGGCTGGTCAGCCCCGCTCCAGAACAACTTGATGTGATCTTGTGGCGCCGGCCCGGGCATGCCGACGCCACCCCAACGCTTCGCCCAAACCAACTTGCTGCCGTACGGAACTTGAATGGTCGTCCATTCTTCCTTCGGCAGAACAACATTGGTGGTTATTCTCGTCATTACAATATCTCCTTCTCTATGCGCCGACTACCTCGCGTAGCCGGCACCGTGCCGGACCGTTCGCCGAAAGGAATGAACGATCAGAGCGCCGGAATCTCGAGGCCATAGTCGTCGAACATGCCGCGAGAGTTAGATCTCCTCCTCTAGGGAAGGCGGGATCCGGTATCGAGCCGACGGAGGCTCTTGACCTGGCAGGTGTGTGCGGAGAAAACCGCGCAGTTCGTCTATGTGCTGCTGGAGGGCGCGGATGAGGCGGATCGCGTCACGGAACCGCTTCTTGTCGTCTACCGCTTGCGACTCGAGAATGTCGACGCGGGCCCGGAGCTTGCTGACCTCACGCGCCTGCCATGCGGTGACGGCGCCGATCATGGTGGCGACGGCCATGCCGAAGGCTTGAACCAGCTCCGGGCTCAATAAGGACTGTGTCATTCAATGCCCGCTGCCTGCCGGTCGACTGGGGTCACCACCGGTCGGATGATCGCGCCGGCGATCACGGGAGTGAGCAGGCCGTAGATCGACAGCACCGACTCGATCCACGAGGTATCGACCTGGCGACCGAGGACATACGCGACAACGCCGGTGATCGCGACGAGCACCGACCGAATCAGCGCGGGTTCGGGAATCCGGTGGATCGACATCAGAGCTTCCCCTCCGCCGCGTTCAGCAGCCGGTCCAGTTTGAGTTCCAAGGCCTTGAGGCGTTGCTCGTTGCGGAAGTCGGCGGCGTCGGAGTTGAGCACGTAGCCCGCGACCGTGTCCCGGTACTCCGAATCGGCGACACGCGATTGGAAGCCGTAGGTCAACTCGAAGTGCACCCTGCGCAGCTTGTCCAGCAGCTCACGCTGCTCGTTGTCGGAAAGTGCCATCAGCACACTGCCTTTCATTCGTTCCGCGACGTCGGCGCGGAAGCTGTCCATATCCATCGCGCCGGGATCCCACTTGCCTTGCTTGGGCCCGGCCCATTCCTTGTGCCCGATCACTCGATCGGCGCCGTGGCCGAGCTTGCGCAAAACCGCCGCGCAGATGCCGACGTAGGCGTCGTATTGCGCATCCGGCCAACCCTCGGTGCCGTTGTTGGCGGCCTCGATGCCGATGGTGTGAAAGTTCGCGTTGTCCTCCGGCAGGCCCGGCCAGCTCCCCGCGCCCGCGTGCCAGGCCACACCCGCCGCGACCACCGTCACGGTCCCGTCCTGAGCCAGGTGCAGCTGCGAGAGCGGCCCCGCCAAAGTTGGTAGGCCGTAGGCGATTTCAGACGGCGGAGTCGTCGATCCACCGGTGTGGTGAGCGACGATCCCCCAGATCTCACCGAAGTCACCGTGCCCGCGCTCGCGCCAGTCGGGAAACTCCACAACCCGCAGACCTTCGTCGCGGAGCACGTCCGCGAGCCATACCGGATCACCGGTCCAAGACATAGTTCGTCCGCTTTCTCTGAGACTAGATGTCGCGCGCCTGCCAGTCGTCGATGGCGAATCCGTACACCTGATTGCCGGTGCCGGTGCCGTCATCGGCGATTTCGCAGATCAGCCCTGCGAAGCGATTCGTGGCGGCGACGGGGATCATGGCGTCGGTGTCGGTCCACGTGATGATCGGGGTGGGAGCGCCCGCCAGGTAGACGTTGTATACGTTGCCGACAGCTGTGCAGCGCAGCGCGACCCCACCCATGAGGCTCACTCCGAATTTGTTCGACCGAACCTTGGGGACGCCGCCGATCCAGGTGCGGATCGCGACGGTATTGCTGGTGACAACCGCTTCCACCCGGTTCTTGTTTGCGGCGCCGCGGAGGAATACACCGGTATACGCGCCGCCGTATCCGATGCCTCGGCTGACGATCGCGCAGGACACTTCGTGCGAATCAGTGTGCAGCGGCGCCGTCCACCGCGCCGCGTTCACGAAGGCGCCATTGTCCTGTACTCGGTTTCCGGCGATCAGCGGCGCGTAATCGATAGTGACCCAGTTGGCGCCGAGCGCGCCGTTGGCGCGGTTGAAGTCGTCGGTGAAGACCGCGGGTGTCAGCGCCTCGGCGGCCAAATCGGCTGTGGCGCCGAAGGTGACAGTTCGCACCCGAGCGCCGTCGAGGATCGAGGCAGCCAGCGTGCCCACACCCGTGGCGGCCATGCCGGCTCGTGTCGCGTTCAATGCGCCCGCACCATTGAACGCCGCGCTGACCACGACCGTGGTCAGCAATGCCTCCGCCGAAAGCGTTCCTTCGCAGCCGAACGCTGCCGGGAAGCTGATTTCGGCGGACGTGGTTCCAGAACTCCCATACAGGACGGGAATAACCACGGCCGCGGACAGGGCACCCGACCCCTTCGGTAAGGCAGGTACACCGGTTACCGCGGACAGGGCACCTACGCCATTGCCGACCGGCGCCGCGGTTGGCTTCGGTACCGTGGTCGCCGAAATCGTGCCGGCGCCGGCGAATCCAGTGACAACTTTGACGCTGCCTTTGACCGCGACGGTCGCCGCCGCCGATCCCGTTGCGGCACTGGCCTCTTGGACGAGTACGCGCTGGTTGTAGCTGCCGTTGGCCAGGCCACCGGCGGAGAAGTACGCGGGAAACGCGAGTGTGGCAGTGGTGAGTCCGGTCCCGTCGAACGTTGGCAGCACGCCGGAGTTCGGTACCAGCGACACCGACAGCGTGCCGATGACGCCGAACGCGGCGTCGGACACCCCCAACTCGGCGACGCCGGCGAATGAAGCGCTGACCAGCACGGGTCCCTTCTTGACGGCGACCCGCACAGTCGGTCGCCCATCGGCCCCCAAGCCCGGCCTACTCGGCTGCGATGAGGCCGTTGCGGCGGTGAGTAGTCCGAGACCGCCTCCGGCACCGGGCGCTTGGGCCGACGGAGCGACCCGCGCGAAGAGTGCCCCGGTGCCGTTGCTGTCCACGCGCGAGAACGCCGGAATAATAGGTATTTTGCTGCCATCCCGGACGATTCGCGTTGCCGTGGGCGCAGACACCGCGCTGACCGGTGACGTCGGCATAGCCGAGACCCTGATGGGTTGTCCGGGCGGTTTCACTTCGATCAGCTGCGTATGAGGTTGCACAGCTACTCCGATTCGGTGGCGGTCAAGGACTTCGGGATATCGCCGAATTCGAGGTTCGAGATCGGCCGACAACGCGCACAACGCCCCGGTCTCGCGGAACCAAGACCGGGGCGCTGGGCCGTCAGGTGATCCGTACGTAGGTATTGGCGCCCGCGGCGACGGTGGCGACCTGACTACTGTTCAGATTGCTGCTGTCGGATATCTCGACGGTGATGCGGTCACCGTCGGCCACGCTCACCGTGGCGCCCGCCACCGCGGGAGTCGCTTCGCTGCCGGTGGCGATGACCACGTCGTTCTTCTTGATACGAACGCTGATGCTGTTGTGGAAGTAGCCCGACCACTGAATGCTCGCGCTGATTGTCGCGTTGGCTTTACTCCCTCGGCAGATCAGCGCGTCGGTGGTCACGACGGAGCCGGGATACGTCGTGGTGTTGGCCGTCCAACCGACGAGTTGGCGCCAGGTGTTCGTGGAGTTCGGGCCGAGTTGTGTCCCGTTCTTGATCATCCCGGAGGGGACGAAGGGCGAGACGGCGACCATCGACAACGTCCCGGTGCTCTGGAAGGGCGCGGGGCCACCGGTCACGGCCGAGGCCGTACCCGTGGCCGCGAACTGCCCGGCGCCGGCGATCGTCGCCGACAGGCTTCCGGTGCCGAGGACGTCCATCGCGGCCCGCAAGCCGACCAATCCGCCGCTGCCACTGAACGCGGCGGCGCAGACAGGCACCGCGGCGACGGCGAGAGCGCCCTCACCATTGACCTCCGCCGGAAAGCTGACCGGTGCGGATACAGTTGCGGCACTGCCGAATCGGGCGAATATGCCGACATCCGCCGACAAGCCGCCGAGTCCGACGGGCAGCACGGGGACACCGGTGAGGGCACGAAGTGTGCCGGTTCCACCAGTGACGGGGGCCGCGGTGGAGTTCGGCACCGACGACGCGGCGATCGACCCCGCGCCGCCGAAACCCGCCGCGATCTTGACGCTGCCCTTGACCACCGTGGTCGCGGTCGCGGTACCCGCGGCCGCGCCGGCCTCGACCAGCCGTACGCTCTGGTTATAGGTGCCGTTCGACTCGCCTTCGCCGCCGAAGGACGCCGCGTAGGCAACCGTGGCAGTCGTGATCGTGACACTGGAGAAGGCCGGCAGCGCACCAGCCCTCGGTTGTACATCGGCCGACAAAATGCCCACGTTCCCGAAAGCGGCGTCGGTGACCGCCAATTCGGCGGTAGCGCCGAATACCGCCGCGACGACCACCTTCGCGCCGACACCGGCTTTGGCCGAGGCCGTCGTGGTACCGACAGCGTCGAAGCCCCCGGTACTGGGCTGGAAGGACGACATAGCCGCCGTCAACAAGCCGAGCCCGGAATTTCCACCGGCCGCGGTCACCTTGGGAACGAATTTCGCGGTGAGCGAGCCGAGCCCGGTCAACGCCGCCGGGGCGAACTGCGGGATGACCGGTACTCGTTTCCCGTTGATCACGATCAGCGGAGTTGCGGGCAACGTGATAGTGCTGGCCGGGGGCGCCGGGACCGCAGGAAGCACGGTGGGTGGCGCGGGCAATCTCGCCGCGATCAGCTCTTCTTGTGCGGTCACAGCGCCTCCGATTCAGTTGTGGTTGGGGAGTTTTCGAATATCCGCGGCGGCGGACTACGTCATGGTGAAGGTCGGGGTGACCAGCAGGGTGCCCTGTGCGCCGAGGGTGGTGCTGGAGATCAGGACCTTGTCGATGAAGGTGCCACCGGTCGCCGCGCTCCACAGGCCGGCGTAGGTGTAGGTGCCGGCGGGCAGGTTGATGGTCGCCTGACTGCCGGTGACCTGGCCGTTGGCGGGGGTGCCCCAGGTGGTGGCGACCCGAGCGTAGGCGGGCGAGCCGCCGGTGGCTTCGTTGGTACCGGTGGTGCCCGGGTCCGCGGTGTGGATCGACACGTAGGTGGTCGCCGCGATGTTGGCGTAGGCACTGCACAGAGCGTTCTTGGTCGTGGTGACTGCGATAGCCATGATGGCTCTCTCCTTTGGTGATTGATGGTGAACTTCTGCTCCGTCATCCCCGCGAGCGGGAACCCAGGAATCAATCGGAGTGCTGGATTTCGGGCACAACCGAATCGGCGGCCGAAGCCGCCACCGCACCGACGGCTTTCCTGGATTCCGGCATGCGCCGGAATGACGAGGTCGGGCGGCGAGAAGGGAAGGCAGTGGAACTAGGTCCGGACGACCGAGCCCGCATACCACGCATAGACCGTCGGCGGTGCCGTCTGGTAAGTGACGAGCATCGTGTACCGCGAGTTCGCCGGAATCGCATCGCAGGTGACACTGGGCACGTTCCAGGTCGCGGCCGTGGGTGTGACTGTGGCACTCCATGATCCGAGCGCGGTACCACCCGGGGCGGTCAGCACGATGGCGATCGTCGTGCCCGCGGGAAACACAGCCCCGCCGGACGGCTGAATGGTCTGGACGAAACTCGCACCGGTGGTCAGTTTCAATGGTTCGATCGTTGGCTGATATCCCAGAAAACCGGGATCGATCGGAGTAGTCATAGAATTCCTCTATCGTTTGCGGACCGGTCCACCGAAGCGCCTGTGCCCCAGCGATTTCGGGATGGAATCGACACGGTCGGTCGGACCGGACCCGGTTCAGGAGAATGAGCAGAGCGTGCCCTCGAAATAGGTCGCCCTACCCGAGGAGTCACCGAGCATGTCGTTCGGCCCCGCGATGTAATAGCCTGGCGCCCATACACTTCCGGCGCCCGCGAAGACGACGTAGGTTCCGGCGACCCGATGCACGGTGCTGCCCTCGGTCTCGCCGCCGATGCGAAACTCCGACCATTGGCCGGTGGGGCTCGGCGCCGTCCACAGCGCGACGTTGTAGTTGTATCCGGTGCCGCAGGCCGCGGACCAGTTGACGCCGACACTCATGACGTACCAGCCGGACTTGGTGATCTGAATTTGCCCGCGTCCGAGATCGAGCACGTTGGCGTTGTTGGCCACCCGGATCGTGTCGAAGACGCTGCCGTAACGTTGGCTTCCGGCGACCTGTGCGACGGCTGCCGGATTCTGACGGTAGAGCGCCCATCCCGTGCCCACCACCGCGGGTGCCGCGGTGTCGGCCGCGGCGATCGAATCCAGGTCGTAGCCGTAGTAGACACCGCCACCCCAGCCGGTACTCACGTGGTAGCCACAGAAAAGGCCGACCAGGCGATTATTGGCGCCTACCGGTGACGACACCACCGTATCCCGATAGCTGACGCGACCGATGCCGTTGACGAGGACCTCGTAGGCGGGACCGTTGGCGTTCACCGTTACTGTATCGCCGGTGTTGATGGCACTGAGATTGTCCGCCACCACCCAGCTGGTGATGCTCAGCGTGCCCCCCACGTACGAACCGCGCTGCAGATAAATGGAGGTCCTGCCGACCTGCACGATCACGAACGACGAAAAATCGGCGGCCGCGCGGATGAGGATGCCGCTACCCGAGTACTGGCCGGACTGGTTGGGACGGCCGAGCACGATCGACACCGACTGCGAATCCGTCATCAGCGGGGTCTTCCACAACGCGAACACGGCGCCGTCACCGGTACTCGCGCTCTTGGCGAGTCCGGCCTGATTGTCGATCGCCACGATGTCCGGCGAGCTGCCCCACTTGATGGTGTTCCATTTCGTGGTGTCCCACGTCTGGAAGCCATCCGCGAAAGACGCGCCGCCGACCTGCGTCTGGGTCTGCTGATTCTGTATCACCGCGATGATCGAGGCATTAGCGGTCGAGGTGTTCTGCGCGGCGGTCGCGGCACTTTGCGCGGTATTGGCGCCGTTCTGTGCCGAATTCGCCGCGTCGAGCGCGCGCGAGGTGGTGCTGTTGATGTCGGTACTGGCGTTGCCGACGTTCTGGAACGACTGCGTGACGTTGGAGATGATCGACTGCTGAGCGGACTGCCAGGTCACCTTCTGCAATCTGGACAGGCCGTTCGAGGCGCCCTTGCTACCGACATACGCGCCGGGCGGAATGCTTTTATCCGGTGAGGTCACTGCGCGTCCCCGGCCGTGATCTCGTCGGCGGTGCCGATGACGGCATGGTTCGCCACCAGGTCACGCCGGTCCACCAGATGCGCCAGGTCGCCTGATTCGCGCAGCTGCTGCACCACGTGCTGGCGCTCCTCGTCGGTGAGTTCGGACATGTCCGGAGCCGACACCTGCGGTGGCGCGGGAGTGCCTTTCTCGGCCCACTGCCCCGATCCGTTGAGCCAGTGGGTCACGCCGCGCGCCGGCGGATGGAATTCCTTGGTCTGCTCTTCGGGGTAGTGACGAAAACCTAGGTCCCACAGATGTTTCGACCACTGACGCAAGACGGCGGGGTGCACGAGCAACGGTGAGTTGCTCGGCCCGGGTAGGCCGACCAACGCCCAGGTGAAGGCCTCGTGCGGGTCGTTGGGGTCGCAGTCCTCGTGCAAGGGGATAGACATAGAACGCTCCGGCGATAGAAGTGTGCGGGTACGTCCCGGAACGCGCCGGGACAGTGGATGCGGACCGAGGGCCTACATCTGGACGGCGAGGGCCTGGATCTCGTCGACGACGTCGGCGATGACTCGCATCGACTTCGCGAACGGCATGTCGTGGTCCTTGTCCGAACCGACCGTGACCTGCCATGCGGGACTCGCCGTTCGCGACCAGGCGAGCTCCAGTTCGGTGACCTGATCGACGTAGATGGAGCCCTCGGGCATGCCCTTGACGGTGGAGCCCACGCGGTCACCGAGAAAGAAGTGCCCGTAGCCCTGATCGCCGATCAGGTACGGCTGACCATTGGCGACGGTGAACTTGTGGGTGAAATACCGCCGTGTCTTCCACAGCCCCTCACCCAGGGTCAGCAGCGAGCCGAGCGTGTACGCCCGATCCGCGCTTGTCTCGAAGTGCTCGAAGTAGTGTGACCAACCGGAGTTCAACGCGCGCTGCGGCGATTTGTAGGACACCCACGCCAGCAACGTGTCCGACAGCAGTGCCATCGCAATGGTATTCACGACCTCGGTGGCGCCGTTGGCGATGCCCTGCAGCGTCGGACCGACGAAGGGTGTCTGCCCCAACAGACCACCGAGCAGCATGCCGACGAACTGGATCGCCGAGGAGATCGCCTCGTTCACGCCGGGCATCGAGTGGCCGCCGGTCAGGATCTGCACCGACGACGACGGCGAGACCACGAAGTGCGAGGTCTGGATGCCGGTGTGTTCGTTCTCCCGATACACCACCCACGGACTCGACGGCAGCGTGCCGAGCCAACCCGGATTCTTGTACAGGTCGGGCGCGTCCGGGTCCGGCAGCACGTTCGGGATGAAACTGAGGTTGTCCTTCTGAATGACCTGAATGGTGTGCTGCAGGCCGTCCCAGATATTGCCGCCGGTACTCGTGCCGGTCAGGAATCCCGACTTGTCGACGATGTCCACCACGAGGCAGCCGTGCCGCAGTTCCGCACCGGGCCACGGCGCGGGATCGCCGCGCAGCCACCGCCGCGTGACCACCGCGAGCTGCGCGGACTCCAGTGAGCTGGAGGCAGCCTCGTGGAACGACTGGAATCGTGACCCGAAGATCGACCACATCGACGTGTCCGTGGCGAAGTCGGACGGCGCGACCACCATCGACCACGTCGACTGGTCCAGATTGAACCACTGGTTGACGTCCATGGGATCGTCGGGCAAAGCCCAGAACGACGCCTGCAAACGCAGCAGGTTCAGAAACAGCGCGGTCTTCAAAGTCCAGACGCTTGGTCCGGCGAGCATGAACTCACGCGGAAACTGCACTGCCGCGGGCAGAAACGGGTTCGACCAGCAGTAGATGTGCTTGAGTTCCTGGTAGGAATGCATGAACAGCAGCTCGACGGTGGTGACGCCGTGATCGTCGGTCTTGATGACCGCCTTCTCCAGCCGGCCGTCCCAGCGCGCACCGTCCTTGTCGACGGTGATGTGCACGTTCTGCTTCTGGCGGCCGTTGATGTCGACGGCCCACTTGGCAAGGTAGTAGTCGTAGGGCAAAACCAGTGTGCCGGTACCCGCTTGGTTGAGCACCCAGCGGAAGTCGGCACTGATCTCCGCGCCGCAGATGCCCCGCAGATTCCAGTCGCCGTCCCAGAGCCGCACCAGCGGCCGCGCGAATCGACGGTCCTTACGAATTCTTTTGTCCGCCTGCGCACTCGAATAGATGGCCGGCAGATCCAGCACGGTCGTCACTGCAGCCCCCACGGCCGCGACCAGTTGCGTTGCTGCACAGCCATGATCGACGCGCCGGTCGGTGCGCCGGTCACCTTGACCGGCATCGACGTCGACGGCGTGTACGGCGGCACCGGATAGAGGAAGCTCACGCCGTTCATCAGCGCCCAGAACTGCGACTTGTCGGCGGCGACGATCATCTCCTCCATCGGGTCGGTGTCGACCGTCAGATCCTGGCCGCGCGCGGCGAGCGGCAGGGTGACCATCCGGGCCGCGTCGCGGTCACCCGCGATCCACGAAAAGTCGGGCAGCGTCCACTTGCCCGGCGCGGAGCACACCCACTTCAGCCACATCGGCTGGTCGGTGGGGTTCGCGACGGTCAAGCTTCCGGACTGAATCGCCCCACCGATGGTGTCGATCGTCGAGGTCCACGAGCTCGTCACATCGGACTCCACCCACCACGGGTTGCCCGCGATGCAGGTCATGACGACCTTGCCCCACCGCTTGAGGTGCGGATCCTTCTCCGGCTTGAAGTCCGGTTGCTCGGACAGCCGCAGCGCCAGGGCTCGGGTGCCGTAGTCGGTGGTGATGGTCATCGTCGAGTCACGGTCGTAAGCCCAGGCTTTGCGCCAGGCCGAGTCGACCGACTCCCAGGCAAGGCCCGGAGTCTGAAAGATGTTGACGGCGAAGACAACATCACGCTTGTTGATGCGGTATCCGCCGAAGGAGGAGCCGATCTGGAACGCGGTCTGGTTCCAGATCGTCGACACCGGCGCGTCGTACAACCCGCTCGGCGACGTGGCCAGTTCCACCCCTTCTTGGCCGCGGCCCTGGCCGGCCACCGTCCATCGTGACCCGTCGACCCCGGTAATCGTGATCATCGCGGCATTCGACGCCACAAGTTCACCTCTCTTCTGTGGATTTCAAATAGCGCATGGCCGAACCGAATTCGGCTGTCGAACGACCGCCGGCGGCGGCCTGCTACCGCGACGAATGGGACAGTTCCCATTGCATGGCAAGCACTTTCAGTCGACCGACGATGTCGTCGGTGTTGAAGTCAATGGTGTTGTGACGCGGACCTATACCCGCATCTCGGGCGTGACGCGGCTACGCATGACGCAGCCGACACGTGGCCGGTCATCGGCGCTGCGGTTGAGCGACGGCTGATGTGCACCGCGACAACCACGGTGACAGCTCCTAGGCTGAGTTCAGCGTGTGCGCACTTGCCGGTATTTTGGAAACCGCTCGCGCATGGCGGCATCGAAAGCCGACGCCTGCTCGATCGAGTCCCATTTATGAAAGCCGTCTCGGCGTAAGTACTCATCGACCAAGGCCGCCGCATCGCGTGATCGGCCGTTCAACGCACACAGGATGACGATTCCCCGTAACCGCACCGGATCGGGATTCACCCGATCCAGACCGGTCAAGTTCGGCAGTAGCGCGAGTTCGAGTAAAGCGCTCACACTGCCGCGAGCCGCAAACCAGTCCTCGACCGGACCGGCGAGCAACCGGGTGAACTCGCCTACCCCGTCAGCGATCGCCGCCTCACCGGCCACCGAGATCTCGCGCGGATCCTGCGGATGTTCGAAGAACCCGAACAACACCGACTCCAGAAAATTGGGTTCGGCACCGCCGCCGGCCAACGCCGCTCCGGGCATGTCCCGCAAGACATCCGCGACGGCCGCCGACACGATCCAAGCCCGCGCGTTGATACCGACCCCGCCATAGCCATCCTTTTGAACGGTCGCCATGACGGCGGCTGTCATATGCGGACACCCGCTATCAGCCTTGGCACACCACACCCTGACCCAGGAAGGCTTACGCGAACCCGGCTCGGCGACATCCATCCCGTCGAGCGGTTCACTGGCTACATAGCCCGCCGCGAGTGATGCCTCGGTCACAGCAGCAGCAACCAACTTCGTCAACCGCGCCGTACTGACGACCACACCGATCCCTTCCGAAACCATCGGCGCCACCGTCGGGCGTGATTCATGGCCGACCCGCAGTGCGCATCGAACGCCCGCACAGGCCTTCGACCTTACCGCGACGAATGGGTCAGTTCCCATTGCATGGCAAGCACTTTCAGTCGACCGACGATGTCGTCGGTGTTCGAGGCTGAAATATTCACTGTGGCGGGCTGATTCACCGACGCGCCGGACATGGCGGGGGTGCCGCCCTGCTGCTGCGTACGCTCGGAACGTTGGGCCAGCATCTTGTGCAGGTAGAACGGATCCGCGTTGAGCGCCTGCAGGAAGGGGCGGTTCACCTCGGTCGACTTGGCGTTCATGACGAACTCGCCGTCGGAGAGCCACGCCGGAACCTTGTCGCCGAACGAGGAGCCGGGGCCTTTGACCGCGCCGCCGTCCGCGTACACGGGTGCCTTGGGCGCGCTGCCGACCGGGGCCGCGTTGGCGGACGGTCTGTCGACCTGGGCGTAGCTGAAGTTGTCCGGTCCGCGCTGCACGATCGTCCGCTCCTGGAACGGTGCGATCGCCTGCACGCCGGACCCGATGTCGTGATCGATGAACAGTCCGACGTTCGGGCCGAGCTTCTCGTTATCTATCTTGGCCGGGGGGCGTTGAATATCGATTGTGTGCCGGTTCCCGTTCGGCGCGTCCTGATAGATTTCCAGCCAGGGGTACTCGGTCGTCCTGCCGTTGACGGTCACGCCGGTAGAACCGGGAGTCCCCGCCACACCGTGGCCAGGTGTGAAGACGAGGTCCCCGTTCACCGTGCCGAGAGTGTCACCGACATCGGGCGCGAACGAGTCGTGGCCGGTGTACTTGATCCGGACCGACCCGTCCTTACCCTGCCAGACTTGAGCTTTCGGTATCGCAGCCTTCGCTTCTGTACTGCCGTCCCCGTTTACCTGCACCGACGGGTTCTGCCGAAGGACGACGAGCCCGTTCTGGTAGTCGACGTACATCGCCATCCGTGCATTTTCGGGATCGAAATTCGCGTTCGGACCGCGGTCGTCGCCGAGGTTGTACTTCAACGTCGAGGAATTGAACACGCGGTCTTCGCGGATGAACGCGTCGGCGCGCACGACTCCTTGATCGGCGACCTTGTCGATGCGGACGACGCGGATTTCAGGTCGCGCACCTTTGTACTTGGGGTCGTAGCTGTTCGGATTGAGCGCGGCGGCGGTTGCCCAATCGACGTCATCGTTCGGTGCGTGCCCGGTCACGCGGGTAAAGGCTTCGGCCGATGCCCGGGTCCGTTCGTCACCGTCCTGAATGAATCGCGGCCCGGCCTTGCCCGTTCCGAACATGCCGATAATCCCGCTGACCAGCCGATCGATCGGAGTCGGCACGCTCTCGACGGACATCGGCCGCCGCTGTTCGAACGACGCGCGCATTGCGTCCAGTTGCTCACGGAAGTCGACCCGCGGCAGTACCGGCGGCACGAAGACGGGCGCGGGCAGTTGCAGGCGGCCGGGTGCGGCAAGGAACTTGGCAGTCGACCGGTTATCCACAGGGTCGGCCATTGCTGTCACCTTCATTCGATTGTGCGGCGCTGGTGGCGCACGCGGTCCGGTTACGGTCAGTAGGCTGCGATGTGCCTGGCTCGCGGTTCGCGGCTGTGGCACAACCGATGTCGAGGGGGTAGCAGCGTGCGAGGTAGGTCGCGTCGCGCTCGGTCGGCGGCCGCCTTGCTGTTGTCGGCGGCGCTGCTGATCGCTGGCGGATGTGGTCGGGATCGGCAACCGACTTCCGCCGGTTCGACCGCGGTGGAGTGGACACCCAAACCTGAACTCACGTATGTGAGCGACTTCCCAGTGGCCACCGATCTCACCGAAAGGCTGGCTCAAGCCGCCACGATCGAGCATCTACGGCAGACCGTGCGACTGCTCCCCGCCGAACTGTCGCTGGTGACACGGGACCGGTGGGACGGCCGCGCCGTCGGCACCAGTTTCGTCGATACCTGCACGCTCGACGACCGAGTGCCCGACGCGCCGCTGGGACTCTGGCTGGGCTATCTGGTCGTCGGCGGTACGCGACCGGCTCGGGACTACCTACCCGAATTCCGTTCCGCCTGGCAGTATCTCGGTTGGCCGGTCGAATACGCGCCCAACGTGACGCCGAATGTGGTGAAGGCGACGACCCCGGATCACTACACGCTCACCGTCTCGGCGGCTTCGACCGGCGACCTCGGGGTCGATGTCGCTAGCCCGTGTTTCCCGAACACCGGTCGCGGGGGTGCCGATCCGTTACCGCCGGCGATTCCGCATCCTTGACGAACTCAGCTGACGTACACCGCGACGAAGAGTCCGGCGCCGAGCGCCTGGCCGTTGCCGTTCTGATGCAACCGCACGTCGATGACGTCGCCGGGTAACAGGATCGGTTGCGCGGTGATGGGAACCGACACCGGCCCCTCCGCGGACAACGAAACGCCGGTCGTGGTCGTCAGACTCGCGAAAGTCGATACGACAGCACCGGCTCGGAACTGGCGGACCGAGATCGTCACATTGTTCGTCGCCGCGCCGACAACCGTCGAATACCCTGCGGGAGCGACGATCTCGACATCGGTCACGGTGTCGCCGCTGTAGAACTCCTGCGAGTAGACACCCGCGACCGCAATCAGATCGGCGCCGCCCGCGGCCTGCGCGGGCAGGGTGGTCGAGTAGATCATGGGAACCTCACTGCCAGGTATTCATCGGGCTATCAATGGAATTGGTCGACGGGTGGGGTCGACGGCGGCCGCCGCGATAACCGTTCGGTCGTCGCGGCGGTCGCGGAAGGTTATGGAGCGTCGACGACATACTTTCGACGCGGCTATCTCGCTGTCAGTTCGACCGGCCCTCAGCGCGGTAACCGCTATGCGGAACCGGCTATGTAGTCCGACATGTCGCTGAGGTCGGGCGGCTCGTCCGACCCGTCCACCCACGCATCGATCCGCGGTCCGGCGGGTACGTCGACGCTGAAGAAGTCACGCAGTACTGTCAACGCTGCGGCAAAGCGTGTCCAAGCAGCCATCGACTCACCCCGCCCGCGATAATGATCAAAACCGATCCTGCCATTCGCGGTATTTCGGATTCTCGAGCTTGAGTTGAAAACCGAATTCATATCCCAGGAGTTCGACGACCACGTCGGGCCGAGCCCACTTCATGTTCGGCTCTCGCCCCGGACGTTGCGCGGTCGGCGAACCGAGCACGGCAATCATCTCCTGGCTCAGGTCCGCGAAGTGATCGACGAGTTCGGCGGTACGCGCAGGGTCGGCATCCTCGACGTAGTCGGCGAGGAAAACCAAGATATATTTCAGATCATTTCCGAAGAATGCCTGCGCCAGCGGCTCCTCGATCCGAAGATTCGTCACCAACGTGGCACCCAACTCGCGCCTGTTCTTAACGTTCCAACCTGCGGACGATGTGAAACGGTCAACGTCGTCAACCGTCCATGTCCATTCGAAATCTGCCGCAGTTCGAGCGATCTGAACTACGTCGGCTATATCAGCGTTCACAGGCCAATCATAACGACACCGTAGTTTTATCGTCGGTCATGGCTGAACACCGGAAGGCGATGAGTTAGGCCAGCTCGGATCGCGACCTGGTCGATCGGATCATGATCTCGTCCTGTCATCGGAGATCGGTTCCCTCCGGATTTCGGGTAGCGCTCAGCGTGGATGCTCCGAGGCGGGGCGCGGTGGTAGCGTCCGGCATCGTGGGCCGCTATTTCTCGCCGTACGATCTGTCCGACCTGCACAGCCATGCCAACGGTGCGGGGTTCGCGAAGGTCGACGCGGCGCTGGTCGCCGCGGGCTTACCTGGTCTCGACACGATTACCGGCGGCGGCGGATTCGAAGAGAGCATGAGCATAGATTCGGCGGCCTTCGAGGACCTGTGCGCGGAAACGCTACCGTCCCTACCGGTTACGCCGATGCCGCGTCCGACCGGAGGAATAGACAGCACGTTCGCCTGCGACTACGCCGACATCCTGCTCCCCGTGGCGTTCACCGGATTGCTGCCGGTGCCGGAGGTCTATGACAACGGCTTGCTCACCATCGCGTCGGCGAACGAGCTGCGCGCCCAATGCCAGGCTCTTGCGACGGTAATCGGACTCGACATGTCCACCATTCCGGAACTTCAGCCCGAAGGGTATCGGTTCGACGACTGGTACGACACGTTGGAGTATTCGGAAGACCCGTCCGCGCCCATCGCGCAGCGTGAGCCCGAGGCCGCTTTTTACGTCGGGCTGTTCAGTGCCATAGCGGATTACAGCATTCGATACAACGCGGCGGTGCGTCTCTGACCGGGGCTCGTCGCACGGGTCGCTGCCCCGTGCCCCACACGAGCCCGCCCGGTCAGCGTGTCCGCCGCTGTGCGTATTCAGGGAACCGTTCGCGCAAGGCGACATCGAACGCCGCGACCCGTTCGGCCGTATCCGCCATGTAGCTGTCCAGTCCCAGGTACCACTCCATCAGCGCGACCGCAGTATCGCTCGCCTCATTGAGCAAGCACAACACCACCATCGCGCGGAGCCGACGCGGGCCGACGCGCTTCGGTGTGACGCCGGGCGGTGAGTATTGCGCCAAGTCGATCAGCTTGGCCATGCTGTCGCGCTTTCCGAACCAATCGGCGGCCTGGTGGGCAACGACCCTGGTGAACCACTCCACCTTGGCCCCTACGCCCGCCGCGTCGAGCATGGGACGACCGACTGACGAGTCAGTGCTGCCAACCAACGTGTCGAAGCCTTTGGACTCGATGACGTCGAGAAATTGGCCATCGCGAACATCGCGTTCAAGAAGCGCGTCGGACGGCATGGTTCTGAATACCTCACCTACGCGCGGTGCGAGAAGATCCGTCGAACCGAAGACTTCGAGACCGCCTCTACTATGCCGGTCCAGACCCATGCGCACGATCGGGACAACGTCGGGCATACCACGGTCTCGAGCAGCGAAATAGACACCGCCTGCCGGATCGGGATAGTCGTATCGCACATAGCCGAGCGGCTCCATCGCCTCGGCCGCGGCGACGGTCATCATTTCTTTCAGAGTTTCGATCTTACCGGCCATACGGCTCCACCTCTCTCCATACTGGCCTGACCCGGCCGTGGCCGTCTTGTCGGAAACGACTGCCCTACAAGTCTCCTAGGCACCTTTTGCGCAGGAATTGCAATGCTTGATGTGCGTACCGCTGGTCAGTACCGACGCAAGTTCCCACATATTGTGGACCTCGACGGTCCTGGCAGCGATATCGACCGTCACGGATCCAGCTCATTGGAGCAGTTGCGAATCCATACCGGAATATTGCTGTCAACGCGCGGATAGGCCGCCAACTCGTCTTCTAGTTTTTGCGCATCTATCGGCATTGCCCAATCCGGAATCACCGATTTCGAGAATTGTGCCCGATGGCGGTCCGGAGCAGTGAGACAGATCTGCCCACTCAACCATGCTCCAGCCAATGTGTCGTAGGAAGCCTTCTTGTGCTTTAACAGTAACAATTGCAGAGTTCGCGACGGCCGTATATTCAGTATGGAGCCGTCTGCGCTATCGACGCGGATACTTCCGACACCCCGCCCGCCGACCAGCACCACTTCCCAAGCTGCCGAGCGCCAGCCCGCCGGAAGGGCGGCAAGGATCTCGTCGGCAATGGCGCGTTCGATCATCGCTAGCCCGATCTCGTCGGATGCCAGCGACTCCCAGTGGGCACCGATGCCCTGGTCGGCCATGTTGCGACTGACCGAGGAGAGAAAGTCCGTGATCGCCTCGGGTGGTCGGGTTTCACTGAACAATACGATCTCGATGCCGCCGGTCTCGAGCCCATCCGCGTCTGCCAGCCGCTGTACGTAACCAGAGCGAATAGCATGGAGATAGAAATTGAACTTCCGGATGAAGTCTTCGATGAGAACCGCTGTGTCCTCGTCTTTATAAGGCCGGTCCTCGATCATCGCCAAGGACAGTCGGCCGTCGGCGCTCAGCGCGAGCTGATCGATCGACCCGTATTCGATGATCGCCATCGAACCTCTTTCCGGATCCTGGAGCTGCCCGCCACCCTGCCGATCGGCAACGGAGGCATGACTCCGCGGAGCCTAGAGCTCAATCTCCGCGTGCTTGTCGGTATTCTGGAAACCGCTCGCGCATGGCGGCATCGAAAGCCGACGCCTGCTCGATCGAGTCCCATTTATGAAAGCCGTCTCGGCGTAAGTACTCATCGATCAAGGCCGCCGCATCGCGTGATCGGCCGTTCAACGCACACAGGATGACGATTCCCCGTAATCGCACCGGATCGGGATTCGCCCGATCCAGACCGGTCAAGTTCGGCAGTAGCGCGAGTTCGAGTAAAGCGCTCACACTGCCGCGCGCCGCGAACCAGTCCTCGACCGGACCGGCGAGCAACCGGGTGAACTCGCCTACCCCGTCAGCGATCGCCGCCTCACCGGCCACCGAGATCTCGCGCGGATCCTGCGGATGTTCGAAGAACCCGAACAACACCGACTCCAGAAAATTGGGTTCGGCACCGCCGCCGGCCAACGCCGCACCGGGCATGTCCCGCAAGACATCCGCGACGGCCGCCGACACGATCCAAGCCCGCGCGTTGATACCGACCCCGCCAAAGCCATCCTTTTGAACGGTCGCCATGACGGCGGCTGTCATATGCGGACACCCGCTATCAGCCTTGGCACACCACACCCTGCCCCAGGAAGGCTTACGCGAACCCGGCTCGGCGACATCCATCCCGTCGAGCGGTTCACTGGCTACATAGCCCGCCGCGAGTGATGCCTCGGTCACAGCAGCAGCAACCAACTTCGTCAACCGCGCCGTACTGACAGCCACAACAGTCCCCTCTCCGAGCAATCATCACACCTTAAACCAAGAAATCGCGCCGAGCAGAGTGTCCCGCGGCTCAGCACAAGTGGGCTCCGTGTGTCATGAGCTGCGATTCCTCAGCGCGAGAGAGCCGATTGCCGTCGCCGATTCGGGTGGCGATGGTGACCGTCATGGATTGATCCACCTGCTGTCCACCACGACGGAAGACCGGATGAACGGCTGCGGTGGGAAGCATGGGCAGGGCAGCTGCCAGCGACGACAGTGCGTTCGCGCCGGCTTCGACCACGCCGGTCAAGTTGTCGACGGGCAGAGCAAGAGCCCCAGCAATATTTTCCGCCTGTGGCCGTCCGCCATTACCGAACAGTGCCTGCTGGAGGGCCTGTTGACTTGGCTCTACGAGCCTGAGCCCCTCGAGCGCGAGGCTTCTAGCCTCATAGTACGCAGCGTCCACGTACCGGCCCGACTCGAAAGCGCGACGAGCGGCTTCAGCATTCAGTGCCGCAGTGGCGCCGAGCGCCGAGTCGCGCCACTTGGGATCCGTGGCCGTACCGTCGACGAGATTTCCGAAACCGGTGTCATCGGCTGCACGCTGCAAGATATCATCCGTCGGACCCCAGCCTTCGTTCCATCGCACCGTCTCGACGCCCGATACGGTTGCCTCGGCCGGGTTGATTTCGAGGTCTCGAAGAGCCTGAGCGAGGTCAGGATTCTTGGCGGAGTCTATCTCGAGATACTTGCCACCGTCTTTGTAGTACCGGTACCCCTCGAATTGGTCCGGCCGATACGGGGACGAGTTGAATTTCGATTCGACGAGAAGTATTTCGCCGGTCTTCGGATGGACGAAGATAAAGTCCGGTTTGAAGAACTCACCGGGTTTTCCGGGGATGGGTATCTTCGCCTTTTCACCGGCTGCGACCAACCGGTAGCCCTGGGCGAGATATTTCGCACGGGTGAGCGCATCACCGACAAACCCTCGAACGCCCGCGGTGTTGGTGAACCCGGGTGGTGACACATCCCAGGAGTCCTTGGGGTCCATCGGAACCATACCGTCCCGACTGGGTTCGGTGGCTTTCTCCAGAGCCCGCTGCTCGGGTCCAGGAGGAAGTGGCTTTTCGCCCGACGGATTCTTTTTCGCCCATTCAGGCTTTCTGACCTGTCCGCCATTAGGGCCCGATTGGTACCAACCTCCATTCTCGCCTACTCTGATGCCCTCGGGTATGACACCTTCCGGTGCCAGCCAAGAAGGACCGGTATACGGCTCAGGAACGGCCGGAGAACCGTGTTCGCCCGACGGATCTCCTGCTCGAGCATGATTGTCGGGCATTTCGCTGGGTAGAACATCGGTGGAGGGATCCTTGGGATCGAGCATGCCCTCCGGCACGAGCGGGAGGTTCGGCCCTCCGGGTCGAATGGGCGCACCGTCGGGGCTGGAGCCGTCGGGACCGCTGCCGCCGCGATCTCTACCTGGAGCGTCGGCGAGGCCATCGCCGCCCGGCCGGGGCGAGCCCCTGCCGTTGTCTATCCCGAATATGTCGGGTTTTATGGCAAGCCCGTCACCGAGTCCGCCGGGGAATGCGTATTTCCCTGGCGCGGGAACGTACTGTTGCGCCCAGTCAGCGAGCGAGCTGACGCCGTTCACCGCCGTCTCCGGCAAGCCCGGCGGCAGTTTCCCGCCGAGTTTGCCGAGCCCCTTGGGGCCGAGCAACGTCAGTCCGCCGAAGGTGGCGTTGCCGAGAGTCTCCGCGGGGTGTTCGGAGAAGCCGGTCCAGTCGGTTCCGATGAGGAGTTCCGAGGTGGCGTTGAGCGTCCCCAAGGCATCGTCTTTGAAGGTATTCGCGTCGACGCCGGGAGCACCGCGGGCGTATTCGACCGCGTCGATCCCGAGCATGGTGACACCGGTGCCGACCGTCGCGAACCCGAGACCGAGACCGAGCCACGCCTCTTTGGCACTGCCTTCCTGGCCGGCCAGGGCTTTTATGCCGTGGTACAGGCCTGCGGCGCTCTCCCCGATGCCATCGCCGAAATTGTCGGCACCATCCAGGAACTTCTGCCACTTGCTGCGCGTATCCGGCTTTTCTTCCTCGGGCCGTGGGCCCCGCTGCTCGAGCACCTTTCCGGACTTGTCCAGCAGGATGTAGGAACCGTCGTCGCCTCTGCGAACCGTCGTTCCGTCTTCCCTGTGCTCCAGGTAGTAGCCGGTGTTCGGCTTATCACCGATGTATTTGTCGGTCGATGCGTTGGTTTGCGGGTTGTAAGTTCTGAAATGCGTTCCGCTGTTGGTCTTTTCGGTGTTCGTCCAGAATTGCCCGCCGTCGAGCGACGGCGAGACATCCCAGAGCAGACCGCCACCGCCGGGCATTCCCCCGGCGGCGTACCAGCCATGGCCCGTGCTGTCGACCTCACTCTTCTGATTGGTGACCATCCCGCCGTTCTCGGTCGGGTTGGATCGCCACTGAGTGAGAACTCCGTCCTTATTGATGTAATAGTTGTCGACCAGGCCACCGCCGTGATCCTTGGTCTGGAGCTGCCCGACGACCTGGCCGTTCTCGACGAGCGGAAAGTTCTGCTTCAGGTCAGGACTCAGGCCGTAGACGCTGTCCGGAGCGCCCTTGGTCGACGTCCCAGGGTTGTAAAGCTGTGCATAAGCGTTGGATTGGCCGGTGTCCTGGCCCGTGTACACGGCGGTGCCACCGGTGACGTCGGTCCACCGCTGCCAACCGCCGGCGCCGTTGGACACCACCCGCGACTGCGCGAGGACGGTGCCATCCGGAGTGGTGACGGTTTGGTCGACGGTTTGGTTTCCGTTGCCCTTCGGGATCGTGTAGATGACCGTCTGGCCCTGGTCGTTCTTCCCGGTCCAGGTATCGCCTTCTTTACGTCCGGTGGTATCCGGCATACCGCCGAGGTCGTTGTTGCCCACGGCTCATCGCCTCCATTCGGGATGTCGGCTCCGCACAGCGGAATTGGGGGTGTGCCCGGCGCGGGCGATGGGTTGTGGGCAGCCGCAGGAGGGCCAGCGGTTCAGCTCAGTGCTCAGTGCTCGGTCGAGCTGAATTGGTCGATGAGGCTCTGCATCGACCGATCGCGACGTTCGTCGCGAACGATTTCCAGTGCCGACGTCGGGCGCGGCATCGGCCTGATCTGCGGTGGATCGGCCCCCGCTGCGGCGATGACCGCCGCTTGGACTCCCTGGAGCGCGTCGATGATGGACAGCAGCAGGTAGGAGTCGATGGTGTAGCCCTCGGGGGTGGGGCCGGACGGCTCGGTCGGAACTTCGTAGGAATCGACGTCCAGCGGTGTTGCTTCCTCGACGGCGAGAATCTGTTCGGCGAGTTCGCGATCCATCGCGAGCGCCGACTTGTAGTGCGAGCCGTGCGGCAGCCGGTCTTTGAACGCCCAAATGGTGCGCCAGTCGCGGGTGCGTAGTCCGTTGGGCCCGAAGCAGTCTCGGACATCGATGCCGCGCTCGAGTAAGTCGTAGTCGAGCGCGGCACCGAAGCGGTCCCAGAACTCTACGAGCCCTCGGATCCCCCCGGCAGCTCCGTGGCGCCCTGGCCGAACATGTGCGCGTACAGGTCTCGCTGGAAGGCGTACCACTCGTCGAGTGGGCGTTCGGCGAACAACTCCTCGACGGCCTCGTGCTGGTCGCCGAGCACGATGGCCATCTGCTGATCGTCGTCGCGCACCTGGCGCAGCGCCAGAACCTGACCGCGGGTGACTGGGGCGATGGTGATGTCCTCGGTCAGCCGGTAGGGAGCTCGGCGGCGCGGGGCCAGCTCCTGCCGGAGCTCGAAGAAGCGGCCGCCTGTTTCATTGTGCGGGGTTGCCATGGGGGGTCTCCGGATTTGTTGTGTTACTTGGACTTCGACGCCGAGCGGCGGCGGGCCGGCTCGGACTCGGCCGCGTCTTCGGCTTCGACCTTGAGGCTGTGGCCGAGGGAGTAGACGGCGTTGACGTACTCGGAGGCGTTGGACACCGGGTACTCGTGCTCGCCGTCGGTGAGGGTGACGGGGTATTGAGTGGGGATGGCAGACACCATGACCCGCTTTCTCTCCGGGAATGAACAAGGAAGTGGTGGCGTGCCGCAACCGGAGATACGCGCCACGCCACCACGTTTCAGGGCAGTGGTCAGCTGACGGTGACCGCGCAGGTGGCGGTCATGGCCGCGCCGCCGCCGGCCGGGGTGTAGGACGCGGTGATGGTCGCGGTGCCGACGGCGACACCGGTGACGACACCGCTCGCGGCGACGGTCGCGATCGAGTTGGCCGAGGAGCTGAAGACCACCGAGGAGTTGGCGATCAGGCCACCGAGCTGATCGGTGACCACGAGCGGGGCGGACGCGGTGGTCCGCGGCACCGCGAGGGTGTTCGGCGCGACGACGATGCCGGTCGCGGAGTAGTTGATGCCGGACTTGGCCACGAGCTGCTTCCAGCCGAGGCCACCGAAGCCGTGCGCGACGGCGTAACCGGCGGTGTCGTCCTTGAACGCGACGAGCGTCAGCTTCTGCGCGAGCACCTCGGTCGGGTTCCACTGCTCGCCGCCGTACTTGCTCACGGCGACCTTGGGCAGCACCTTGTAGACGTAGATCGGGGCGGCGTCGTTGCCGTCCTTGCCGATGATGATCGCCGAGTAGTAGGTGATCTGTTCGCTGGCCGGCTGCGGGAAGAAGACCTCGCCCGAGCTGCTGTTGGCGATCACCTGCTGCATGTTCGCGCCGGTGGCCAGGTTCAGCGTGACCGCGTTGGTCTGCTGCGGCTGAAACTCGATGGTGGTGATGTCGCTGGTGACGTCGTTACGGACCGGCTGAAGCTCACCGTAGGACTCGATCGGCGCGGCGGTGATACCGCGAGCGAAGGCGACGCCGGTCTTCTTGTCGATCAGGCCGACGGACTGGTACGCGGCGGGCAGCGGCTGCAGGGACGCGCCGTTGTCGGTCAACTGCGCGGGCGCCGGGGTGTACCACGGGGCGATGAACACAGCGGCGTCGAGCGGCTTGAGCAGCAGCGACCGCTGCGCGGCCTTCAGTGCCGTCAAATTGGTGGCAGGCATGAGTCTCCATTCGGGCGCCCGCACGGGCGGGCATGATTACGGAAGCGGCACCCGGTGGTGCCGAGGGGCCCCGTCTCCGGCGGGGTTCGACCCGCCTACTGGCGGCGGGCTTCGATCGAGAAGGCGATCTCGACCATCTGGTTGAGCGGATCCAGGTCGGGGACCTCGGTCAGACCTCGGCTACGCCGCAGGATCGGCGGGTGGAATTTGAGCTCCTCCCCGGCTGCTTCCTCGGTGTAGTCGATGAGCACGCCGTTCACTCTGGTAGCGGGCGCCGCCAACATCGCATCCCGAATCTGCACGGCGAGTTGCTGTGCTTGCCCACGGGTGGTCCCGAACGCGGCGACGCTCACCTTCGCCTTGTAGGTGATCGCGTTGATGTCCACCGAGCCACCGGTTTGGCGCACCCAGATCAATGGCAGTGCCGATTGCAACGCCGAAGCCGTTGCGGGCAAGGCGGTTACGGTGCCGGCGATCGGGCTGAACAGATCGACCATGAACTGTTCGAAGTCGGGGAACTCCCCTGCGGCGGGATAGGTCGGCATCACACAGCTTCCGGGGCGGGACCGACCGCGACGCTGGCGCCGAGTGTTCCCGACGGCAGTGGCGACGGGGCGGGAACCGGCTGTGCGGCCAAGACGGCCATGGCAACGCCCTGAGCGAGGTTGTACAACACGTCGATGTCGGCCCTGAGCGTCGCGATGCGGGCGACGATGGCCTGGGTGTCGGTGGCGATGGACGCCGCGAGGGCGGTGGAATCGTCGGAAGCGGTCACGATCTTCTCCAGGGTCGGATTTTCGATGGTCTCGGCGGAACGAATAGTGTTGGCGCACTGCGCCTCAGCGTCAGAAGCCGAACAGCGGCAGTACCAGCGGAAGCAGATCGCCGATCAGCTTCACGATGTCTTGGATCACAGCGAGCATCGCCATCACCTCCTCTCGCCAACGGCGCAACAACGTCGCGAAACGGGTGATGGGAATGCCCCCGCCCGCGAGTCCGGAGGGTCTCGCGGGCGGGGTTCCAGCGCCCTCGTCGCGTCTACAACCGCGCTGGCTAGGCGGGAGACATATGAAGCGAGGACGGATTCGCGGCAGGCTCGGCCCGATGGTCAACCACAAAGGTTTTCGGAGGCCGCCGCAGTCAGGGGTTGATCATGGCAGGTGAGCCATGTAAGTGGCGGCCGCGTTGCTCAGCCGCGGGGTGCGTGCGTGCGCGGAAAAGTTGCCTTCCGGCTTGATCACGTTGACCGATATGGTCCGGTCGACTTGCACCCCGCCGGGGAATTGTTCGGCGAGCGTGCGAATCTGAGGTGTAGGTAGAACCGGCAGCGGCGCGTTCTTCAGCATGCTCTGCACCAGATCGCGCTGCGCGCCACCGAGCGCGGCGGTGGCTTGACCGCCGAAGGCCTGCACCACGCTCGCGGCCTCACCGGCCATGCTGGTCAGTGCGGTGAACGCGGTTGCCGCCTCGCCCATGCCACCGGTGGCGGCCGCGAAGAGCGCTTTGCCCGCGCCGGCGCCCAGGTCGCGAGCGATAGTGGGCCAGTTGAGGAAACGGCCGATGATGCCGGGCTTCTGTACCGAGAGCGGCCCGTCGTCGTAGTCCCGGCGTTCCTGTTCTACCTCGCCGCCCTCGGCAAGGCGTAGCCACGGCCTGCTGTTCGGTCCGGCGAGCGGACCGCCGAACCGGACCTGACCGCTCGTCGGTTCTCCGCCTGCGGTCGGGTGATAACCGGGAATCATGATTCACCATCCATTACATACTCGGTGCACCGGCGAACCAGATCACTCACGGACGCGCGACGAATCGGGGACGATGCGGCCCGCGGCGATCAAAGTGTTGAAAGCCAGCGCTTTTCGGCGACAGTGGTCTGTGGAGCAGGCACGGTGGACTTGCATCGACTCGTGCGCGTGGTCGATGGTGAGCGGGGCGGCGGGGGTGGCATGGTCGGCCAGCTCGAGCATCGCCAGGACTGTCTTGTCCATGTCGGACCTCAATGTGTTGAAAGGTTCACGGCGCCGGTCGTTTTCAGCGGCCGAGAGAGCGAAGCCCCACCCCCGATCAGGTGTATCGGGGGTGGGGCGAAACGCCCCGGTCGCTTCTTCCGTCTGCTACCGCGAGCGAGAGGTCGGCGGGAGACGGGAGCGGTAACCGGGGCGGGTATGTGGCAGGCTCTTGCCCGCTGTTCATCGATGTCGAAGAATTTTCGGGGGCATGCCACACGGTGGGGGGCAGAGTGAAATGTGCTCTGCTGCCGCATTGTTCGTGGCCCGGCCGGAGACTCGGCGGGGCCACGACGAATGGGGGGTGTGAAAGTGATTGGTAGTGCGGGGTTTTCCCGGTGAAGTTCGGGATGAGGGCGCAGCTCTGGCGCTGCACAAAGTTTCACCTAAAGCGTGGCGGATGTCAACCCCTGCATACGGAATTCGTTCGAAAATGCAGGTAGATGGCTACTTTCGAGCAGTCGGAACATGACGGGTGACGGACTCGGAAACGACGATTGCCCCGCCTCTGGTGAGGCGGGGCAATCATGTCTGTCCGTCCGGCTGATACGTCCCCTGATGAGGGTCAGGACATATCGGCGCTTTCCGCTACGTCGTCTCGGCCGAGCCCGTGGTGATCAGCTTCAGGAGGTCGATGATCAGGGTGGCCGAGCCGGTGTCGGTGTCGGCCGCGCCGGTCTTGGCGGAGCCGGTACCCGAGCCGGTGCCGGTGTCGGCCGAGGCCAGGCCGGAGCCGGCCAGGGCGATGCCTGCGGTGGCCGCGAACACGACGCCGAACACGCGAATCTTGCTCATATAGGAATCTTCCCCTTGAAGAATTAGGTCCTCCATCGGCGACCTGCTGGTTGCCGAGCGAGCTTTGTTGTATCACGGGGTTTTCTGACCCAGCGACCTTTCAGCCACATCCACGAATTCGGTGTAATTGCCCACTGTTAACGAAGCATGCACATCGAAGATTCGGAACAATGCCCGCGAATCAGGCTTGTCGCGGTGACTTCTACGGTCTGACGTGGCGCGCGGCATCGAAGTCACATATCGGCATGTTGACGCGCCGCCAGTACTGTCGAGGAACAGGGCGGGCCAGTGTCGGCGTTGCGTATCCGGCAACGAGGGAGCATGGGTCCGAAATGCTTCGGACACCCAGTAATTCGAGAGTTATGCTGTGATTCATTTCATACGACAGCACTGTAACTTTCGGCCGCGCACGCCGATCGCCCGCGAGACGTTCCCCGTGCCAAATCAATTCGCGTCGGCCCGCGAACGCCGCCGCGTCGGATACGCGAGATGCTCGTCCAAAACCGGACCGACCACGTACAACTCGGGCCATCCCGGAGCCCACGGCCCGGGCAGCGGCGCGATTTTCCGCGCGTTCCTGAGTGTTTGGATCCGCCGGACGGTGAGTCCGTGATACTCGGGGCCGAGTTCCTTTGCGAGCGCGGCGATCCCGGACGCGTTGAGTCGATGCCGCCGAGCCCGCCGCACCATCTCGTCGTCGAGCACGACCGGCGCCGCCGGCGGGCAGACTATCCACAACGCGGCCTGGACCACCGTGCGAATGTCCTCGGGTGCGCCCTGCGCGCCCTCGGTCATGGCCAGCGCGATGAGGTTTCGGTCGAGCCAGCGGGCCAGGTCGGGGGTGGACGTGGCGCCCGTGTAGTCGAGCCCGCGCTGCTCGCAGACCAGCCGCACCCACGACACGAGCACCGCGTGCAACTCGTCGGCGGCGCGGGAGGCGGCGGGGTTGTAGGGCAGCGGCTGCTCGCTCGGCCTGCGGTTCATCCGGTAGTCGCCGCGAGTGCTGAGCCGGGACTGACGGGTGGTGGAGATGATCAGATCGGCTGCGAGATCGGGGATTTCGCGTAGCAGCTCGGCGAGCGCGCGGAGTTCGGCGCGGTCCAGGTAGAGGTGGTTCGGGTGC
>NZ_BAGH01000400.1 GCF_000308715.1 Nocardia tenerifensis NBRC 101015
AACCGCCAAGACCCGCACCCGCATCCGCAACACCGTGGGTCACGCTGCCGAGCGAACCACCGAGTCCCGCACCGGTATCCACAGCACCCTGCGCCGTGCCGGAGAGCGAACCACCGAGACCCGCACCCGCATCCACCGCACTACCGATCGTTCCGCCGACGCCCGCACCAGCATCCACTACACCACCGAGTGAACTACCAAGTCCCGCACCAGCCTCCACCACACCGCCGAGATTCGCACCGGCATCCACAGCCCCATGCGCGGCACTGCCGAGCGAACCGCCAAGGCTCGCTGCACTATCCACTGCTCCATTGAGCCCTGTGGACAAACTCCCACCGAGCCCAGCGGCCGTGCCGAGTCCGGTCGACAGTCCGGTCTCCAGACCCGAGCCGACGTGCCCGCCCGCGTCCAGTGCACCGTCGAGACCCACGGAAAGTGCGCCACCGGCATTCGTCGCCGCTCCGAGCCCTGTGGACAACCCAGCTTCCAAACCGGTCACCGCGTGCGCTCCCGCATCGAGTGCGCCGCCAATTCCTGTGGACAACCCGGTCTCCAGGCCCGAACCGACGTGCCCACCCGCGTCGACGACACCACCGATACCGGTCTCCAGACCCCCTCCGACCTGCGCACCAACACCGGCCGCGCTGTCAAGACCAGCCGAAAGTCCGCCGCCCACACCAGCACCGGCATTCGCCGCCGCACCAAGTCCTGTGGACAACCCCGCTTCCAACCCCGTCGCCGCATGCGCGCCAGCATCGAGCGCACCACCAAGACCTGTGGACAATTCCGTCCCCAGCCCCGAACCGACGTGCCCGCCCGCGTCGATGACGCCACCGATACCGGTCTCCAGACCCCCTCCGACCTGCGCACCAACACCGGCTGCGCTGTCGAGACCAGCCGAAAGTCCGCCGCCCACACCAGCACCGGCATTCGCAACCGCACCAAGTCCTGTGGACAACCCCGCTTCCAACCCCGTCGCCGCGTGCGCGCCGGCATCGAGCGCACCACCGAGACCTGTGGACAACCCGGTCTCCAGGCCCGAACCGACCTGCGCACCCGCATTGATCGAACTATCCACAGTCGTCCCCAAGCCGGTGCCGAGGTCGGCGCCGAGCTGGGCGCCCGCGCCGAGGATCGCGTCCGCGCTACCGGAAAGCCCCGTCTCCAGGCCGGTGCCGAGCTGCGCGCCCGCACCGACCGCCGAGCTCAGGCCGGCACCGAGATCGGCACCCGCACCAAGCCCACCGGTCAAGCCGGTCTCCAATCCGGCCGTCACCTGCGTCGCCGAATTCGCCACGCCGCCAATGGTTGTGGACAACCCGCCACCGAGCCCGCCCGCCAACTGGGCTCCGGCATCCACCGCGCCTTGCAGACCTGTGGACAGACCGGCACCGAGGTCGGCACCGGCGCCGACGGCGGCATCGAGCCCGGCGGTCACGCCGGTCACCGCCTGCACGGCACCCTGCAATCCCGCACCGAGATCCCCGCCGACCTGGGTGCCCGCGCCGATCGCGGCATCGAGGCCGGTGGTGATCCCGGTCGTAACCTGCCCCACCGCGCCGAGCGCACCACCGAGGCCCGCGGACAGACTGGTCTCGAGGCCGGTCGCGGCGTGCAGCCCCGCATCCACGGCGCCCTGCACGTTCGCGCCGATTCCGGTCACGGCCTGCCCGGCCGCGCCGAGCGCACCGCCGACCGCGGCCGACAGATTCGCGCCGATATCGGCGACGGCACCGAGCCCGGTGGACAGACCGGCGCCGAGTTCCGCGCCGACCTGCAGGCCCGTGTCGACAGCGGTGTCGAGCCCCGCGTTGAGGTCGATACCCGTCCCGACCTGACCACCGAGGTCGATGCCGAGGTCGGCCCCGACGTTCAATCCCGCCTCGGCCGCGGCGGCGGCACCGACGGTGCCCGCGGCGCCGAGCACGGCGGCGGCACCGGTCTGCGCGCCCGCCGCGACGATCGCCGAGAGCTGGGAGCCGCCCGCGACCAGGGCCGACTCGGCGACCATCGGGGCGACGGCGGCGATGTCCTCCGGGGTGACGGCGGGCAAACCCGCCGCCACCAGCGCCTGCGTCGGATTCGCGCAGTAACCCACCGCCGCTTCGTGATCGCGCAGCAGGTTGAGGATGAACTCGAGAATCGCGTTGGGTGTCATCAGAAAATCTCCTGAGAGCCGGCGGACCTCCGCGATCCGCGTCGTTGGAATGCATTTCACGCTAGGGCCGCCACTCGTTACGCGTAACGGGGCCGACCCCCACAACTCACCCGGGCTCGCCCTTAGGGGCACCCGTCGTATTAGGGGAATTTCCCCGGAACTTCCCCGGGGGCGGTAACGGCGGACGGCCAGCAACCGAAACAACGAGTGCGTCGGCGCGCTCGTACCGCCTGCCGCACTCGGACTACACAGCAGCGACACCGGACCACAGAGTTTTTCGAACGGGGTTCACGAATGACACAGCGTCTGGCGCTCGGCATCACTGTCGGAGCGTCGAATTCGGTCGCCGTGGCGGCAACGGGCGACGGCGTTGTCACCCATCCCAGCGTGCTGCGGTTGGCGGCCGACGCGCCGCCCACCTTCGGCACGGCGGCGCGGGCGACCGGGCGGCACTCCAGCGACGTGCTGGTCGAGGGTTTCCTCGCCAGGGTCGGCGATCCGGTGGACATGCTCGCCGAGGACGGCTCGGCGCATTCGGCCGCCGACCTCGTCGCCTCGGCCGTCGCCTGCCTGATGGACGAGATCGACTCGCGGGCAAAGGAATACGGATCGACCGTGGCCTGCCACCCGGCCTGGTGGTCCGCGCACACCGTCGACATCCAGCGCGCCGCCCTCGATCGGGCCGGCCTGCGCGAGGTGACCCTGGTGCCGGAGCCGGTCGCGGCGCTGCGCTGGCTCGAGTCCACGCACGGCCCGCTCGGCGACGGCGCGGTGCTGGTGTACGACCTCGGCGCCACCGGCCTCACCGTCTCCGTCGTGCGCACCGGCGATCGCGCGAGTGTGCTCGGCACACCGCTGCGGACCACGGACATCGCCGGCGCGGAATTCGATCTGCTGACCATGCGCTACGTGCTGGCAAACGCCACGCTCGCAAATGATTTCGACCCGTACGATCCCGCGGTCGAACGGGAATTGTCGGCTTTGCGCGAGCGCTGCAGAACGGCCAAAGAAGAGCTCTCCATAAATACCGCGACCGTCGTTCGCGCGCCGTTGAATCCGGCGGACACACACAGCGGCAATGTCCGGCTGGTGCGCGGCGAACTCGAAGACCTGCTGCGCGGGCCCCTGCTGAACTCCATCGACCTGATCCGCGACGCTGTGCACCGGGCCGGGCTCGGCATCGGCGACCTCGGCCGCGTGCTGCTCACCGGCGGCGGCGGCGCGATCCCCCTGGTCGCCGAGCTGATCTCCTCCGAGTTCGGCCTGCCGGTGGTCGCGGCCCCCGACCCCGCCGCCACCAGCGCGCGCGGAGCCGCCGCGCTGGCCGCGGACTTGGCCTCCGCCGCCCCCGAGCCGTTGCAGGCGCCGCCCGCGCCGACAACGAAAGAGCTTCCCTCGGTGGCGGTTTCGCCGCTACCGAGCACCGATCCACCCCGTAAACCGCGATTCAGCGGCAGGCAGCGCGCGGCCATCGTCGCGGGCGCCGCGGTGGTGCTCGGGTTGCTGGCCACCGGCACCGTCGCGATCGGCACCGGCGCCCAGTCCGGCCCGGCACCGACCTCGACCGAGCATTCGTCCCCGGCGCACGCCGCCGAGATCGCCGCGACCACCGGTCCGCAGGCGGGCGACCCCAACGCACCGGTGGCCGCGACGGATTCGGCGACCGCCGCCGTGAACCGCCCGAAAACCGAGGCGGGACAACCGGGTTCCCCCGCCGCGACAACGGTCGCCGTGGTGAGCAGTCAGCCCGCCGACCAGCCCGCCGCGCCGCCCGCGGAACCCGGTGCGGCGCAACCGGCCCCACAGCCCCAGCAGCCCGCCCCGAATCCCGGGCCCGCGCCGGGTAATAACCCCGCGCCGGGTAACAACCCCGCCCCACCGGTCCCACCGCAGGCCCCGGGCCTGCCGACGGGTGTCCTGAAGGACCCGATCGACAGCGTCGGCAACACCGTCGGCACCGTGCTGCGTGCCCCCGGCCAGATTCTCGGAGGAAACGGTGGCTGACATCGCGTTCGACACCCTGCCGTCCGCACGCGAGATTCTCCGGGAACTGGAGTCGGCCGATCACGAGCCGGCCGTCTACCTCATCCGCGGCCGCTCGCAAACCGGTAAATCGACCCTGCTCAACGAGATTCGTACCCGGTTACGCGCCCGCGGCGTACCCCTCCAGGACGCCATGGGCGCAGACGCGGTGCCCACGGGCAACGCAGCCGCGCGCGCAGGCGATGGACGCGTACTCACAGCCGCGCACTCGAGCGATGGGATCACGCACTCGGGTGCCGAAGTCCGCGCCACCGGCAACGGATCCCGCACTCGCACTAGCGACCCACGCCCGGCGCTGATCATCGACAACGCCCACACCCTCAGCCACACCGACCTCGAATTCCTCTGCACCACCGTCGAATCCGGCCAGCGCACGGTGATAGTCGCCGCCCAGCCGCGCCCGCACGACCCCGGCCTGCGCGCGCTGGCCGACACGATCGCCCGGCGCGGTCGAGTGGTAGAACTGCGCGCGCTCGGCGTGGCCGACATCGCCCCCTTCGCCAGGGAACTCGGCATGATGGTGCCGCGCCAGGTGTCTCAGCACATCCACCGCCAGACCGACGGCATCCGCGGCGGCGTGGTCGCCGCGCTGAGCGCGGCCTGCTCGGCCCGGCTCGACGCGGGCATCGGCGCCGTGGACGCGGCCGTCGCCGCCTGGGCCCGCTCCCTGCTGGACGATCTGGCGCCGGACCTGCTGGAGACGCTCGTCGTCGCCACCACCGGCGCGGGCTTGGACGCCAGCGAGCTCACCGAGGTGCTCGGCGTGGAACCCGCTGTCGCGCAACAACTCATCGATCGGGCCAGGGCGAGCGCGCTGGTCACGGACGCGGACCTGCTGCTCACCCCGGCCGTCGGGCCGCTGCGCACGCTGCTCGGCGACCGCAGGTTCGTCGCGGTCCAGCGCAGGCTGCTCGGCGCGCGGCTGGACGCGGGGCTGCTGCGCGACCACACCGCGCTGCTGCTCGCCGAGTCCGGCGTCCGCGATCCCCGGCTGGCCGAATTCCTGTCTGCCACTGCGGAAAAGGCCGGACGTGAGGCGGTGCGCTACTACGCGGCGGCCGCGGCGGCCGGCGCCGACCTCGATCAGATCGCGCTGCGCTGGGCCGAGGCGGCCGGGCGCAACGGCGACGGCGAGACGGCCATGCGCCTGGCCGAGCCGGTGCTGGCCCGCTCCGAGGTGTCCAGCGCGGAACTGGCCGACGCGGTGCGGATCTGCGCCGCGGCGCTGACCCGGCGCGGTCTGGTCGCCCGTGCGGCCCAACTGTATTCGTGGCTCGGCGCGCAGCGCGTCGGCGCGGACTGGGCCATCGGGGCGACGGTGCTCTCGCTGGCCGGGGACGTGTCCGGGGCCGCGGAGATGTCCGCCTCGGCGACGCAGTGGCCGCCGACCGAGTCCAACGCGCACGCCCGCCTGATCGCCACGGCGCTGGCCGGATCGCTCGGCGGCCGCGACGGAAACGGCCCCACGCCAAGGATTTCCGGGAACGGCACGGCCGCCGCCGTCTCCGCGCTCGTGCAGGCCGCGCACGCCGACTCCGGCGTCGACCGTTTCCTGCCCTGCACGGCCGTGTCCATCGCGACGCTGCTGTGCCTTGGCACCGGCGAGCCGCGCCGCGCGGGCGACGCGCTGCGCCGGGCCACGGCCAGCGGCCTGCGCTGCCATCAGCTACAGGTGCTCGCGGCCTGGACGGCCATGCTCGGCGGGGACGAACGCGCCGCCGCCGCGATCGTCGCCACGCTCGACCACGACTCGCTCGACGTCCGCGACCGCCTGCTCGCGCACGGCGTCGCGGTCGGGTTGGCCAGGCGCACCGGCGATCACGCCGCGCTCTCGCGGGCCTGGCAGGCGGCCTACCTCATGTTCGACGACGTGGAGGCCGATCTGCTCGCGCTGCTCCCGATCGGCGAGCTGTGGCTGGCCGGCATCCGGCTGCGCGACGAGGGCCGCATCGCGCCGCTGGTCGACTCCGCGCTGGCCTTGCTTCGCGGCTCGAACGAGCCGTCGGCCTGGGCGAACGCCTTCCACTGGTACGGCGTGCAGGCCGCGATCCTGCACGAGAGCCCGCAGGAGCTCCTGCCGCACGCGAAACCGCTGAAGACCGCGGCCGAGGCGGGCGATCGGCACGCCGCCGTGCTCGCCGACGCGGGCCGCACCTGGGTGCTCGTCCTGCGCGGCGAGGTCTCGGCCGCGCCGGTCGAGGCGGCCGTCGCCGGACTGAGCGAGATCGGCATGACCTGGGACGCCGCCCGGCTCGCCAGCGAGGCCGCCCTCGCCGCGACCGACTCGGTGACCGCGACCGCGCTGCTCAAGCTGGCCCGCACGGTCCGCGCCGACGCCAAGCCGCAGGACCCGATCCTGCCGCCCACCGCGACGCAGCCGCCGTCGAACGGCGCCCGGCCCGCGCCCGACCCGGCGGTCGGCGAGCCCGCGGCGATCCTCAGCGAGCGCGAACGCGAGGTCGCCGAACTGGTGCTGCTCGGCCTGACCTACCGCGAAATAGGCGCCCGCCTGTACATTTCCGCCAAGACGGTGGAGCATCATGTCGCCCGCATCCGGCGCCGGATCGGTGCTCGGTCCCGATCGGAGCTATTGTCGATGCTCCGCGCCATGGGACACGGCTCCCTACTGGTGTGACAGGGTGCGGATTCGTCAGCCGGGACGCCGAAGCGAGGTACTGAGGATGGCCACAGGGGTGGGCCTACGCATCGCCGAGGACGAGTGCACGGCGGCGATCGTCACCGACGGCGACGAAGAACCGTTGTTCATCGTTCGCGAGTCGCTGCTGTACATGTCCGACGACGGCGACGCCACGCTCGGCGGCCCGCCGCCGGACGAGAACGCGCACGCGATCACCGGCTTCGCCGGCTCGGTCGGCGACCCCGCGGGCATCTCGGTCGACGACGGCGAGGCCTACCGGGCCGAGGACCTGGTCGCGACCGCGCTGTTCTGCCTGATCAACCTCACCGCCGATCACCTCAACGGCCCGGCCGAGTTCTACGCGACCCACCCCGGCGACTGGCCGCGCGAGTACGTGCAGGCGCTGCGGGACGCGCTGGACTATCTCGGCCTGCGCTCCGTGCTGCTGGTCAGCGAGGCCGACCTGCCGAGCGTGGAGGCGGACGCGCCGGGCAGCACCTACGCCTACGACGCCGCCCGCGCCGCGCTGGCCGCGGTGCTCTCCACGCCCGCGGGCAGCACCCCGCCCGATCCGAGCCACGCCGAGAACTCGACGGTCGACACCGTCATCATCCCCGCCGTGCCGGTGTCCGAGCCGCAGCCGCAGGCCTATTCGGCCGCCATCCCGATGGCCGAGCCGGTGGTGCCCGTCGAGGAGCCCGCGACGCCGGAGGAGCCGGCGCGCAAGGCGGAGCCTGCCAAGATTCGCAGGCAGCTCCCGCTGCTCATCGGCGCCGCGGCGCTGATCGGGCTGGTGCTCGGCGGCTTCGCGGTGGCCGTGCTGTTCCGCGAGGACGACCCGACGCCGGTGCCGCCGATGCGCGACGCCAAGTCCGATCAGGTGTCGGTGAGTCCGACCCCGCCGCCCGCGCCGCCGGTCAACTTCCCGACCGTTCCGGCGACGCCGACGACCACCGAGCCACCGGTGATCATCACGACGACGCAGCCGCCGGAGACGACCGCTCCCCCGCCGCCACCGCCGCCGACCACCGAGCCGCCGACCACGACGCCGAGCCCGACGACGCGCACCAGGCCGACGACCACCACGCCCCCGTTCGGTACGCTGCCGCAGATTCCGTCGATCCCGGGCCTGGAGATACCGGGCAGTCGGTGATTAGTAAGGCCCTTCCCCGGTTTGTGCCCTAAAGTGATCCGCTGACCGGTGTTGTCGGATGAATTACCGGCCCCCGGTCTGTTGCTGGAGGACGACTGTGAGCCAACGGATTCCAGGGCCGTTGCCGCGGATTGAGCTGGCACGTGCGTGCCAACGAAGGGATTTCATGCGCAAGTTGGTGGCGCGCCGCGCCACGGTCAAAGCTGTCGCCCTCGCTTCGACCGTTTTCCTCGCACCCTTGCTCTGCACGACCACCGCCTCGGCGGCGCCGGCGACACCGACCCAGCTGAATGCCGATGCCCTTCCGCAGGAACTGGTGCAGGCGATCGCGCGCGATCTGAAGATGACCCCGACCGAGTACCTGGACCGCGCGGCCCGCGCTCAGCAGCTGCGCGAGTACGCCCACGATTTCCGCTCGGAGCGCCCGGAGTCCTTCGCCGGCGCCTGGATCGGCAACGACGGCAAGCCCGTCGTCGCGGTCACCTCGCTGGACGCGGCCAAGATCGCCGCGGCCGACGGCTACCAGACCCGGCTCGCCCCCGTGTCCGCGGACGGGCTGGAAGGCTCACTGGTGCAACTGAATCAGTGGATCACCAGCCTGCCGCGCGAGATCTCCAGCGCCATCAACTCGGTCGCGGTCGACTTCCTCAACAGCCAGCTCGTGCTCAGCGTCGCCAACACCCCCGCCGGTCACCTGCTCAACCTGCCGACCCTGATCGCCAACATCAAGGTCATCCTCTCGCCCGGCAGCGGCGGCGCGATCGAGCGGCGGCCGATGGGCGGCGACACCTACATCAGCGCCCCGATCTCGCTGCACGACGCCTCGCTCAAGGGCGTCGACGTGTGCTCCTTCGGCTTCAACAGCGTGGACGCGGCGGGCAACGCGCTGAATATCAGCGCGGGACACTGCGATCCGAACGTCGACAAGGGCAACCAAGAGGCCAGCGTCTACTTCCCGAACGTCAAGGACATCCCGAACAGCCCCGAGCTCGGCTCGTTCGTCCAGGCCAAGCTCGGCGGGCAGAGCGCGCTGGACTACTCGGTCATCAAGCTGAACGACCGCGCGGTGCGCGCGGGCATGGACCAGCCGACCGTGCGCGGCGCCAACGGGACCACGATCGCCATCACCGGCACCGCCGACCCCATCACCGGCGCGCCGGTGTGCAAGTCGGGGCAGTCGTCCACCTTCACGTGCGGCTTCGTGGTGGCCGATCGGGTGGAGACCCAGCTGTACACCGCGGAGGGCGAGAGCAAGATCGTGCGCGGCTTCGCGAGCTCGGCCTGCACGCTCGGCGGCGACAGCGGCGGCGCGATCGTGTCCGGCACCCTCGCGCTGGGCATCACCAGCGGCTCGAACGCGGCCGAGGCGCCGGACTGCAACGAGGCGAATATCGCATTGGCGCAGTACGGCGGCACCGCGAGCCTCGGCATTCCGATCCGTCCGATCCTGGCCGATATCGACGCCTCCTCGGGCGGCGGCGTCGGCAGCGGCATCACGGTGCGGACCCGTCCCAACGCCGGGTGAGCGCCGTCGAGCAGTGTGTCGATCGACATACCGGAGAAAAGTGCCTATCGACGGGGCAGCGCGCCGTTATAAGTAGGCATACCGGCCGGAAGCCCATATAGTCTGGGCATGCTCCTGCCACGTATAGGTCATCTCCGATCAGCTGCGCGACAGACCCCGATCCGAAAAACAGTGATCGCCGCTTCGGCGGCGATACTGCTGTTCGGGCCTACGGCGGCAGTAGCGACGGCGGAACCGGATCCGGCCCCGAGTCTGCCCGCCGAACTGGTCACCGCGCTCGCCCGCGATCTGAAGATCTCCCCGGAGGAGTACCTGCACCGCGCGGACGTGGCCCAGCAGGTGGCCGCGTTCGCCACCACCGCGCAGCGGCAGTTCCCGGCGGTCTTCGCCGGTTCGTGGCTCGACGACGGCGGCAAGGCGGTCGTGGCGCTGGCCAAGGGTCCCGGCGCCGACGAGGCCCGAAAGGCCGCGGAGTCAGCGGGTTTCGAGGTCCGCAACGTCGCGAAGAGCGAGTCGGAGCTGCGTGGTGAGAAGAGCGCCTTCCAGCGCTGGCTCGACGGGCAGCCCGAGGCGGTGTCGGCGCTGGTGCGTGGCGTCGTGATCGACACGGTCAACAACAGCATCGCGGTGCGCGTCGACAAGCCGGGCCTGCCGATGCCGAACTTCATCGACCCGGCCCGGGTCATCGTGATGGCTCCGCCCGTGGCCGGTGAGCAGACCACCCTGCAGGCCACCGAGATCGCGGGCGCCTCGAACGGCGTGCTGGCCGGCGGCGACGGGTACGCCTCGGTCGCCGGGCGCATGTCGCTGCGCTGCTCGCTCGGCTTCAACGGCACCGACCGCAACGGCAACATCGTGAATGTCACGGCGGGCCACTGCAACCCGGACATCCCGTCGGCCGGCAACGACAACGCCGCACGCGTGCACGAGCTCAAGGGCGACCGGCTCGGCAACGAGCTCGGCCGGTTCGAGAAGTCGGTGCTCGGCGCACAGGACTACTCCATCGTGCGCATCGCCGACCAGGCGCGGGATCGCTTCGGCAACAACGAGGTTCGGGTGCCCGGCGGCGCGTCGGTGCGCGTCGAGGGCGTCGCGACCCCGGTCGTCGGCGCGCCGGTCTGCAAGTCCGGTTCGCGGACGGGCTTCAGCTGCGGCGTCGTCAACGCGGTCGATCAGACCGTGCAGGTCGGCGAGCGTGAGCTCACCCAGGCGTTCTCGGCCAACATCTGCGCGCTGCCCGGCGACAGCGGCGGCCCGATCGTGACCGGCAGGCTCGCCCTCGGCATCTCCAGCGCCTCGTCGGTGGCCGACTACCCGATCTGCGAGATCCCCAACCTGATCGGCGCGCTGACCGGCAATGCGCCGCAGTTGTTCGCGCAGCCGGTGAGCGTGGTGCTCTCGGACAACCCGGGGCTGCGGATCCGCACCAGCTAGTTCCGTGTTCGAGAAGGCCGGCGGCGTTGCGCTGCCGGCCTTTTCGCTGTCCGCACCGGGATTCCCACCGCGTTCCAGTCATCGATGCGGTGCTGCGCGCGCCGTTGTTCCGGCATTCTGGACCGCATGTGTTTGGTGTTGATCGGCTGGCGGGCGCATCCGGAGTATCGATTGATCGTCGCGGCCAACCGCGACGAGTTCTACACCCGGGCGACCGAGTCCATGCGGTGGTGGCCGGAGGTGCCCGGCCTGCTCGCCGGCCGGGATCAGGGGGCGAAGAACAAGGCGGCGGGTGACCCGCCCGGCACCTGGCTCGGACTGCGCCGAACAGACAAGGGCCACAACAGGTTCGCGACGATCACCAACGTGCGGGCCCCCGGGGACGAACGCGCCGACGCTCGTTCCCGCGGCGCGCTGCTGATGGACTTCCTGCGCGGCGCCTCGGACCGGCACCCCGGCCTCGACTTCCCCGACCCGGAGAAGTACGTGCTCGACATCGCCGCCGCGCCGGACCGCTACAACGGCTACAACCTGGTGGTCTCGGACCTGGAATCGCTGTGGTGGCACTCCAACCGCAGCGCCGCGCCGCCGAGGGAACTCACGCCGGGCTTCCACGGCCTCTCCAACGGCACGTTCGTGAGTTCGGCAGGGTTGACCCTCGCAGAGACGGATTCGACCGCCCCACAGCGCGTCTGGCCCAAGGTGCGGTGCGGTGTGACCGAGCTGCGGGCGGTGATCGAGTCCGATCCCGCCGCCGTCGACGACTACTTCGCAGTGCTGGCCGATCGCACGCGGGCCGCGGACGAGGAGCTGCCGGACACGGGCGTGCCGCGCCTGATGGAGCGCAAGCTGTCGTCCCGCTTCATCGCGGACGTCACGCACGGGACGCGGGCGAGCACGGTACTGCTGGTGCGCGAGGATGGCACATTCGAGATGGCGGAGCGGACCTTCGGGCGGTTCGGCTGGCCCAAAGGCGCGGTGTCGTTCAGCGGCACCATGGAACTTCCCGCCTGAAACGACGACGGGCCCGCCTCTCCGGAGAGAGGCGGGCCCGGCTGTCGAAGTTGTGCTGGCCGGTCGTGCTTACTTGGCCGGCAGCGGCTTGTCGGCCCACTTGGTGGTGCCGTCGGGAGCCTGGAAGGTGTTGAGCAGCTCGAGACCCGCGGCGATCAGGGTCGGGCCGCCGACCGCGATGGTGCCGAGGATGCCGCCGATGCCGGCGCCGGCCACCAGGCCGGGGAAGCAGAACGCGGGCAGGGTCAGGATGCAGCCGATGGTGGCGCCGATGGCCGTGCCGACGAAGCCGCCGATCGCGGTCGCGATGCCGAAGTTGCTCGCGAACTCGTTCTGCGCGCGCTGGTTCTCGATCGGCGAGGCGATGTCCTGGGCGACGGACGGCTTGGCGACGACCGGCTTGTCGGTGACGACCAGGTCGGCGGGCTTCTGCGGGGTGACCTCGAGAACCGTTCCGTCCTTCTTCACCTCGGTCTTGACCGGGACGAGCTTGCCGTCGACGTCCACGTCGAGCGGGAAGGAAACGAGGGTGTTGCCCTGGCCGTCGCGCACGTTGGCGATCGAGACCTTCGGGTCATCGGCGGTGGCGCCGTCCTTCTCGGTGACCGAGAAGGTTCCCCCCTTGAGCGACGCGACGACCGTCTTGTCGACCAGCTTGACGGAGTAGTTGATGCCGGGGTCGGCCGGAGCGGCGACCGGTTCGGCATGCGCGGTCCCGAGACCGATGGTCATCGCGCCGATGACCAACGCGGCACCCGCGGTGGTTCTGCGGAGGTTCATTCAGTTTCCAATCCATCATCAGGTCGTCTGCCCGCCGATCCCCGCACGCGAGAGCGCTCTTCATCAAATCCGGGCGGTCGCCCCGGATCCTCCCCGAGCAGTGTGAAGACAGGCACAGCAGACAGAACGTCGTGAGCGTAATCCACCGGCGTCCCAGAAGCGAGAAGCATTACGCGCCTTGGGGACTAAGCCTGTCCTTACCGATTAGGCCGGATGCCTCGACGTTTACGGTGGTGATCACCCGAACGAGCGGCTGGATCAACAAACTGGACGTGACGTTCATCACACCCAAAAATTGCGTCAAGCCCCAGCAAGAGGGGGCATAGACCAGGTGCAAATGGTACGACAGATAGCATCTGTTACCGGTGGGTAACTTACTGCCGGTTAGGATACGAGCCAACCGGACGGTGCCGAACCGTCCTCGCTCGTGTTGCCTCTAGAGAAAGGTCGCGACATGAATGCCCTGACAGTGACGCTGGGCACGATTGGGGCGACGCTCAGCCTCCTGTGTTGGGCGTCGTTCATCGGCGGCGTCCGCAACATCGTCCGCGCCATCATGGTCGGACAACCCGCACCGGACCGCTGGCGACCGTTCTTCCCGCGCTTCAAGCAGATGGTCATCGAGTTCCTCGCGCACACGCGAATGGCCAAGTTCCGCACCGTCGGCTGGGCGCACTGGCTGGTGATGATCGGCTTCCTCGGCGGGGCCATCCTGTGGTTCGAGGCCTACGGACAGACCTTCGATCCCTCCTTCCACTGGCCGATCTTCGGCGACTGGGCGATCTACCACCTGTGGGACGAGATCCTCGGCATCGGCACGGTGCTCGGCATCGGCACGCTGATCGTCATCCGCCAGCTGAACCACCCGCGGCTGCCCGAGCGGCTGTCGCGCTTCAGCGGCTCGAAGTTCGGTCCCGCGTACGTGATCGAGCTGATCGTGCTGATCGAGGGCCTCGGCATGATCTTCGTGAAGGCAGGCAAGATCGCCGCCTACGGTCACTCCGACCCGTACACCGACTTCTTCACCATGCAGGTGGCCAAGCTGCTGCCCGCGAACACCACCATGGTCGCGCTGTTCGCGTTCGTGAAGCTGATGTCCGGCATGGCGTTCCTGTACCTGGTCGGCCGCAACATCACCTGGGGTGTGGCGTGGCACCGGTTCTCGGCGTTCCCGAACATCTACTTCAAACGCGAGGACGACGGCGGCGTCGCGCTCGGCGCGGTCAAGCCGATGATGTCCAAGGGCAAGCCGGTCGACATGGAGACCGCCGATCCGGACAACGACACCTTCGGCGCGGGCCGGATCGAGGACTTCTCCTGGAAGGGCTGGCTGGACTTCACCACCTGCACCGAGTGCGGCCGGTGCCAGTCGCAGTGCCCGGCCTGGAACACCGGAAAGCCGTTGTCGCCCAAGCTGTTGATCATGTCGCTGCGCGACCACGGCAACGCCAAGGCGCCCTACCTGCTGGCCGGTGGCCGCAAGGACATGGGCGGCGACGAGATCGGCCTGGTCGACGCCGAAGGCAAGCCCGATGAGGCCGCGCTGGCGAAGATCTCCGACGCCGCCAAGGCCGAGGCGGAGCGTCCGCTGGTCGGCGGTGCCGACGTCAACGGCATCATCGACCCCGAGGTGCTGTGGTCGTGCACGACCTGCGGCGCGTGCGTCGAGCAGTGCCCGGTCGACATCGAGCACGTGGACCACATCATCGACATGCGCCGCTACCAGGTGCTCATCGAGTCGGAGTTCCCGTCCGAGCTCGCGGGTCTGTTCAAGAACCTGGAGAACAAGGGCAACCCGTGGGGCCAGAACGCCAAGGACCGGCTCAACTGGATCAACGAGGTCGACTTCGAGATCCCGGTCTTCGGCAAGGACGCCGACAGTTTCGACGGCTACGACTACCTGTTCTGGGTCGGTTGCGCCGGCGCCTACGAGGACCGCGCGAAGAAAACCACCAAGGCGGTCGCCGAGCTGCTCGCCACCGCGGGCGTGAAGTTCATGGTGCTCGGCGCCGAGGAGACCTGCACCGGCGACTCCGCGCGGCGCGCGGGCAACGAGTTCCTTTTCCAGCAGCTCGCCGCGCAGAACATCGAGACGCTGAACTCGGTGTTCGAGGGCGTCGAGGACAAGAAAAAGAAGATCGTCGTCACCTGTGCGCACTGCTTCAACGCGCTCAACAACGAGTACCCGCAGGTGGGCGGTAGCTACGAGGTCGTGCACCACACCCAGCTGCTCAATCGGCTCGTGCGCCAGAAGCAGCTGATCCCGGTCGCCTCGGTGTCGCAGAACGTCACCTATCACGATCCGTGCTACCTCGGCCGGCACAACAAGGTCTACAACGCGCCGCGTGAACTGATGGCGGCCTCCGGCTCCACGCTGGTCGAGATGCCGCGCCACGGTGAGCGTTCCATGTGCTGTGGCGCCGGTGGTGCGCGCATGTGGATGGAGGAGCAGCTCGGCAAGCGAATCAACGTCGACCGGGTGGACGAGGGCCTGAACACCCTCGCCGCGAACCCCGGCGGCACGCCGGGCAAGATCGCGACCGGCTGCCCGTTCTGCCGCGTCATGCTCAACGACGGGGTGACCGCGCGCCAGGAGAAGGGCGAGGGCGAAGGGGTCGAGGTCGTCGACGTCGCGCAGTTGATGCTCGATGCCATCGATCGGGTCGACCCGGCGAAGTTGACCGAGAACCTTGTCGTTGTGCAGCAGCCGAAAGCGGCTGTGGTCGAAGAGGTTTCGGAGCCCGAGCCGGAGCCGGAGCCCGAGAAGCCTGCGGCGGCGAAGGCTGCGCCCTCCGGTGGTGGGCTTGCCATGAAGGGCCCGGCGAAGAAGCCCGGTGGACTCGGGATGAAGGGGGCCGCCAAGGCTCCCGGAGCCAAGGCGGACGAGGCTGAATCGGCATCCGAGACGCCCGCCGCGCCGGTCAAGGGTCTCGCCATGAAGGGTCCGGCCAAGAAGCCGGGCGGGCTCGGGATGAAGGGCGCCGCAAAGGCTCCCGGAGCGAAGGCTGCGGAAGCGCCTGCGGGCGAAGCGGAGTCGGCGTCCGAGGCGCCCGCGGCGCCGGTCAAGGGCCTGGCTATGAAAGGTCCGGGGAAGAAGCCCGGTGGACTCGGGATGAAGGGGGCCGCCAAGGCTCCCGGGGCCAAGGCCGCGGAAACGCCTACGGCCGCACCGGCCGAGCCCGGAGCCGAGGCTCCTGCGCCCAAGCCCGTCAAGGGGTTGGGGATGAAGGGGGCCGCGAAAGCTCCGGGCGCCAAGGCTTCTGGCGCCAAGGCACCGGCTGCGGCTCCGGAGGCTGCGGCTACCGAGAGTTCCACCGCGGCTACCGGAAGTGCCGCCGCATCGGAAACGGCTGCCGGCGCGGAGGTTTCGGAGCCCACCGAGACCAAGCCGTCGATCCCCGCCAAGGGGCTGGCCATGAAGTCCGGCTTCAAGCGCCCCGGACCGAAGGCTCCGGGCACTGCGGCCGCCGCCGCTCCAGCCGAGACCGAGGTTTCACCGGACGCCGCTCCGGCGGAGGTCGAGGCTCCGGCGAACACCGCTCCGGCCGAACCCGCCGCGGCCTCGCCGACGCCGGAATCGGAATCTCCTGCGGCGGAGACGGCTCCGGCTGACCAGTCCAACGGCAACGGCACCTCCGAGGTCACTCCCCCGACCGCCAAGCCGGGCGGCCTCGGCTTCAAGTCCGGCGCGAAGGCGCCCGGCCGAAAGAACTGATCCGCTCCACCGCAAACCCCAGATCGACCCGGGTCCACACCACGGACCCGGGTCGATTTGTGTCGGGCAAACCCACGGAAATGTGTGGGGAGGTACTGGGGAGAGCCTTGCACAATATGCAATCCTCGCCAGTTCCCTTATCGCACTGTCGATCCCGTTTGCGAATAGTCGAAATGTGTACGGTGTGCGGCGAGGTGATTGCCCGGCGTCTTGCCCGGATTCCATTCGACGACTTATCGTTTCGGGTACATGAGAGCTCGAATGTATTCCCTGACACGATGTTTGATTGCTGATCAGTACGCCGGCCACTGCTGCTCAGGTTATGAGGAGCGCAATGATCAACAAACGAAAGCTGACCGTCTTCGGGGCCGCGGTAGGAATCGCACCCTTCCTCGCGGTTCTGGTTCCGGCGGGCACGGCGAACGCCCACGGATACGTCTCGTCGCCGCCGAGCAGGCAGGCACAATGCGCGTCGGGCGCGGTGTCCTGCGGACCGATCAAATACGAGCCGCAGAGCGTCGAGGGCCCGAAGGGTCTGCGCAGCTGCAACGGTAACCTTTCCCAATTCGCCGATCTCAACGACGACAGCAAGCCGTGGAAAGTGAGTAACGTCGGTCAGTCCGCGACATTCACGTGGACCAACACCGCGCGGCACAGCACTTCCAACTGGGAGTACTACATCGGCAACACGCGGGTCGGTGTCGTTCCCGGCAATAACCAGCAGCCCCCGGCAACCCTCACCCACACCGTGAATTTGGGTAACTTCAGCGGCCGCCAGAAACTCCTGGCCATCTGGAACATCGCCGACACGTCGAACGCCTTCTACGCCTGCATCGATCTCAACATCGGCGGTGGCCCCGGCCCGACCACGACACCACCGACAACGACGGTACCTCCGACAACAACGGTGCCGCCCACGACAACGGTGCCGCCCACCACCACCCAGCCCGGCTCCCGCCCCTGGACCGCAGGCACCAGCTACGACGCCGGCAACGAGGTCACCTACGAGGGCAAGCGCTACCTGTGCCGCCAAGCCCACACCGCCTCCCCCGGCTGGGAACCCCCCAATACCCCCGCCCTCTGGCAACCCCTGTAACCCCCACCCGTCCCGGACCCCGACCCCCGTCGCGGTCCGGGACGGTCGCGCGTAACCACAGCGCTCCAGACCGCGCCGAACAGCGGCTACTCGGTTTCCTTCGGATGGCCGGGAAGCCAGCGCTCCAGCAACACCCGCCCAGCGGATTTACTGCCCTTGCTCACTCACCGCCCCTTGGGTCGCGCACCACCACCGGTTTGTCGAGGTAGGTGAGGTCGGTGCCGTCGACCCGGATCCTCGGGTCGGCGTGTGCCGCAGCGGTTTCCCGCCACGCCGCCAAGGTGGCGGTCAGCCCGGCAAGGCGTCCGACGGCGAGGCCGCCTCGCGCATGGTTGAGGAAGTCGGCGACGAACTCGGGCCGTTGCGACTCGGGCAGCAACTCGATCCAGGGGAAGGTGATCGTCAGTCGCCCGACCAATCGTTCGAGGAGTTCGTCGTCGAGCGCGATCGCCAACAGCTGGGTCAGCGCGCCGAGGGTTTCCTCCGTCGCCGCCGACTCGGCCGCATCGGAGAGCCGCACGGGCGGCGCGGCGCGGCGAACGAGGATCACGTCCCCGTTCTCCTCCATCGTCTCGATGACCCGGTTGGGATCGCGTAGGAATTCCGACCAGGTAGCGGTGGCACTCATGCCACCAGTATGTCAGAACTAGTTCTGATGTCGAGTGCGCAGTTTCTCCTCCGAGGGCTGTCCTAGAAACTACGGCCTGGTCAGGGCGGCGTAGCGGGAGAGGTGGTGGGCGGGGGTGCCGAATTCGTGTTCTATAGCGGTGAGGCGTTTGAAGTAGTGGCCGATAGCCAGTTCTTCGGTCATGCCCATGGCGCCGTGGAGTTGGACGGCGTTCTGGCCGATGAAGCGGGCGGCTCGGGCGATGGTGACCTTGGCGGCGGAGACGGCGCGGGCGCGGGTCGGGGTGTCGGAGTCGAGCGAGTGGATCGCGAGATAGACGGCGGCGATGGCCTGTTCGAGTTCCATGTACATGTCGACCAGGCGGTGCTGCAGGACCTGGAAGCCGCCGATCGGCTGGCCGAATTGCTTGCGCTGCTTCACATATTCCAGGGTGTCCGCGAGCACCTTGCGCATACAGCCGACGGCCTCGGCGGCGATGGCGGCGATCGCCTCGTCCACGGTGGGTTCGATGGCGACCCAGGCCGTGCCCTCGACACCGAGGAGCGCGTCGGCGGGCAGGCGGAAGCCGGTGAAAACCAGGTCAGCGGCCACCCGGTCATCGATGGTGCGATACGAGTGCACCTCGACGCCGGCGGGCGGGTTGTCGGCGTCGAAGTCGCTGCGGAACAACGAGATTCCGTGCTGCTCGCGCCGACTGCCCGAGGTACGTGCGGTGATCAGCAGGTGCGTCGCCAGCGGCGCGCTCGTGACGACGGTCTTCGCGCCGTCGAGCACCCACGAATCCCCTTCGCGCCGTGCGGTGGTCGACACGTCGTGCAGTGTGTGACCCGAAGTCGGTTCCAGCGCGGCGAAAGCCGTGCGCACGTCGCCGGCGACGATCTGCCGCAACAACGCGTCGGCCTGTTCGCCACCGGATCTGTTCAACAGACCCGCGCCGACGACGACGGTGTCCACGAACGGCTCCACGACGAGCGCCCGCCCGAGCTCCTCGGCGATCACCATCAGTTCGACCGGGCCGCCGCCCATCCCGTCGACGCGCTCGGGCAGCGTCGCGCCGAGAATTCCTAGCTCCTCGGCGAATCCGCGCCACACCGCGGGCTGCCACCCCGCGCCGACCTTGACCGCGGTGCGGCTCTTCGCCAATTCGTATCTGGCGCCGAGGAATCCGGCGATGGCGGTGCGGAGCAGTTCCTGCTCGCGGGTAAGAGTGAAGTCCATCAGAGCCCCAATGCTGCTTTGGCGAGGATGTTTCGCTGAATCTCGTTGCTGCCCGCATAGATCGAGCCTGCCCGGTCGTTGAAGTAGCGCAGCGGCGCGACGGCCTGCCACGGCTCGCCGCTGCGGTATCCGTCGGCGGGCGGGGTGAACTCCGCGATGGGCCCGCCCGGTTTGGTGGCGTGCGGCTGATACACCCGCCCGCGCGGGCCCGCGGCCGACAGGGCCAGCTCGGTCAGCTCCTGGCTGAGCTCGGTCGCCAGTATCTTCAGCATCGAGGAGGCCGGGCCCGGGTTGTGCCCCTGCGACATCGCCGAAATCGTTCGGTACTCCAGGATTTCGAGCACCTCGGTGCGGATGCGCGCCTCGGCGAGCCGCGCCGCGAACGCCGGGTCGTCGATGAGCGAATTGCCGTCCGGGCCAGGCTGTCTCGCCGCCTCGACCGCGATCTCCTGCGCCATCGCCTGCAGGAACGGCGCCATCGCCCCGCCGCGCTCGTGCACCAGCAGGTACTTGGCGACCGTCCACCCGTCGTCGATCTGCCCGAGCACATTGCTCTTCGGCACCCGGACGTTGTCGAAGAAGACCTGGTTCTGCACCTGCTCGCCCGAGGTCATCACCAGCGGACGGATCTCGATGCCCGGCGTGTTCATGTCGATCAGCAGGAACGTGATGCCCTGCTGCTTCTTCGCCGACCGCGACGTGCGCACCAGGCAGAAGATCCAATTCGCCTCGGTCGCATGGGTTGTCCAGATCTTGCTGCCGGTGCACACTAGGTCGTCGCCGTCCTCGACGGCCGCCATCGTCAGCGAGGCCAGATCGGATCCCGCCTCCGGCTCCGAATACCCCTGGCAGAAAAAGACTTCCCCGGTCAGGATGCGCGGCAGATAGTAATCCTTCTGCTCCGCCGTCCCGTACGCGATGATCGCGTGCGCCACCATCTTGATCCCCATCGGCGACAACGCGGGCGCGCCCGCCAGCGTCGACTCCCGATTGAAGATGTAGTGCTGCGTCAGGCTCCAATCGCACCCGCCGTACTCCACCGGCCAGGCCGGCGCGGCCCACCCCCGCTCGTGCAGGATCCGCTGCCACTCCATGCTGGCCTCGTGGTCCGGATACACACTCGTCGCCAGCCGCCCCGCCCGCCGCAACTCCGGCGTCAGCTTCGCCTCGAGAAACTCCCGCACCTCATCCCGAAACGCCAAATCCAACGCTGACCAGTCGTAATCCATCTGCCCTCCCGGAGGGTGCGCACCATTGCCTCACCCCGGCGGGCCGCCGGAGGTGAGACAGCACAATGTCGTGTCCCCGCACTGTATCAAAACTGATGTCAGGTGCCAGCACTTGTCGAGCCCGGTTAGCGACAGGAGTTCGGCTCACCGTTCTTCACGACCGAAAGCACGGCATCTCCCTCGCCGATCAGCACACCCGGATTCGGCGTCTGCGCGACGACGATCCAATTGGCATCGAGCACCTGCCTGCGCCCCTTCCCAGTCGCATCAGTCGATCTCGAGTACCAGACGCCTGCCTCCTGGATCTTGTTCTGCGCTGCCTGCAGGTTCATACACACGACATTCGGCATCGGCACCGAAGCAGCCGGAACTTGTCGCGCTGGCGATGGTGGAGGCGGAGCCGCCTGTGAAGCGGAGCTTTTAGGGACAGTGCTGGAAGGCGGCAAGGCAACGGTCGAGATCGTCGGGGCCGTACTTGCCGTGGTCACAGAGGCAGTCATCGTTTTACCGCTGCTGCTGTCGACCCCGCAACCGGTGACGGCGAGCACGATCAACCCACAAATGCCCGCGATCCTTGCCGAAATGTGCCATTCTCTCGTCTGCTTGCGTTTGTGTTGCGGGCCAATGCGATCCGAGCGTTCTAGCTGATGTGACGTCATGTCATTCCTCCCAGTGACAGTGAGAAGAAGACCGTACTTCCGAACTCCACACGCGCGATGTCGATCGATTACCCGACAAGCGCCAGGCTCGCCGAGGAGTCTGGGCTAGCAGTCTTCGAAGGCGGCTTTGAGGTAGCCGACGGATTGGTAGAGGTAGTCGTAGGCCCAGCGGGCGGGGCTGAGGTGGGGGCGGGGGTCGACGAAGAGAAGCTCGCCGGGCCAGCATTTTTGGAGAATGTAGCGGGCGCGGGAGATGTGGGGGGTGAAGGTGACGACTATGACGCGGCGCCAGCCGGCGGCGTCGGCCAGGCGGGCCAGTTCGCGGCCTTCACCTCGGGTGGTGCGGGGAGCGGGGTCGAAGCAGCTGACCTCGAAGCTGTAGCCGCCGTGGCAGATTCGGTTGATCATGACGCTGTGCTCGTAGGGGTCGGAGATGAGGACGCGGGGGGCGTAGCCCTCGTGGGCCAGGCGCAGGGCGAGCTGTTCCCGGCCGTCGTGGGCGCCGCCGAGCACGAGGATGGCGTCGGCGGGGGCCGGTTCGTCGGTGCGCGGACGGACGTAGACGGGCCACAGGGCGGTGACGGCGACGGCGAGAACGGCGGCGAGCACCATGAAGGCCCATGCCCATCGGCGACGTCGCATCCGATCGATGCTAGCGAGGTCCGTGCAGGTCAGGGCGTGCGGGCGGCGATCTGTCGCCACATGTACACCTAGCGTTGCCGTGACCCTTGCCTCGGTGACGTGGCGCGGCCACCGGCGGGGCCTATCAATCGATCATGCGATGCACAGTCTTCGGAACCGGGTACCTCGGGGCCACGCACGCGGCGTGCATGGCCGAGCTCGGGCACGACGTCATCGGCGTGGACGTCGACCCGGGCAAGGTCGCGAAGCTGTCCGACGGTGTGGTCCCGTTCTACGAACCCGGCCTCGAGGACGTGCTGCGGCGCAACCTCGACGCGGGCAGGCTGCGGTTCACCACCTCCTACGCCGAGGCGGCGGAGCACGCCGACGTGCATTTCCTCGGCGTCGGCACGCCGCAGAAGAAGGGTGAGTACGCCGCGGACCTGAAATATGTGCACGCCGTGGTCGATACGCTGGCGCCGATGCTGCGGCGGCCGTCGGTGATCGTCGGCAAGTCCACGGTGCCGGTCGGCACGGCCGCGGCGCTCGGCGCCCGAGCGCGACGGCTGACCTCGGCCGAGGTGGAGGTGGCCTGGAACCCGGAGTTCCTGCGCGAGGGCTTCGCGGTGAAGGACACGCTGCGCCCGGATCGCCTTGTGCTCGGGGTGGATTCGAGTCGCGACGCGGCGGGCTGGGTCGAGGAGATGGTGCGCGAGATCTACGCGGACGTGATCGCCGCGCAGGTGCCGTTCCTGCTGACCGATTTGGCCACCGCCGAATTGGTGAAGGTCTCGGCGAACGCCTTTCTGGCGACGAAGATCTCGTTCATCAACGCGGTATCGGAGGTCTGCGAGGCGACCGGCGCGGACGTGACGATGCTCGCCGACGCGCTCGGCTACGACGCGCGCATCGGCCGCCGATTCCTCAATGCCGGACTGGGTTTCGGCGGCGGCTGCCTGCCGAAGGATATCCGCGCCTTCATGGCGCGCTCCGGCGAGCTCGGCGCCGATCACGCGGTGGCATTTCTGCGCGAGGTCGACAACATCAACATGCGCCGCCGCACGAAGGTGGTCGACATGGCGGCGCGCGCCTGCGGCGGTTCACTGCTCGGCGCCAATGTCGCGGTGCTCGGCGCGGCGTTCAAACCCGAATCCGACGATGTTCGCGATTCGCCTGCGTTGAATGTGGCGGGAATGATCCAGCTGCACGGGGCGGTGGTGACGGTGTATGACCCTAAGGCGCTGGAGAATTCGCGGCGGGTGTTCCCGACGCTGAACTACGCGACCTCCGTCGCGGAGGCCTGTGAGCGCGCCGACGTGGTGCTGGTGCTCACCGAATGGGACGAGTTCACCGCGCTGCGACCGGAGGATTTGAATCGGGTGGTTCGGGCGAAGTCGATCATCGACGGCAGAAATTGTCTCAATCGTGCCAGCTGGCGCGCGGCGGGATGGGTGTACGCGGGACTCGGTACGCCGTAGAGTTGCTTCGCGAAGGCAGGAGATACTGCCGGACGAATAGTCCTGCCGTATGCACGGACGCTTGGCGACGGTATGGTCCGGGGAGCGGGCCTTCGCGCTGGCTCGCATGTCGTGAAGTGTGAACGAGATGGGCAGCTGATGAGTTCGGTACTGGGAGTTTCGGTGGGGGCCGGCGCTGTCCGTATGGCGCGACCACACACCGCGAACCCCCACGGGCACGTCGAGCCGCACTCCTTCGATCTACAGACCATTCCGGTGCTCGACCAGAGCGTCGAGGAACTGGCCGCCGAGGCGATCGGCGTCACGCTCGAGGCCACCCCCGGCATCACCGCGACGGCCATCGCGTACCGCAGTGAGCAGCACGCGCGGGCGGTCCGCGCGGCCATGGCGCGCCAGCAGCTGACCAACTACGAACTCGTCCCCGAGGTCGTCGCCGCGCTCGAATTCGCGCAGTCCACCGGCGATATCCGCGGGATCTCCTCGCTGGTCGTGTACGACCTCGGCAGCTCCGGGCTCACCGTGAGCGTCGTGGACACCCAGACGCGCGAGGTCCGCTACAGCGAGCGCACCAGCGATATCAGCGGCGACTACCTGGACTCACTGATCCGCGAGCAGCAGATCGCCTCCGGCCGGATCGCGCACCCGCCGGACGCGGCCGGTCTCGCCGTCCTGGACGGGCTGTGCCGCGAGGCCAAGGAGCAGCTGTCCACGAACACCGCGGTCGCGCTGCCGAGCGAGCAGGGCCTGGTGCTGCTGGCGCAGGAGAACTTCGAGTCGCTGATCATGCTGGCGATCGAGTCGTCGGCGCGGATGGCGCGCGACGTGATCACCCGCTCCGACCGCCCGGTGCACGGGGTGCTCGCCATCGGCGGCTGCGCCCGAATCCCGCTGGTGCCCAAGGTGCTCGAACGCTGGATGGGCGTTCCGGTGATCGTGCCGGAGAGCCCGGAGACGGTGGTCGCCCGCGGTGCGGCGCTGCTGGCCCGGCCGGTGCTGCCCGAGCCGGTGGCCGCCCCCGCCGATCTCGACGCCGAGCTGTCCCCCGCCTGGCTGTCGGCCCCGCCCAAGCGCGGCAAGCGCGAGATCAGCGGGGCGGTGCTCACCGTCAGCGCCCTCGCGGTGGTCGCCGCGATCGGGCTCGGCCTCGGCTACGGCCCGCAAGTGCTGCAACGCGATTCACACAGCGAGGGCTCGCCGTCGGCGCCGACGACCACCTCGCCGCGCACCTCCACCGTCGATCCGCAGATCGCCGTCGCCCCGGCGACGCCCACCGAGTCCGCCGCGGAGTCGATCGCCGCACCACCGCCGCGCCGCCCGACCACCGAGCCGCCGCCACCCCCCGCCCCGGGCCCGAACACCATTGTCGTGCCGGGCCTTCCGCCGATCGTGGTGCCGACCATCCCGCCGGAGGTCTTCCCCTTCCCGCCGCCCCCGCCGCGCTGACCACCGGCCGAAGGCGTACGGACCTGAACAAGGCCGACGCGAACCAGTCGCCCGAGCGGCACTGCCGGACAGTGGTCGTGGACTCGCGAAATCAGTTGCGCGCGTGCCGGGCTCGGCGCGGCGGCGCGACCTGCTCGCGCCTGCCGAAGGGCCGGGCGAGCACGACCGCGATGGCCGTGGTCAGCGGAACGGACAGGGCGAGCGCGATACCGCCGACGGACGAGCGGGCGATCTCGATGGCGACCGCGTCGCCGGTCAGCACGTCGCGGATGGATCGTCCGGCGACGCTGAACAGCAGCAGCAGCGGCAACGCGCCACCGGCGTAGGCGAGCACCAGGGTGTAGACGGTGCTGGCGATGTGGTCGCGGCCCACCCGCATGGCCGCCGTGAAAACCTCACGCCGCGTGGCTGTTTCGTCGATCGCGGCCAGCTCGAACGCGGCGGAGGCCTGTGTGATGGTGACGTCGTTGAGCACGCCGAGCGAGCCGATGATGAACCCGGCCAGCAGCAGCCCGGTGATGCTGACGTGCTCGAGGTAGGTGGCGACGTTGGTGTTCTGCTCCTCGGAGAGCCCGGTGAGGTGGGTCATCTCGATGGCGACCCAGGACAGCGCCGCCGCGACGAGCATGGAGGTCAGCGTGCCGAGCAGCGCCGAGCTCGTGCGCAAATTCACCCCGTGCGCGAGATACAGCACCGCGTAGAGGATCAGCGCGCCCGCGACCAGCGCGACCGGGATCGCCGGTTTGCCGTCCAGCAGCGCGGGCAGCAGGAACATCACCAGCACGGCGAAGGCGAACACCAGCCCGAGCAGCGCCCGCAATCCGCGCCAGCGCGCCACCACGACGATCACCACCACGAACGCCACCACGATCAGCGTCAACGGCAGCCCGCGCGAGTAGTCCTCGAACGAGTACATCGGCGTGCCGCTCGGGTCGGTCTGGCGCACCAGCCGGATCTTGTCCCCGGCGTGCAGATCGGGTTGCCCTGGGCCGGGCGGGATTTCGAACAGCGTCTTGTTGCCCTTGTGCGGCCCGGACTCGATGTCGATCAGGCTGCGCTGGCAGGTGTAGGCGTTGTTGCGCGGCGCCTCGGGCTTCTCGACGAACACCTTGCCGATCGAGGCGCTGCCGCAGGGCCCGACGTCCTGCATGACGACCGTGCCCGCCTCGGTCTGCACCGCGCCGCCGCCCGCGTTCTGCATCGGCAGCGGGATGTCGATGTGCTGCTCGCTCGGCCACAGCAGCACCGTGCCGAGCAAGACGAGAACGCCGATGACGGTGAGCAATCCGACGACGACGCGCGCGGCGGTGTGTCCGATCGCGATCGGACCGGAGTGGTCGTGGTGGTGGTGATGCTCGCTCATGGCTGCGCGGGGCTCCTACCCAGTCGGTCGGTATTCGCTGGGAGGTTCCCAGCGGGCAGGAACGGCTGTTCAGCCGGAGTCGGCTGCCCGCAGCAGAGCTTAAAGGATTTCATTTTCAAAAGCCGGGCGGCGAACCGGAGAGGCGGGGCCGGAGTCGGCGCTGCGGCCGGAGAGGGGTTCGGAGGGGGCGGCGGAGAGCAGGGGGATGTCTCCGCCGCCCACAGGCCGGCGGCCCAGGGGGGTAGGCGGCCGAACCCGAGATCGAGTTAACCCAGGGGGGTAGGCAACTCGATCGGGCACTCGAAAGTGCCGAGTCCTACTGTACACAAAAGTACTCGTTATGCGCTAGCTAGTCTCCAAACTTCCCATATATCTCAACATTCGGTCGGTTTAGGAGCTATAAGCGGGGCGACGCGGGTGCCGGAGGCGGCTCGCCAGACTATTGCCGATAGCTCGACAGGAAGTTGCCGAAGCGTTCGATGGCGACCGCGAGGTCCCTGGCCCAGGGCAGCGTGACGATCCGCAGATGATCGTGCTCGGGCCAGTTGAAGCCGGTGCCCTGCACCATCAAGATCTTCTCCTGGAGCAGCAGGTCCAGGATCAGCTTCGAATCATCATGAATCTCATGGACATTCGGGTCCAGCCGGGGGAACGCGTACAGCGCGCCCTTCGGCTTCACGCACGACACACCGGGAATCATGTTGAGCCGCTCCCACGCGACGTCGCGCTGCTCGAGCAGCCGCCCACCCGGCAGGATCAGATCCTCGATGCTCTGATGACCGCCGAGCGCGACCTGAATCGCGTGCTGCGCAGGCACATTCGGGCACAGCCTGGACGAGGCGAGCAGATCGATGCCCTCTAGCAAACCCGACGCGTGATCCTTCGGGCCGGTGATAGCCAGCCACCCAGCGCGGTACCCCGCCACCCGGTACGCCTTGGACAGTCCGTTGAAGGTCAGGCACAGCAGGTCCGGTGCGACCGAGGCCATCGAAATATGCTTGGCGTCGTCGTAGAGGATCTTGTCGTAGATCTCGTCGGCGAGCAGCAGCAGCTGATGCTTGCGCGCGATATCGGCGAGTTGCTGGAGAATTTCCGCAGAATATACGGCGCCGGTCGGATTATTCGGATTGATCACCAGCAGAGCCTTGGTCTTGTCGGTGATCTTCGATTCCAGATCGGCGATGTCGGGCTGCCAGCCGCTCGACTCGTCGCACAGGTAGTGCACCGGCGTGCCGCCGGCGAGGCTGGTCATCGCGGTCCACAGCGGGTAGTCGGGCGCGGGGATCAGCACCTCGTCGCCGTTGTCGAGCAGCGCCTGCATGGTGATGGTGATGAGCTCGGAGACGCCGTTGCCCAGGTAGACGCTGTCCACGTCCAGCTCGGGGAAGCCGGGCACCAGCTCGTAGCGGGTGACGATCGCGCGACGGGCCGACAGGATGCCCTTGGATTCCGAGTAGCCCTGCGCGTACGGCAGCGCGGCGATGATGTCGCGCATGATCACGTCGGGGGCCTCGAACCCGAACGGGGCCGGATTGCCGATATTGAGCTTGAGGATCCGGTGACCCTCGGCCTCCAGCCGTGCCGCGTGCGCGTGTACCGGTCCACGAATCTCGTAGACGACGTTCTGAAGCTTCGTGGACTGCTCCAGAACGCGCGGCGGGCGATGCGGTAGATGACTTGGGCTCACCCGTCCCATGGTGCCATCCGTCGCAAGGGGATAAACCCCCGCTGGTCAGCAATTGCCCGCATTTCGCTCCGACCGCGGGAGCATATCCGCCGCCGGGTCCGGTTATGTGACGAGAACCTCAGGAACCGGGGTTGCCGGGAGGTATCACCTTCGCCGCCGTGGCGCCGCAGAATTCCTCGATGCGCTCGTCGAGGAAGCGGGCCTCGACCGCGTCCCGGAAGTCCGGACCCGCGATCCGCCTGCGCACCCCGGTCAGCCGCTCCTCCAGCTGCGCGAGGCGCTTGTCCTCGGCGAGACCGAGCACCGGCCGCAGCGCCTCGGCCGCGCCGTCGAGGCTGCCGTTGAGCAGGTGCGCGGCGGCGCAGTCGACGCGGGCCAGCGACTCGGCGCCGTAGGAACGCTGATCCGACGGTCCGCTCGCGTACAGCTCGATGGCGCGCCGGGTCGCGGCGAGCGCGGCCTCGGCCTGCCCGAGATGGATGTAGGTGGCGCCCGCGTAGTACTGGGCCTTCGCGTCGTTGAAACCGAACACCCCGCCCACCTCGTCGTGCAGCGTATCGGTCTCGGCCACGCCGCGGGCTTCGTCCGCGGCGCGGATGCACCGGTCCGCCTCGGCCGAACTCCCCAGTCGCGACCAGATCCGCGCCTCGATATTGAGCAGGCGCACCTTCGCCGTCGCCGACTCGGCGAACTCCTGACCGCTCTGCGCGAGCACCACGCCGCGCCGCGGCCGCTCCGACCAGTATTCGATCAGCGCGTGCATGCCGCGGGTCCAGGCCCGTAACCCGTTGTGGCCACATAGTTCCGAGTAGGCCCAGGCGGCTCTGATCTGCTCGCCCGCGGAGTCGTAGTAGCCGAGGTCGGTACTGGCGTTGGCGAGCAGGCCCGAGAGCGTGCCCGCCAGCAGATACAAATGGCTGGTGTCGATGGGTCGCTGATGCCCCTCCAGGAGGCGATACACGCGGCGTCGCACCCGCAGCATCTCGACCATCATCGGCACCGGCGGGACATGCACATAATCGTTCGCGATGCGGGTGACATCGGCGTCGAGCTGTTCCAAAGTGGTGACACCCACATTCGTACTCTCGGCGTGGCCAGCGTGCTCGCTGGCCTCATGGGCAGCCGCCATGATCAGATCCCTCTCCGAAATCGCTGCTAACGCATCGCCTCTCATCGCACCTGCGTCTATGAGAGCCAGAAGGTCCGCGTCGCTCGAATAGTGCACGCGCGCCGAATCATCGGCGGGCGCATCGATTCCAGGCGGGGTCGCTCGGTCGGCCATCGATTGATCGATCATCGACGCGAAACGTGCCCGCACAACGTCGTCCGACCTGGCCAGGGAGGTATCGAGAGCGGCTTGATTGATCGGACGTGGATGGACTCGGACGCCGCCGGCCTCCCACTTCGACACCAGGCGTTCGTGGACTCCGAGGTGGGCCGCGAACTGCCGGATGCTCATGCGCTTGGCATCGCGAAGGGCACGGGCCTCTTTTCCTGACCATTGCCGGACCACGATGTCATCCCTTCCGAACGAACTCTTTCCCAGGGTACGAGGGGTTTGTGAGGACGGCCACATACGAAACACAGCTGGTATCAGAGAAATCCGAAACGGAATCGAGTGACAGGGGCAGCGGAAGGGCAGCGGAAGGCGGGCGTGCGGGCAATACCGCATCGGGGTTGGGACCGGGAACCTTGACAAGGGAGGCAAGGAGTTCGCCGTGAATGTGGAGAAACTCAGGACTGTCGATGATTGGGTGGCGTTCTATCGGCACGAGTTCGCGCTACCGGTGGCCGAGCGTGGCGGCTTCGTCATGCTGCCGATCACCGGCCGCGTTTGCGTCGTCCACTTGCCTACCGCTCGCGCCGAGAAGGTGCGGGCCGCGCTGGAGCAGCAGGGGACCAGGGGGCCAATGCTGGCCAGGCAGATCCGGTGGAGCTTCCTCGCCGAACCGGACAGTCGGCCGGGAGCGCAGGTATTGGAGGTACTCAATCGCCTCGATATCGGCATTCCCGCCATCGGCAGTGCCGTGATGTTGCCGACCGGACTCGGACGGTGGACCCGGGAAGGGTGCTTCTGGGTATCCCCACCGAGACGCGGCGACACGCTCCCACCGCTATCCGTCATCATCACGACGGCGCTGGCGGTGGGTGCGGGCGGCGGGGACTGATCACGCGCCGCGATCGGTTCCCGTTGCCGCCGGTGCCGGACCGGGCCGAGTCCGCCCCTTTTTCAGGCAGTCGACGGGGCGGACTCGGGTCGGGACTCCTTTGCCGCGCGTAGATAGGTGCCGCACAGCCGCTTTACTGTGGGGATATGGAGCGTGACCGGCTCGCCGACCTGCGCGGGACGTATCAGGTGCGCGCGCACCAGGTCGTCGCCGCGCCGTCGGCCGCCTTCGCCGGTCTGGATGTGCTGCGCTGCTTCGGTTTCGATGTCGCCGAGCCGAATCCGGTGCGGCGCAGGAAGATTCCGGGCGGCACGGTCAAGCTTGTTTTCGCGCTGGAGGGGACGTTCGAAGGGCGCGCCCTCGACCCCACCGCGCTGGTCATCGGCCTGCACGATCGGGCGGGGACGGCCGGGCACGCCGGGCGGATGCGCAGCGTCCAGGTGCAACTCGATCCGCTGACCGCGCGACGGGTGCTCGGGGTGCCGCTGGACGAATTGCGTAACGGCGCTGTCGAACTCGGCGAACTGCACGGTCCGACGGTGCGGCGGTTGGCCGAGCGACTCGCCGAGACACCCACGTGGACAGAGTGTTTCGCGCTAGTGGCCGACTATCTTCGGGCGAGGACCGCCGAGGTGGAGGAGGACCGGGCGATCGCGCATGCGGTCCGGGAATTGCGGCGATCGAACGGGATGCGGCCGGTGGGCGAGCTCGCTGCCGAAAGTGGTTGGAGCCCCAGGCATTTCCGGCGAGTATTCGCCGAGCAGGTCGGGCTGCCGCCGAAGGATTACAGTTCGCTGCTGCGGTTCTCGGCCGCGCTCACCGCGCTGACGCGCGACCCGCTTCGCGACATGAGCGCTCTCGCCGGAGATTTCGGCTACTACGACCAGTCGCATCTGATCCGGGAGTTCCGCCGCTTCGCGGGTGCGCCGCCGGGACGCCTGCTGAACATGTCCTATTCGTCCAATACCGCGCCGGGCGGTGCGACGTAGCGTTCCCCGCACCTCGACCGCGAAGGAACAGCCACGATGTCCCCGATACCCGTGCGTGTGGCCGCCGCCGGCATCGCCGTGCACGCGATCAATCACGTTGTCGTGCTGATGTTCTCGCCGTTCAGCTGGAACGTCGGCACGGTTTTCCATCTCGTCTGCGCACCGCTGTACGCGGCGCTCGTACTGCCGGTGTGGCGCGGAAGGAACTGGGCGCGGATCACCATCACGGTGCTGCTCGGCGGCCAGTTCCTCGGGCGGTTCGTCGTGTGGGCGCTGTTCCCGAGCACGGGCGCGCATCTGGCGCTGATCGGCGGGTGGGCGCTGTCGGTGGTCGTGCTCACGCTGCTGTGGGCGCCGGCGTCGACGCGCCGGTACTTTCGCGCCGCCGCGCACTCCGGGACCCGCGCGGTCACGAAAACTACCGGCTGACAGTCACTCTCGCCCGGCGACCGCGGCGTCCACCACGTCGGTGGGCAGCGGGAAGTTCAGGTAGGACTTCGACGGCGTCGGCCCCCGCTGCCCCTGATACTTCGAGCCCGCGACGGCGCTGCCGTACGGGTGCTCGGCGGGGCTGGTCAGCCTGAGCAGGCACAGCTGACCGATCTTCATGCCGGGCCACAGGGTGATCGGCAGGTTGGCCACGTTCGACAGCTCGAGGGTGATGTGGCCGCTGAACCCGGGATCGATGAACCCGGCGGTCGAGTGCGTCAGCAGGCCGAGCCTGCCGAGGCTCGACTTGCCCTCCAGCCGGCCCGCCAGATCGTCGGGCAGCGTGCACACCTCGAGGGTGGAGCCGAGCACGAACTCGCCCGGGTGCAGGACGAACGGCTCGCCCGGGGCGGGCTCGACCAGGCTGGTCAGCTCGTCCTGGCGTTGCGCCGGGTCGATGTGGGTGTAGCGGGAGTTGTCGAAGACCCGGAACATCCCGTCCAATCGCACATCGATACTCGACGGCTGGATCAGGTTTTCCAGGAGCGGCTCGACGCCGAGACGCCCAGCGGCGATCTCCGCACGGATGTCACGATCGGAAAGCAGCACGCCGAGCAGCGTAGCGCCTGTTCGTAGCGCCTCGTCGACCGCACAGTGCGAGAGCGGCCGATATCCTCGCACTCGTTCGGGCGCTGGAGCCCCGCGCAATCGAAGGGATGCCCGCATGACCGAGCCCGCACTGTTCGATCTGACCGGCCACGTGTCCGTCGTCACCGGAGGCAACTCCGGCATCGGCCTCGGCTTCGCCCGCGGCCTCGCGCGGGCGGGCGCCGACGTGTGCATCGTCGGCCGCAACGCCGAACGCAATGCCGAGGCCGCCGAGATCCTGCGCGGTTACGGCGGCCGGGTGCTCGCGCTGGCCTGCGATGTCGGCGACGAGCAACAGGTGATCGACACCATCGCCCGGACGGTGGACGAGCTCGGCCGCATCGACTCGTGCTTCACCAATGCCGGTGTGATGCAGGACGGCACGTCGTTCCTGGAGACCGACCTCGCCGAGTTCCGCCGGGTCACCTCCATCAACCTCGACGCCGCGTTCGTCACGCTGCGCGAGGCCGCCAAGGTGATGGTGGCCCAGGGTGACGGGGGCAGCCTCGTCGCGACGGCGAGTCTGGCTGCCCGCCAAGGCGTTCCGCGCGGTCAGTCCTACGCGGCGAGCAAGGCCGGGTTGATCGCCGTCATGAACTCCATCGCCGTCGAGCTCGGCAAGCACGGCATCCGCGCCAACTCGGTGCTGCCCGGGTGGATCGAGACACCGATGACCGACGGCGTTTTCGGCTGGGACCGGTTCCGTGAGCGGGTGCGACCACGCATCCCCGCGAAGCGCTGGGGACGCCCGGACGATTTCGAGTCCGTCGCGGTGTACCTGGCGAGTCCGGCCAGCTCGTATCACACGGGAGACACGCTGATGATCGATGGCGGTTACAGCATGTTCTGAGCGCGCGGTCCTCAGCCAATACTCAGCGTCCAGATGGGATGGTGGACTGGTGACCTCGAATTCCGCACCGGGCCGATGGTGGAACCGAGTCCCGTTGCTCGCCCTCCCGGCCGCGGTACTGGCCGTTTTCGTCGTCGTATTGACCGTCGGCGTGCTCGGCGGCACTGGGCTCACCGCCATCGACTCGCCCGTCTCGAACTGGGCCATCGCGCATCGAAACGGCACGCTCACACCGCTGGCGATACTCGTCAGCAATCTCGGCGGCACCGTCGCGATGACCATCGTCGCGACGCTGTCGGTCATCGTCTTCGCGTGGCGCGGTTACCGGCGCGAGGCCGTGCTGGTCACCGTGGTCGGCCTCGGCTCATGGGTGCTGGTGGACGGCGGCAAGAACCTCATCGGCCGGGCGCGCCCGCCCATCGCCGAGCACATCGTCGTCAAGACCAATTACGCGTACCCGTCCGGCCACAGCCTCGGCTCCATGGCCGTGATCGGCATACTCGCCGTGCTGCTCATCCCCCGGCTGCGCCGACCGGCCATGCGCTGGATCGCGGCGATCGCCGCGGCGATTTTCGTTGCCGCCGTGGGGCTTTCGCGCATATACCTGGGCGTGCACTGGCCCACCGACGTGCTGGGCGGTTGGTCCCTCGGGGCGCTCCTGGTGCTGGTGTGCGTCGCCGGTTACCGGCTGCTCGAACGGAGACGAAGTCTCGCCGGCGGGTCGCTCTCCGGAAGCCGCGCGGGCTGACGTCGGTGCCGCCGCCCGCGGGTTCGCTGGCTATCGTGGTCGGATAGCGCCGACCACAGAGGAGTTGACCGAGAGCTTGTCTTCACCCATTGGCGCGCATGTCCTGGTGGGCGGCGGGCTGGTCAAAAAAGGTCTGCAAGAGGCTCGGGCTATCGGGGCCGAGGCGATCCAATTCTTCGCGGGCAATCCGCGCGGTTGGCGGCAGCCGACCGGCGACCCGCACGACGCGGCGGAGTTCCGCGCGGCCTGCGCCGAGTCCGGCCTCCCGGTATACGTGCACGCGCCGTACCTGCTGAATTTCGGCTCACCGGACGAGGCCGTCCTGGAGAAGTCCGCGCAGGCGCTGACCGTCATCATGCGCCGCGCCCGCCTGGTCGGGGCGGTGGCGGTCATCGTCCACGCCGGTTCCTCGGTGCGCCCGGAACTGCGCGAACCCGCACTCGCCCGCTTGCCCCGGCTCTTCGCCCCGCTGCTCGACACCGCACCGCCCGGCGTGCGGCTGCTGATCGAGCCCACCTGCGGCGGCGGCGCGGCGCTCGCCGCCACCGTCGACAGCACCGTGGAGTACTTCGCCGCCCTGGACGACGAGCGAATCGGTCTGTGCATCGACACCTGCCACCTGCACGCGGCGGGCGAGGACCTCACCGGCGGGCTGCACGCCGTGGTCAACAGGTTGACGGAGGCGATCGGCCCCGGCCGGCTGGATCTGGTGCACGCCAACGACAGTCGCGACCCGGCGGGCTCCCACCGCGACCGCCACGAAACCCTGGGCAAAGGCCTGCTCGGCGAAGACGTCTTCCGCAGCTTGTTCACCATCCCGCAGCTGCACGACATCCCCGTCCTGGTCGAGACGGCGACCAACGAAGTCGACGTACCGACGTTGAAACGGCTGCGAGACGAAGTGCGCCAAGGCTTTTCGGCCGCCGGTTCGCCGGGCGCGCGACCCGCCCGGACGCGAGCGCCGGGTGCGCGGCCACGGCCGGTCGAATAAAGTCTTGTCGGCGAGGGGGTTTCGCCGATTGCGCCGTGCCCCCGCCGGAACGGTCGAGAAGGCGTGATGGCCCCACTGACGCGGCCCCGCCCATCGGAGCCGACCGGGTGCGGGTGTCCCGCAAAGACACAGGAGGCGTCGTGGTGGATGGATTGGTCGAGCGCGGATTCGAGGCGGTTCGCGACGCGTTCGCGCAGGCGCAGGCCGAAGACGAGGGCGCGGCGCAGCTCTGCGTCTATCGGCACGGCCGCGTCGTCGTCGATCTCTGGACCGGGCAGGACCCGATCTCCGGCATGGCGTGGGACGGGGATTCCCTGTCGGTGCTCATGTCGGTGTCGAAGGGGGTGACCGCGACCTGCGTGCACATGCTGGTCGAGCGGGGACAGCTCGAGCTGTCGGCCCCCGTCCGCGAGTACTGGCCGGAGTTCGCGGCCGGCGGCAAGGCCGACATCACCGTCGCCGAGCTGCTGGCCCACCGCGCCGGACTCGCCGGGTTCGACCCGGAGGCCGGAATCGGAGCCCAGGAGTTGACGGACTGGTCCCTGTGCACCTCCGCCCTGGCCGCCATGACTCCGCTCTGGCAGCCGGGGACCGCGTTCTACTACCACTCCATCACCTGGGGATACCTGGCCGGTGAGCTGATCCGGCGGGTCACCGGCAAGAGCGTCGGCGATTTCCTCGCCGCCGAGGTCGCCGAGCCGCTCGGACTGAGCCTGTGGATCGGGCTGCCCGAGAGCGAGGAGCACCGTGTCGTCCCCCAGTTCTCCCGCAAGGTGCAGCCGAATGCCGCGCAGGTCGCCGCGGTTTTGAGCAATATGGGGATCGACGTCGAGGCCCGATTGATCCGGACGCTCCTCGCCACCGTCGCGACCAGGGAGGACGGGGTCGCGCTGCTCAACACCCGCGAGGGACACGCGGCCGAGGTACCCGCGGGCAACGCGATCAGCAATGCCCGCTCGCTGGCGCGGATGTACGCGGCGACCATCGGCGAGGTCGACGGCGTTCGGCTGTTGCGCCCCGAGACCATCGACCGAGCACGTCAACCGCAGACCGACGGACTCCGCGGACCCGCGCCCCTCGATGTGCTCCCGGTGACCCACCGCTTCGCCAACGGCTACGAGATTCCCGGCCCCGCCCACGCCATGCTCGGCGAAGGATCCTTCGGGCACGTCGGCACCGGCGGCCGCATCACCTTCGCGCACCCCGAGTCCGGCACCGCCGTCGCCTACACCTGCACCAACATGATCTGGGACGACGTAGCCGGACCGGACCCGCGCTGGTTGCCGTGGCTCGCGGCGCTGCGAGGCGCTCTCGGCTAGGACGCACCTCCGTTCGACGTGGCACCGGTGACAGCCGGTACGCGCAGGAGTAATGAGGCGAGCGCGGCGGGCGCTTCCAACGGTATGAGGTGACCGCTACCCGCGATGACACGCAGGTCCGCTTCGCTCAGGTAGGGCAGCAGGTTGTCGCGGAGCACCTCCACCGGCTCGACGCGGTCCTGTTCGCCCGCCACTACGAGGACCGGGACGGCGATGTTTTGAGCCGCCGCGGTGATGTCTTGAGCAATGCCGTGCAGCGGCCATTCGCGGCGGGCCGCCGGCGCGCCGGCGCGGGAGTCGGCGAGAACGTGGGCTCGTAGATGAGCGTTCAAAGGGGTGGCGGTGAGGACGGTATCGAGGGCCGCGGCGGTGGTCTCGGCGGAGTCGTAGGCATGTGACAGGCCTTCTCGATATTCGGGCGTCACGAAGGCGGCAGGCTTCGCCGGTCCGGGAGCGACCAGGACCAGTTCGACGAGTCCTGCGGGGCGCGCGGCGGCCACGAGTTGCGCCACCTTACCGCCCATGGAGTGCCCGACGAGGACGTAGTCGGTCACCCCCGCGGCGGCGATCACGTCGCGGGTGTCGCGTGCGAGCTGCTCCAAGGAGTAGGGGCCCGGCAGCTCGCGGGAGCGTCCCCATCCGCGCGCGTCGAGGGTGAGCGTGGCGCGTCCGGGTAGCCGATCGAGCACCGGCTGCCAAGTGCGTGCCGTCCCACCCCAATAGTGAAGAAAGACCAAGGTCGGACCAGCACCGACGCGGTGGTCGTAGATCGGCAGTTGCGGCATTTTGCCTGCGTTCATGAATACTCCCTGATGGTGACTGCATGGCGATACGTCCAGTCAACCGATTTGCGCGGCCCCGAGCATCGTCGCCAACGGACTCGGCATGGTGAAAAATGGACACGTGACAGCCGTCCGCCAACTCACCTATCAATCTCCGGGGCAGGCACCCGTGGAGACGATGTCCTTCGCGACATTGCGGCGGCTCGACAGGGGTGCGATCCAACGCGGTGACTTCCACGTCCTGGCCGTAGTCCGTCGCGGCCGGGGAAAAGTCTCGATCGACTTCTCCGATCACCAGCTGGCGGCAAGAAGCGTCGTGTGGATACAGCCCGGTGTGGTGCACCGCTGGGACGACCTCGGCGATCTCGCCGGTGCGCTGGTCCTGTTCACGCCGACCGTGCCGGTCACCCCGGGTAGCCGCGAAATAGCCACCGACCCAGGCATTTCCGCGTGTTGGACAGCCGCCGACTCGGCATGGCCGATGATCACTGCCGCCCTCGAGCACCTCCGGTTAGAGGCCGACGCCGCGCCGACCGCTCGAACCGGAGAACTGCCCGGCCTGCTCCTATCCGCGCTGCTGCTGCGCCTCGACCCGCCCGTGTACTCCGGCCGAACCGGAAATGATGTGTTCCGCCGTTTCCGCGACGCCGTAGAAAAGGACTTCGCCGAGCACCATGACATCGCCCACTACGGCCGCGTACTCGGATACTCCCCGCGCACACTTTCGCGGAATGTCCGGGCCGCGACGGGCCGAACCGCCAAGAACTATCTGTGTGAGCGAATCGTTCTCGAGGCCAAGCGGCTGATGGCACACGATGGCCTGAGCCCCGCGCGGTGCGGACAGCGCCTCGGCTTCTCCGACGCCGCCAACTTTTCGGCCTTCTTCCTCCGTGAGACCGGAGTGCGCCCCGGGGCATGGCAGTCGGCGAACCTGGCCGGTCGTCTTTGAAGACGGTTCGACTCATGGGCGCGGGGTAGATCCGGGTGAAGGCCGGTCCGGACATGAGGAGGTTCCTGTGGGTGAGCCCGCGGCGGTGCTGTTCGATGTCGACGGGACGCTCGTCGACTCCAACTATCTGCACGCCCGCGCGTGGCATCGGGCGTTCCGCGAGGCGGGGACCGTCGTGCCCACCTGGCGCATTCACCGCGCGATCGGGATGGACGGCGGCACGTTGATCGAGACCTTGGCGGGCGACCTGGATAAGGATGCCGCCGATCACGCCGATGATCTGCACTCCCGCTTCTATCTGGACAGCGCCGACGAGCTGACGCTGCTGCCTGGTGCGCGCGAAATCCTTTCGGACCTGCATGGCAGGGGTCTGCGCGTCCTGCTCGCCACCTCCGCACCGCCCGACGAACTGGCCAAGTTACGCGAACTCCTCGACAGCGAAGATGTGCTGTACGCGGTCACCGGCGGCGAGGACGTCGACACCGCGAAACCCGACCCGACCATCGTCCAGATCGCGCTCGACCGAGCCGGCGTCCCGCCGGAGCGCGCCGTCTTCGTCGGCGACACAGTGTGGGACGTACGCGCCTGCACCGCCCTCGACGTGCCCATCATCGGCGTACTCAGCGGTGGAATTTCCCGCGGTGAACTCGAGGACGAAGGGGCGGCCTTCGTCTGCGACGACGTCGCGCAGCTGCTGCGTGAAGTGGATAAGAGCCCCATCGCCCGACTGTTCTGAGTCTTGTCTCAGAGCAGGCGCGTGCTCATCAACTATCCGCCGGTTCGTGATCTCACATCGCCCGAGCTACGTACTCCCCTGCGCGGACAGTGCGTAAGGCACGCTCGACGGTCTCGCGGTTCTCACCCACCGGGGCAACGTAATCGATGACATCACGGGCGGCGTCCTCGCCAAGGGTTCGAGTGATTACCCAGGTGGCCAAGTATTGAGACGCCAAGCAGCCACCCGCCGTAGCGATGTTGCCCTCGGCGTGAAACGCCGTGTTCAGCACGGTGACATCGCACGCTTCGACGAAGGGCCGACTCGTCCGGTCTGTGCACACCGGCATGCCGCCCAGCAGACCGAGGCGCGCCAGCACCAGCGCGCCGGAGCATTGCGAGCCGATCAACTGTCGCGCGGGATCGAGGGACAGCATGGAGATCAGCCGATCGTCAGCGACAACATCGCGGGTCTTGATGCCGCTTCCGATGAGAACCGCGTCGGCCTCCTCGACGAACTCCATCGGTCGTTGCCCGGTCACCTCGACGCCGCTCATCGACGTGACCACCGGCGTCGGTGTCGTGATGAAGGCCGTCAAGCCGTCTCGACGACACCGGTTGATCAGCGCCGCGGCGATGAAGCTGTCGAGTTCGTTGAAGCCGTCGAAGGTCACCACCGCTACCTGCATCACAGACTCCTTCTCGACAGGCACTGCCTCGCCAGTCTTGCCCACCTGCCGCTGCTCAGCCACGGCCAATCGACAGAAACTGGCTTGGCCCTGACTCTTCGCTATCGGCATGAGGGCCGTCTACGAGATCACTTGCGTACCTTTGGCATTGCGCGTCAGCTGCGACGTTGTATCAATGCCTAACGGCGGGGCGCAGAGGGCGTCGACCCACCCGAACAGGCGGGCGCGGGCGATGATTGTCGGGCGGAGCCTGTTCGAGAGGTGGCGCGAACGCAGGGTTGGTCAGGGGATGTCGATGACGGCCGAGCAGGTCACCGGCGGTACGGGGAACAGGCCGGTGTTGACCGCGGTGAGATCGAAGCGGACGGGGCCGCCGCCGATATCCCTGGCGTTGAAGTTGGCTTGGCCGCCGGTGCCGAAGAAACTGGACACGGGGTATTGGCCGGTGGCGGTGCCGGTCACGCCGGTGGCGAGATTGGTCCACGTGAGGGTGGGCCGAGAAGTGTAGCCGCCCCAGATGCTGGCGCCGGTGTGGACGGTGATCCCCGTCCAGCCCGGATCTCCGCCGTACTGACCCACATAGACCTGAGCCGAATACGGCACGTCAACGACGTTGGGGCTGACTCCACTGCAGTTCATCACGACCGCGGAGAAATCAGCGGCCGCCACCCCCTGGCTCGCCAGCACTCCGACGGTGACCGCGGCCGCCGTGACGGCGGCCCTGCCGATAACTGAACGCTTCGAACGCTGCGGCATAAGACGAACACTCCCTCGTCAAGATCGAACACGCTGAGATTTCGACGCTAACAGCGCAGTTCCCGTGCCCCGATTTCCCGGGGCAGCGCCCCCACCGTCTGCGTCGATGATGAATGGCCGCAACCCTTTCCGTCCTACGGACGCCCACCGGGCTCACCACACCACCTCGACCTTGCCGATGAGACAAACTGAACGGTAGTGTCACTTCCGCGAAAGCCCGAGGGGACGAACCACTGGTTGGTTTGGTGCGCTATGACCAACCGCGAGGGGGGCTGGTGAACTGCGGGGGCCGAGAAGAGTTGCAGCCCGTCGACACTTGTCCCGATAGCGGCCTCTCGGCGGAGAGACCCCACGGCAGCGGGAACTGATCAAGGGGAAAAGTGGCAACTGGCTTGATCGGCGTCGGCCTGTTCACAATGAAGCTCGACGAAGGTCGCCTGCCGATAGACGTCGAAGTGAAGGCTGCCAGAGCATGGGATCACGCGTCAGACGCTCTCACCGTCGCTGCACAGCAGGCGCAGAGTATCCATTTCAGCCACCAGGACGTCGCGTGGGGGTTGTTCCGAGAGACCTGGGACGCCCAGATGGCTGCCGCCCGGTATATGTACGACAGGCTCGTCGAGGGCAGAGATGAAACCGATTCGATAGCCAAGGTTTTGGACCATGTCGCCAAGGTTTACCAGGAGCAGGACCAGAACTTCGCGAACGTGTTGATCGAGTTGGAGGAAAGCTAGCCGTGGGTGCCACCAAGTCTCTAGACGACATCAACTCCGTACTCGATGAGTTCTCGGTCCAGATCGCGGAGGTCAGAAACCAACCCGCTAAGGTGGATGAGGCGTTCCGGAAGGCGGCGATCGCCGCTGGGGAGATCGAGGGGGCGACCTTCTTCGGATTCGCAGGCGCGGTAGCCGGCGCCCTCTATGGCGCGATGACCGAGGACGACTTCACCGGCTATCTGCAGGACCACAAGGAAGCGATCAAAAAGAAGATCCAGGAGCTGTTGGACACCCTGCGGGGTGCGGTCGACAGCTTGAAAGCGCCCATCGCCTTCCTGCAGACGAGCGAGGCGTGGACGACGCTGAAAGGCAAGATCGGCGCCGCGCAGAACAACGAGGTGAACAACGGCAACATCACCGGCTACTGGGCAGGCGCGGCAGCACTCAAGTACACGGCGGCGCGGACACTCCAGGACACCGCGATGGATTCCGCGAAAGCGACCTGCGACAAGATGGCCGACGCGCTCGCCAAAGTATCGGACATTGCTTGGGACTTCTACTCCAAGATCGTCACGGATATCGCGGACCTGATCATAAAACTGGGGCAAGCGCTTTCCAAAATAGCCACCTTTGTCGCCGCTCCGGTCGGCGTATCCGACGCGATCGACATCCTGGGAACGGTCATAAAGAACGCCATAGACTATACCGGAAAGCTCGTAGACGCCCTCCTTCTGCAAAGGCAGAGTATCAGCAAAATAAAAGAATCAACCGAAAGCCAGAAGGGTTTTCATAACAACAGATGGCCGCGCAGCGCTTCCGACGACTTCAACGCCAACTCTCCCAGCCCTGAATGGCAGGCGACATGAACTGGTCCAGGGTGCTGGGGATTTGGTTGCTGGCGGCGTCACTTTCTGGCTGCGGCCCGTTTTCGCGTACTGGCCCCGACGAACATGAGATACCGACGAGCAGCCACACCATTCAGGAGTTATGCGACTCTGCAAAACAGTTTTTCGTCGCCCGCGCCGGCACTGAAAACTTGAAGCTCAGCGCCGGCGCCGGCGGGAAAGCACTGACCGCGAGAATCGGGAGCGGCAACGGGTGCTTCTATGAGAAGGAAGACGGCTCCGCATGGCTGTCTTCCCTTGGTTACGTTTCGTTGTTTCGTGAGGTCGACAGTGCTCGCACCCTGACGCAACCCCCTTCTACGACAGAAAACTACCCGGCCAAGGCCATGACCGTGGACGGCGTGGCCGTCAAGGCGGCCACCGAACCGCTGCCCAAAGGTGGTGATCCCGCCACCACGCTGCTCGACGTAAACCTCACCGCCACGATCGACGGCTGGAAAGGCGAACTGCACTTCAGGGCAGCCGAAAACCAAACGGCGCGAGATGACCAGCTGATACGTTCGGGAGCGCAAGTGCTGGTCAACATGGTTCGCACGTTGAAGAGCTGAACATTCCCGCCGCACGGCCCACTCCACCGCCGGACGAATGTGCCGACACCCGCGCACGTCCGGCCGGCAATTACGGCCTGCCCGACCCTGCTCGACTGGGCCGCCGCTCAGCTGGGCGAGGCCACTCGGCGAGATGTGGTTCGTAAGTGCTCCAGCAGACCCGGTCGGGAAGGGAGTTGACCGATATAGTGCCTGACCTGGTACGCGTCTCGACGCAGACCGATGTAGTTCAATGGTAGAAATCCTGCTTCTGCCGCAACAGGATTCGGCTCTCGGCATTCAGCTTCTCTTACCTATTCCTATCGGCTCAAATAGCTTTCAGCTCTGCGCCCGAGGATGCCGTTATCTCACAGTGGATTCGGGCGCATCCGGATGGAAATCCGGAGGAACGATTCGCGGTCATATTCCATGGATGGCTTGGATTCATCGGCACCGGGACAGTCCTCAGCGGCTCACGACTCCGCGATCGCTCGGAGTGCGTCGATGACTTCCTGTTCATCCGAGGACAGTTGATTGTCGCTGAGTTTGACGATGACCGTGTCTGTGTCCTGGTCGACGAAGATGTACTGGCCGAAGATGCCCCGAGCGGCCAAGTCGTGACCGCTGCCGCCGGTGGGGTGCCACCACAGGGCGGAGTAGCCCCACGGGCCGATCCGCAGGGGGGCGGGCTGTTCGATCCGGCCGATCCACCTGGCCGGGACCACCTGGGTGTCGCCCGAGCGGCCGTTGTCGAGGATCAGTTGACCGATCTTGGCGAAGTCGCGGGCCGTGGCGTTGAGGCAGCAGAACCCCTTTTCCTGTCCGCCTTGCCGATCCAGGTTCCACACCGCGTCGTCCTGGGCGCCGATGGGCTCCCAGATGCCGTGCTGCAACAGTTCACCGAGCGACTTCCCCTCGGCCCGGGCGACCGCCATGCCGAGGAGTTGCGCGTCGATGCTGCGGTAGTCGGCGCGGCTGCCCGGCGGGAACTTCAGGTCACGATGGTCACGAACGAAGGCGGCGATATCGTCGGTGAGATACATGGCGGTGGTGTCGTCGCTCGAGGTGGCCGCGTAGGAGTAGTTCTCGGCGACGTCGACGCCCGAGGTCATGTCCAACAGGTCCTGAATGGTGATGGTGTCGTAGGCGGTCCCGGTGGTGAGTTCGGGCAGCAGGTCGACCAGGCGGTCCTGTTCGCGGAGCTTGCCCGCCCCGATGGCCCGCCCCGCCAGCAGCGACACGACCGACTTCGCGACCGACCACGACGACTGTTTGGTCTCGGCGCCATACCCGGGGCCATACCACTCGAAGGTCATCGCACCGTCGCGCACCACCACCAGCGAGTTGGTGTGGGTGGCTTCGAGGAACTCGCGAACCGAAATACGAGATCCGCGCCACGGCACCGTCGCCGGCGACGACTCGGCACCGACCGCGAACGGACGAGGCGCCGAGGACGCCGACACCGTCCGCCCCGCGAACAATGCTCCTTGCCGCGATGGCGGCGTGGCGCGCAACGTCTCCAGGGTCAGCTGATCTACCACGAGCCGGACCACCGGAGACGCGGCGGGCAGCGGCGGATCCACCAGGGCCGCGGCAGTACCGGCCACCATAAGGATCGTGGCGCCGCGCACGCAGGCTCCGCGCAGACGGCGTGGTAGCCACCCGAGCGCTGCCACCTGCGTCGACCCCCAGTGTTTCGTCGGCATCGAGAACCTTTCTCGGCAAAGGGAAATGTGTCACGCGCGCGAATCGGCGCAGACGGTAGCACGCCACCGCCCGCGCCTCAGCGACCATCACTCCTTCGACCGGCCAGGTCCTACTGCTTGCCCTCGTCAGTGCGCCGTGCGCAGCATCCCCCACAGCAAAGGTCCATCGGGAACCCGGATCTCCTTGGCGATCACGGCGCCCCATTTTTCGTAGAAGCCGACCGTCGTCTCTTTGGTGCACACGCCGTAGATATCGATACCGTGCTGATCGCAGTAGGCAATCCGATTTTCCACCACCGCGCGACCGGCGCCGAGCCCACGGCTGGCCGACAGCGTCGCGAAATCGTCCAGGTACCAATGCGGTTGCAGTGGCCGGGATTCGTCGATGGTCTGCATGATCGTCGCTGCCGCTGCCAGGCGTTCACCGAAGACAGCCGACATCTGCGTGATCATTTGTGCCCACTCGTCCTGCGAGTACCGCCCCGACGTGTCCCAGACCGATACCGCGGCCAGCGCACCGTCCTCTTCGCGCGCCACCCAAATCTGTTGCGCGGGAGATTCGATCATGGGTAGCCGTTCATCGAACAGGTGCACCAACTGCTTGGCGCGAATATCGTCGTCGGGCCAGATGTAGGAGTACACCGGATCGTCGCCGAACGCCTCGGCGAAGGCGTCGCCGCAGGAGCGCAATTCTTCTGATCGTGCCTGCTCAACGGTGAAAGTCATGCGCAAACCGTACCGCTCGATTTGCCGAGAATCTGCTAACGCGACGGCTGTGGTGATCGCGTCTAGAGAGAGCATCCCGACCTGCGCGCCATCGCCGCGATCTGGCGCGATCACCTCGACTATCAACCGGATTGGATTTTCCCGGATTCTCGATTTTGACCTCCGGTAGGCGGATCGCGTCGCAGGCGTGCTCGCGCCCCCTCAGTCGTTGCCGCTGACGAATCGCCGTCGTATGCATTGCTGGAGGGAATCGTGGTGGATCCGTTTAGAGTCCCGGTGTCCTGATCCACTCCCTCAATTGTCGAGGAGTTCGAGAAGCAGTGGCACAGACAATAATTCGTACAGTGGCGATCACGGCGCTGACCGCCACAGTGGTGGCCGGTCCAACGGTCGCGATCGCGGGAGCGGCCCCACACACCGCGCCCGATCGGTCTCGGCTCCACAGTGGCCCCGCCCTGTCCATCGGCAGCGATGAGATCTGCGAGGAAGAAGGCGACCTCGTTGAACGTCGCGACAAGAGCAAGAGCCGAGGCGCCGGCAAGGCCAAATCCGGCAGCGTCAAGGACGCACCCAGTAAGCGCGGGGCCGGGGGCGGGGGCCGGGGCGGCAGCGGCGGTGGGAAGGGATCCCTCACGAACTAATCCAGAATCTCCTGTACCTGGTACTGAAAGTCCGGAGAACGGTTACGGGCCGATTGGGAAGCGCTGTGTTCGATACAGTGCGCGGGTATCACGGGGAGCACCACGCCGACGCGGCGCGGTGGTGCGAGGCTCCGCTGCGTCGGCTGCTCATCTCGCACCACCTGGCATGACGTGTTCGTATTACGACCGGCTGCCGAACCGGATCGCGGGCTCCCGCTGGACCGGCGCTTCCGCCTGAGCCCAGTGTTCGGGAATTCGTTCGTTCGGGGGTGCCGCCGACGGCTTGGTCGGTGGCGGGCGAATCCCGGGTGTGCTGGCCGGGTTCGGCGAAAATCAGGGCGGTGACGGGGAGGATGCGCCGGATCGGCACGCGAGCTAGCAGGGTTCCCAGGTCGGTTGTCGCGGTGGTCGGGCCGGGTTCGACCATGCGCGCTTCTCCGGCGACGCCAGGTTCGAGGGTGCGGCGTTCTGTCAGGCGGCAAGCTTCTCGCAAGCTCATTTCGGAACCCAGTCCGTATCATTTGCCGACCCGCAGCAGTGGGGTCCACCAGCACCGGTATTCGACTGGGATGCGAACATCAGCCAGAAGCCTGCCAACGTCGCACCGCAGGCTTGGCCGCCCAACACGACGAGAAACGTTGCGCTATCCGAGCCCTCTTCGCGCTGCGCGGGCGATGCAGCCAAGGGACCGACACGGGTCGGTCGGGAAGGGAGTTGACCGATATAGTGGCTGGTCTGATAGGCTCGCGGACGCGTCTCGACGCAGGCCGATGTAGTTCAATGGTAGAACTTCTGCTTCCCAAGCAGACAGCGCGGGTTCGATTCCCGTCATCGGCTCCACAGTGAAAGCCCCGCACGACAGGTGCGGGGCTTTCACTGTTTTCGGGGTCGGATGTGCAGTACCGGAGGGGGAGTCGGGGTGGCTCGGCGGGGGGATGTGGGGGTGGGAGGGGTGGGGTGACGATCTGGGCATGTTGTTTCGTCGCGCTGTGTTGATTGTGGGTTTGGTTGCCGGGGTCTGTTCGGGGGCGCTGGTCGCGTGTAAGGGGGAGGCGGCGCCGAGTGCTTCGGTGCGGTGGGGGCCGTGTCCGGAGAATGCCGAGTTCGACTGTGGGACAGTCGGTGTGCCGATCGATTGGGCCGATCCGGGTGGGGCGAGGATCGATGTGGCGGTGGTGCGGGATCGGGCGGACGAGCCGGCGAAGAAGGTGGGGACGCTGATCTCGCTGCCGGGTGGGCCGGGCACCTCGGGGGTGGACGAAATCCTCAAAGGGGGAAAGTTTTCGGCGGAACTGCGGGCGCGGTTCGATATCATCAGCCTCGATCCGCGCGGGGTGAAGCGGAGCCATCCGGTGCTCTGCGATGCGGGGCTGGTCGGGTACCGGCCGAACGTGCTACCGGATCTCGGCGGCCGGCTGGATGAAGTGCGTTCGTATGCAAGGGATCTCGCGGACAGTTGTCGGCGGTACACCGGTCCGTTGATCGAGCACGTCGATGCGGTGAGCGTGGCGCGGGACGTGGAGGCGCTGCGGGTGGCGCTCGGTGAGGAGCGGATCAGCGTGTACAGCCGGTCTTACGGGACGATGCCCGCGCAGGCGTACGCCGAGCTGTTCCCGAATCGCCTGCGCGCCATGCTGATGGACAGCGTGGACGATCACAGCCTGGACGGCCGGGCGTTTCTGGCCAGCGAGGCTCGGGCAGGCAAGGACACCTTCGGCGAGTTCGCCGCGTGGTGCGCTCGGGACGAGCAATGCGCTCTACACGGGACACCGGTCGATCGGGTCTTCGACGAGGTGTACGCCAAAGCGGCGCGCGGCGAACTGCGCGCCGTCGCCGACGCGACCAAACAGGTGACGCCGTTCGACCTGAACACCCAGGTAGTCCAGCGGCTTTACCGACCCGAATGGTCCCGGCTGGCAACGGATTTGCGCACCTGGGCCGATCAGCTGCCGGGCGTACCCATCGCGCCCGCCGCCGCACAACCACAGGGAAGACCCGCCCCGATGCCGGAGATCATCCTCTGCTCGGACTGGCGATTCGACATCACAGATCAGGACCAGTGGGCCGCCCTGTGGCGTGAACAGAACGACAACGCCGCACCGCTGCGCAACCACTTCGCCTGGGGCGCAGGGTCAATGTGCTCCGGCTGGCCGATCGGGGTGACGAACCCGCCCCACCGCCCGCAAATCGCCGACGCCCCACCGATTCTCATCCTCAATTCACTGCACGACCCCGCGACCCCGCACGAGTGGGCCACGGCCGTCGCGAGGAACACCCCTGGGGCGACGCTGATCACCTACGAAGGCTGGGGCCACGGCGTCTACGACCGCTCCCCCTGCACGACAAGCGCGGCCGATCGCTACCTCATCGATCTGACGATTCCCCAAAACAACTGCCCAGCAGCATGAAAGCTCAGACCACCAATCTCCACAGAGAGGTGACCTCCGCGGCACGAGCGGCATGCAGCGGATCGGTGCGGTCCTGCGCGCGAGGATGCCGTGGGGCGGTATCGATCTTGTCGACCACGCGCAGACCGGCCGCATCGATCAGGGCGAGCAGGTCCGCCCTGGTACGCAGCCCCAGCCGCTCGGCAAGATCGGACAGGACGAGCCACCCCTCACCACCGACCTCGAGGTGCTCGGACAGCCCCGAGAGGAAAGCGCGCAGCATCCCGCTGTCCTCGTCGTAGACGCCGTGCTCGAGCGCGGAGGTCGGGCGCGCCGGTAACCACGGCGGATTGCAGACGATGAGGTCCGCGCGCCCGTCCGGAAAAAGGGCGGGGCCGACGATATCGATGGTCCCGCTCAATCCGAGCCGCTCGACGTTCTCCCGGGCGCAGGTCAGCGCGCGTGGACTGTCGTCGGTGCCGACGACACGGCCGACGCCGCGCCGCGCCAGCACGGCGGCCAGCACTCCGGTGCCGGTACCTAGGTCAAAAGCGTTGTCTGCCTTGACTATCGGCGCACGCGCGACCAAATCGACGTACTCGCCCCGTACCGGGGAGAACACGCCGTAATGCGGATGAATGACGGCGTCCAGCGCCGGAACCGGCACTCCTTTGGCCCGCCACTGGGCCGCGCCGAGCACCCCCAGCAGCTCGGTCATGGCGATGAGCATCGGCTCGCGCGGCGTCCCGTACGCCTGGTCGCAGGCCGCACGGACGTCGGGCGCGCGGCGCAGGGCGAGTGTGTGATCGTCCTCGAGCTGGACGAGCAGCTTGCCCAGTACTCGCGCACGATGGTTGCGCGCTCTGCGCTGCAACCGGAACGACTCGGCCGGACTACCGCCTGGACCAGGGCCTTTCCGGTCGACTCGGCGGCTCATGGCCTGCAGCAGCTGACGCCCGTTGTGATAATCCCCGCGCCACAGCAGTCCCGTGCCCTCGCAGGCCAGGCGGTACGCGGTCGCGGCGGTCATCCGATCGTCGGCGACGGTGATGCGGGTGGGCATCGGCGTCGCGCTCTCGGAGTGCCAGGGGGCGGTTCGGACGGTATCGGCCTCGGTCCAGCTGATCGTGGACATCGGTGACTCCTCGTTGTCGAGCATGCGGGGGCACGGCGTGCACCGCGACGAGGAGGTGGAGAAAGTGTTCCTACCGCGTCACAGTGCGCGAGGAAACGTCACCGAGAACCATGCCCATTGTCATGAACGACCCTTCCGAATAGCTGCGTCCCAGTGTCCCACACCGGCGACCACCTGGGCCGACGAGGTCGGCCCGCGCTCATCCCGCGATATCGCTGCGCTCCCTCGCCTCCGCGTCCAGCCGCCGGAATCGACTGCCGTGGAAGACGAGCGGCTCGACGTCGGTGCGGCTGGCGATGCGGTGGACGCGCAGGATGACGACCGTGTGGTCACCGGCGGGCACGTGCGCCTCCGGCACGCCCTCGATCCACGCTGACGCGCCGTCGATGAAGATCGCCTCGCCGGTGCCGCGGTGCAGTTCGGTGCCGCGGAACCGGTCGCCGTCGCGGGTGCCGAGCGTGCGCGCGGCGTCCTGCTGATCGGTGCCGAGCAGGCTGAGACCGAGGTGACCCGCGGCGGCCAGCTTGGGCCAGGTGGCAGAGGAGTTCTGCACGCAGAACGACACCAGCGGCGGGTCGAGGGAGACGGGGACGAAGGTGCTCACCGCGAGACCGCTTGGCGTGCCGTCGATCTCGGCACACACCGCGACGACGCCGCTCGGGAAGTTGGCGAAGGCCCGGCGCAGTCCGCCGCCGTCCGCGGGAAACTCGAACAGCTCATGCATGATCGGCCACCTTCGCGGCGTCGGTCAGCGCCCGCACGACCGGACGCCAGCGGTCGCTGTAGCCCTCGATCACGCCGTCGTCTGCGAAGGTGCGGTCCGACAGGTACAGGCCCGGCAGCGCGGTGGTGGCGCCGAGCTCGACGAGCACCGGCTTGAGGAGCAGATCCGGCGCGAGCGCGTGCGCGGGGCCCGCGCCGAGCATCACCGGAACGGCGAGCACGCCGGCCAGCCCGGTACCGCCGTCGAACTGCTCGAGGAAGAGCTTCAACAGGCCGGTGTAGGTGGCCTTGAACGTGGGACTCGCGAAGACGACGAGCTCGGACTCGGCCACGGTGCGCGCCGCCGCGGCGACGGCCGGATCACCCCAGCCGAGCAGGCCCGCGCCGAAATCGACCAGGTCGATCACGGTGGGTTCCGCCTCGGGACGCAGCCCCTTCGCGACCAGCGTGGCCGCCGTCGAGGTCCGGGACGCGGGCTTCGGATTGCCTACTACGACCGTCACTGTCACTCTTCGTATCCTTTTCGATCACAGACTGTTTCGACCGGCAGCCGGTCAGATCGCGCCGTGCGGCGGCGGCGCGGTGCCGTGCAACAGCGCACGGCCGAGGTGCTGGTACTTCCATCGGATCGGATCGTGCAGGGTATGTGTGCGCGCGTTGCGCCAGAAGTGGTGCAGATTGAGATCCCCCGCGGCGCTGCGCGCTCCACCCACTTCGAACAGCGCACTCGACACCTCGTTGGCCGCTTTGTCGGCGAGCACCTTTGCCGCGGCAACCGCCAGCGAT
>NZ_BAGH01000399.1 GCF_000308715.1 Nocardia tenerifensis NBRC 101015
GCGAGACAATGCTGTCGCCGAAGAGGTATCCGACGTCGTCGCGGGTCGCCTCGTACAAAGCGCGCGCCAGGTCGCCCCGCTGGATCTCGCAATCCCCTTCCGCCCCAACGCCGTTGAACACCTCACTGCTGATGCTCGCCCGGCGCCTGCCCCGCGCGTCGACGTAGGAGGTGCCGCGCTTGCCGGTGCTGAATTCGTGCACCCGCCCGAGCAGGCCCATCTTCCGCACCACCTCGGTGCCGGCGCCGAGCACATCGATCGCCTGCCCGCCGTCGCGCAGCGCGGGGGCGCGCTCGACGACGGTCACGGCGAAGCCGTACCGGTTCAGCCAGAAGGCCAGCGTGGGCCCGGCGATGCTGGCACCGGAGATGAGGACGCTCACAGGTCGATTGCTCATGTCAAAAACTGTACATTTGTCTTATGCGTATGCGCAAGACAAATGCCTGAGGCGATCGCGCTACCATACTGAGCATGGGAAACCGGGAAGATCTGCTCGCGGGCGCGCGGCACTGCCTGTACGAGAAGGGCTACGCGCGCACCACCGTGCGCGACATCGCCACCGCCGCGGGCGGGGTGAGCATGGCCGCCATCGGCTACCACTTCGGCTCCAAGGAGGCGCTGCTGAACGAGGCGCTCGCCGAGGCGAACCGCGAATGGGGCGCGGAGCTGGAGCGCGCCATATCCGCTGCGGCGCAGCCGGATTCGACGCCGCTGGAGCGATTCGCGACGAAGTGGGCCGCGGTGATCGACTCGATCGGCACGCACCGCGGGCTGTGGGCGGCCACCTTCGACACCATCGCCCAGGCGGGCCACGACTCGGCGACCAGAGATCAACTCGCGGGCGCACTCGACGAGGCGCGCACCGGACTGGCCCGCCTCTTCGAGCACGAGACGACCGACCCGACCATCGGCGCCTTCTACCAGGCCGTGCTGACCGGCTTGGCGGCGCAATATCTGATCGATCCCGAGCGCGCGCCGACCGGCGCGGACCTGGCGGAAGCGGTACGCAGAATCACCGCTTAGGCGCTGTCGCGAGTTCCGTCCGGATGCCTCCGGTGGCCGGGTCTTCGAGACAGGACCTGACCGGTCCTACTCGGGCAGCAGGCCGAGGGTGCCCTCGGCGCTGCGGGCGGCGGTGAGGCAGGCGGTGGCGGTGAACTGGTCGGCCAGCGGGTGCCGTGCCCGGGACCGCCACTTGCGAACCGCGGCGACCGCCTGGTCACGCTGAACCGACGGCGCGGCATCGACCGGCAGGCCGAGGCGAAGGTGCGGCGCGATGCCGGAACCACCGATGAGGCGGTGCAGTTCTGCGAGATCCGCTGGCGGCAAGCCCAATTCGTCGGTGCGCAGGCGACCGAGCAGCCGGAGCTCGGCGAAGCCGTGCACGTCGGCGAGGAGAGTGCGCACGCGGGGCAGCAGGGCGTCGGCGGGGCTGCCGGGGTAGGCGGTGAGCACGCGCGCGAGCGCGGTCAGGGCGGAGTGCGCCTTCAATTGGTCGGCGCGCTGGCCGAATTGGACGTCGAGCACCGATCGCAGCTCGTCCACGCCGCTGCGCGCGGTCAATTCCGCTGCCAGCGTGGCGGAGTCGCGCACGCCGAGCCGCACCAGGGTGACCGCCATCCGAATACCGAAGAGCCCGAACCGCTCCGCAAGCTGTGCCCTGAGTTCCGGCGCCACCGGCAGCGCGACATCGGGCCGCGCGAAACGATCCGCGGACAGCAAGGCCGCGCTCAGCTCGTCGACGGGGACGCCGGCCAGCGCCTCGAACGCCGCGTACTCCTGCTGCCGCAGCGTGGCCGCGGCGAACGCGAGCAGGCCGGCGACCGGAATCACGGCCTGACACAGGCCCGTTCGCTCCAGCTCGCCGGCGAACCTGGTCGCGACGTCGCGCGCGGAGTGCAGGGCGTCGATCCGTCCGGCGCCGATCTCGTCGGCCCGGGAGACCACGCCGACCACGCCGAGCGGGCCGGAAACCCCCTGCGCCGCACCGGTTCCCGCGCCCACCCGTTCGAGGAAGCGGACGTCGGCCGCGTCGAGCCTGCGCAGCAGGTAGACCACCGCGTCCGCGCCGGGGACCGCGACGGCCTGCTCCTCGTCCGGCGTGAGCAGCCTGGCCGTCCGCCGCGACACCTCCCGCGACAGCGAGGACGTACCGGGCGTATCGATGATCGTCGTGTGCGCCAGCGCCGCCGCGGGCCACTCCACCTCGAGGTGGTCGACCTCGCGCGGCGCGGGCGCGTTCCAGTTCAGCCGGTCCAGGTCGAAGGTCAGCCCGTGCGTGCCGCCGCCGCGGCGCACCACCACGTTCGCGCGGGCGCCGTCGCCCGCGTGCGCGGTCACGCTCGGGGTGGAGCCGTAGCGATACCAGGTGACGACCCTGGTGCACTCCGTCGCGTCGGTCGGCGCGATGTCCTGCCCGACAAGCGAATTGAGCAGCGTGGACTTACCGGCCTTCAGCGAGCCGGCGAGCGCGATGCGCAGCGGCTGATCCAGCCGCCCCGCACAGTCGGCGAGCAGCGCCCGCGGCCGCGCCTCGTTCGCCAGAGCCGCGCGCGCCGCATCGACCAGTCGATGGGCCTCGGCCACAATCCCCGGCACCGCGCCGACCTCTCGCCTCACCGGGCAACTGTACCGACGGCCGGGCTCGGCAGCGCGGCCTGCATGGCCTCGGCGTATCGGCCGAGCTCGGCAACCGCGTGCAGCTGCCGCTCGAGCACCGCGCCGCGCTCGGCCCGGCGGGCGTTGGCCATCGTCGCCGCCTCCTGCGCGGCCCGCAGCGATTCGTCGATGGAGCGCAGGCTCCGCTCGGCCACGCCCGCGTAGTGGTCGCGCAGCGCCCGATGGATGCGGTGCAGCCGGTCCTTGGACTCCTTGGCCGTCTGGAACGCCACGTCGTCGACGAACCGGCGCACCGCCGCCTTCGCCTCATTGCGCCGCTTGGCCAGCCTGGCCTGCTTGTCGTCGCGGAAAGCCTTGCCGCCCACCACGAGTCCGGCGCCGATCGAGATCGGGTTGAGCAGCGCGAGCCCGGCGAACGTGCTGGCCAGGCCGACCATGAGAATGCCGCCGTAGGAGCCGCGCATGCCGACGAGCACTTTGCTGCCGAAGCCGATGTCGGGCTCCAGGTCGGCGAGGGTGCTCGCGCCGATATGACTGCCCTCGACGGCCGCGTCCGGCTGGACGTCCGGGAGATCGGCCGCGCCGACCTCGGTGAAGTGCTCGGCGACCCGCTGCGCGAGTTGTACCGCGCGCGAGTGGGTCCACAGCAGATTGTCGCCGATCGCCGTGTCGATCGTGCCGGTGAGATACTCGGCGATGCTGTCCCAGTGCCTGCCGGGATCGTGCTCGTCGATCCACTCCTCGGTGGTTCTGGCGATGCCGCGCAACCGATCTCGCAGATCGTGGTCGACGTCGCCGGCGAGGTCGGTGATGCCGTCGGCGAGGGTGGTCTGCCAGGCGGCGGTGCGGCGATGCAGTTCCTCGGCCGAGGACCGCGCGGCCTGCAGTTCGCGCACGGCCGCCGCGCCGCGGGCCGGATCGCGCACCGCGACCAGCTCGCTGCCCAGTGCCAGCGCCAGATGCTCGGCGGCGGAACGGATGTCGCGGGCCACCGCGGCGCGGGTGGCGAGCTGGTCGCGGGCCACCACCTGATCACGCAGGAATTGATAGAGCGCGCCGAAGCCCGACTCCAAGCCGAGCTGCTGATCCTGCAGGCGCAGGGCGTGACTGCGCAGCAGGGACGAGACCGCGATCATCGGCACGTCGAGACCGGCGGTGCTCAGGTGACGCTGGTCAGCCTCGTACACCTGACGCCAGTGCGGGTACAGGTCGGTCTTGGTCACCAAGAGCGCCACGGTGGGGCACAATTCGCGCACCTGACGTAGGAACGCGAGTTCGGGCTCGGTGAGCTCGGTGGACGCGTCGGAGAGCACGAGCACCGCGTCGGCGGCCGGCACCATACTCAATACGCTTGCCGCATAGGAACTTCCGTGCCCGCCGACGCCCGGGGTGTCCACCAGCACGATGCCGTCGGCGAGCAGGGCGTTGGGCACCTGAATCTCCAACCGCAGGATCCGCCGTCCCTGCGCCATCGGGGATCGAGCGGTGATGGCGCCGATCTCGTTGAACGGCACCGCGACCCGGGTTTCCGGGCCGCCGGAGTCGCCGCCGGGGCCGGTCAGCACCAGTTCCGCCTTCGGCTCGGGGCCGTGCGCGAGCAGCGTGGTGATCGTGGTGGTCACGTCGTCGCCCACCGGGCAGATCTCGAGATTCAGCAGCGCGTTGACGAACCGGCTCTTGCCTTGATCCAGCTGCCCCGCGATGACGATGCGCCGGCGCGGGTCGCGGACCCGATCGGCCGCCACCTCCAGGCGGCCGACCAGGTCGTTGCGGCCCGCGGCGCGGGCCGCCGCGATGGTTTCGCCCAGCACCGAGAGCAGCGGTACCGCCGGTGGCGTTGCGTTCGGTGCGGGCGTCCCCATCGCGGTGTCGTCCTCTTCCAGTCGAGCGGGTGTGGTCGGTGCGGCGCGGCCGCGGTCAGTGCAGCATCGCGTCGCCGCCGAGGTCCGCGCCGGCGCTGCCGGTCAGATCCGTGTGCGCATCGCCGAACAGAGCCGAGTCGCCGTGCACCCCGGCCGTGCTGTCCAGCCCCGACCCGAACGCGCTCGAAACATCCAGCGACGACCAAGCATTCTGAGTCGCCCCGACCGCACCGCCGAGCCCGGCCCCGGTATCCACGGCCCCATGCGTTGCACTGCCAACCGAACCACCAAGCCCCGCAGTAGTATCCACGGCCCCGTGCGCGGTGCCGCCGAGCGTCGCGCTGGTATCGACCGCACTGCCGAGC
>NZ_BAGH01000398.1 GCF_000308715.1 Nocardia tenerifensis NBRC 101015
GGCGGCGGCGCGTCCTGGGCCCACTGATTGCCGTAGGTGCTCTCGTAGGCGCCCCACTGGTTGTCGTGCGGCGGGAACTCACGGGTGGCGTTGGGCGGGGGCGTTGACCACGGCTCGAACTGCTCGGTCGCCGGGTACGCCGAGGGCGCGCCGGACCCGTACGCCTCGGAGTACTCCGTGGTGTGCCGCGGCTGCTCGAACCCGGACTTGCCCGCCGGGTGCTCGGTCGGCGTCTGCTCCGGCCGCTGCCCCCACGGATCGTTCGGGTTGGTCATGGCATCCAGGTTAGGCGTTCCGGCGCGTTCGGGGGCACCGCCCGCGCCTACCCGCGACGACCGGTTCGGCGAGTCGGCGGCCGATGTCGATCGGCCGCCGACCCACCCGTCAGTTCCCGACGATGAGGCCGTCGCCGTCCGGCGAGACGTTCACCCGCACCGTGTCACCGTCGGTGACCTCGCCCGCCAGCAGCTCCTTGGCGAGGGTGTCGCCGATCGACTGCTGGACCAGCCTGCGCAGCGGCCGCGCGCCGTAGACCGGGTCGTAGCCCCGCACGGCCAGCCAGAACCGGGCCGAGTCGCTCACGTCCAGCTTCAGCCTGCGCTGCGACAGCCGCTTCTGCAGCTGGTCGAGCTGGATGTCGACGATGTGCTCGAGCTGTTCCTCGTCGAGGTTGTGGAACATGACGACGTCGTCGAGGCGGTTGAGGAACTCCGGCTTGAACGCCGAACGCACCGCGTTCATGACGAAGTCGCGCTCGCCGCCCGCGCCCAGGTTGGACGTCAGGATGAGGATCGTGTTGCGGAAGTCCACCGTGCGGCCCTGGCCGTCGGTGAGCCGCCCCTCGTCGAGCACGGCGAGCAGGATGTCGAACACGTCCGGGTGCGCCTTCTCGATCTCGTCGAACAGCACCACCGTGTACGGCCTGCGCCGCACCGCCTCGGTGAGCTGACCGCCCTGGTCGTAGCCGACGTATCCGGGCGGGGCGCCGACGAGGCGGGCCACCGAGTGCTTCTCGCTGTACTCGCTCATGTCGATCCGGACCATGGCGCGCTCGTCGTCGAACAGGAAGTCCGCCAAGGCTTTCGCCAGCTCCGTCTTGCCGACGCCGGTCGGGCCGACGAACATGAACGAGCCGGTCGGCCGGTTCGGGTCGGCGACGCCCGCGCGCGCCCGGCGCACCGCGTCGGACACCGCCTGCACCGCCTCCTTCTGCCCGACCACCCGGCGGCCGAGCTCCTGCTCCATGCGCAGCAGCTTCTGGCTCTCGCCCTCGAGCAGCCGGCCGACCTGGATGCCGGTCCACGCCGAGACCACCTCGGCGATATCGTCGGGCCCGACCTCCTCCTTGAGCATGACCTCGCCGTCGGCCGCCGCGCCGGAGGCCTTCTCGGCCTCGGCGAGCTGCTTCTCCAGCGCCGGGATCCGGCCGTAGCGCAGCTCGGCGGCCTTGCCGAGATCGCCGTCGCGCTCGGCCCGCTCGGACTCGCCGCGCAGATTCTCCAGCTCCTCCTTGAGGACTCGCACCTGATCGATGGCGCTCTTCTCGTTCTGCCAGCGGGTGGTCAGCTGGTTGAGCTTCTCGCGGTCGTCCGCGAGTTCCTGGCGCAGCTTCTCCAGCCGCTGCTTGGAGGCCTCGTCGGTCTCCTTGCTCAGCGCGACCTCCTCGATCTCGAGCCGGCGCACCGCGCGCTCCACCTCATCGATCTCCACCGGACGCGAGTCGATCTCCATGCGCAGCCGGGAGGCGGACTCGTCGACCAGGTCGATCGCCTTGTCCGGCAGGAACCGGGAGGTGATGTAGCGGTCGCTGAGCGCGGCCGCGGCCACCAGCGCGGAGTCGGTGATGCGCACGCCGTGGTGCACCTCGTAGCGCTCCTTGATGCCGCGCAGGATGCCGATGGTGTCCTCCACCGACGGCTCGCCGACGAGCACCTGCTGGAAGCGGCGCTCCAGGGCCGCGTCCTTCTCGATGTGTTTGCGGTACTCCTCCAGCGTGGTCGCGCCGACCAGGCGCAGCTCGCCGCGGGCCAGCATGGGCTTGATCATGTTGCCCGCGTCCATCGCGGACTCGCCGGTGGCGCCGGCGCCGACGATGGTGTGCAGCTCATCGATGAACGTGATGATCTGTCCCGCACTGTTCTTGATGTCCTCGAGCACCGCCTTGAGGCGCTCCTCGAACTCGCCGCGGTACTTCGCGCCCGCGACCATCGCGCCGAGGTCGAGCGAGACGACGGACTTGCCGCGCAGCGACTCCGGCACGTCACCGGCCACGATGCGCTGGGCCAGGCCCTCCACGATCGCGGTCTTGCCGACGCCGGGCTCGCCGATCAGCACCGGGTTGTTCTTGGTGCGGCGGCTCAAAACCTGGACTACGCGGCGGATTTCGGTGTCGCGCCCGATCACCGGGTCGAGCTTGCCCGAGCGGGCGGCCTCGGTGAGGTCGGTGGAGTACTTCTCCAGCGCCTGGTAGCTGCCCTCGGGATCGGGGCTGGTGACCCTGGCGCTGCCGCGCACGGCGGTGAACGCCTCGCGCAGCGCGTCGGCGTTGGCGCCGTACTTGACGAGCAGCATCGTCACGTCCGAGTCGCCCTGCGCGAGGCCGACCATGACGTGCTCGGTGGAGACGTATTCGTCGCCGAGCTCGGTGGCCAGGCGCTGAGCGGCGGTGATCGCGGCCAGCGCCTCACGGCCGAGCTGCGGGGTGGTGGTCGCGCCGGTCGCCCTCGGCAGCTTGTCCACGATGTCCTGGGCCTCGCGCCGGATCGTCGCCGAGTCGACGCCGACGGCCTTGAGCAGCGGGGCGGCGATGCCGTCGGTTTGATCCAGCAACGCCACCAACAAGTGGGCCGGGCGAATCTCCGGATTGCCCGCGGCCGAGGCGGCCTGCAGCGCGGCGGTCAAGGCCGCCTGAGTCTTGGTGGTGGGATTGAACGAGTCCACAAGGCACCTTCCTACTAGTCGATTGGCACGGCGCAGGAGCGAGGTTCCGCACGAACCTCGCACGGCCGCCTGCCGTCCTACACATCCAACGCGGGAAGAGTTGAGTCTGTTCCGCTCAAGTTCACTTATTTGGGCCGCGTCTGAACGGTACGCCGCGACACCGTGCCAATGCGATGAATCACACCGGGCATGGGGTATGGATGCATACGATGAGCTTTGCCGTTAGTTGATGCATCACAGAGCGCTTGCCAGCAGGACGGTGCGAGAGTCCACCCTCCGCACCCCGATCAAGGAGCGGATGGATGCGCGCGATCGTCGTACGGAAGTTCGGAGACCAGCCCGAGTTGACCGACATGCCCGTCCCCGAGGCCGGACCGGGCGCGGTGCGGGTGCAGCTGGAGGCGGCGGGGGTCAACCCGTTCGACGCGAAGATGGCCGACGGCATCCTGGATGGCAAACTGCCGCACGACTTTCCGATGATCCTCGGCGTGGACGGCGCGGGCACCGTCGCCTCGGTCGGGCCGGGCGTGGCCCACTTCGCCGTCGGCGACCGGGTGGTCGGCAAGTTCCTGAACCCGCCGGCCGGGCACGGCAGCTTCGCCGAGTACGCGGTCATCCCCGAGGGCGGCATCCTGGTGCGCGTGCCCGAGGGCGTGCCGACCGTCGCGGCCGCGGCGCTGCCGACCGCGGGCATCACCGCGCAGGACATGGTGGACGCCACCGGGATCGCACCGGGCCAGACCGTGCTGATCGTCGGCGCGACCGGCGGCGTCGGCTCGTTCCTCGTCCAGCTGGCGAACATGGCGGGCGCGAACGTCATCGCGACCGCCCGCGGCGAGGTCGCCGACCAGATGACCCGGCTCGGCGCCGCCGAGACCGTCGACTACACCGCGGGCCCGGTGCGCGAACAGGTCGCCGCCGCCCACCCCGACGGCATCGACGTCCTCTACGACCTGGTGAGTCCGCCAGAGGCGCTCGCCGAGCTGACCGGCCTGGTCCGCGACGGCGGCGTCGTCTACTCCACCATCTGGTCGGCCGACGAGGACGCCCTGCGGACCAGGGGCATCCGCGGCGGTAATATCGAATCCAAGGGCGGTCCAAGGGAATTGGCCCGACTACTGGACCGGGTCGCCGAGGGCGACGTGGTGGTCCCCATCGACGCCACCGTCCCCCTCGCCGACGGCGCCGCCACCATCGGCGCGAGCGGCGCCCGCGGCAAGACGGTCCTGACCATCTAGTCGCCGGCCGGTAGCCGGCCCGCCCGCGGCGCCCGGCGAACACCCTGCCGAAACACGGTGGGCAATTCGGCAGATAACCTGTCGGCGACGGCCGAAGCGCCAGCGAGACCGTGCCGCCGCCCGTACGGCGCACGGTCCGTGCGCGCCGGCGAGCAAGCCCGTCGGACGGTACGGGCCGGTGGCCTAGCCGAGCGTCGGCGAGGTGTAGTCACGAGCAGGTTGTGCATACCAACACGACCACCGCTTTTTCGGGGATACTGATCAGCGGAGGACCGCCGGTTACGGATACGTCCCCGGGCAGAACTGAGGGAAAGGAAGCTCCGCGTCGTGGATGCGCGTTCGGCTGCGCTGGTCCGCGCCAACTTCCGTTCGGTAGTCGAGGCACCGAACGGACCCGAGCGGTTGGTCAGTGCGTTCTACGGCCATTTGTTCGCCGAGAACCCCCAACTGCGGGAACTCTTCCCGCCTGCGATGGACATGCAGGCCAAACGGATCGCCACGGCGATCCAGTACGTGCTCGATCACCTCGAGGACTGGGACCGGGCGCAGAGATTTCTCGAACAACTGGCGCGCGACCACCGCAAGTACGGGGTCGACGCGGCGCACTACGACGCCGCCGGCCGGGCACTGCTGTCGGCGTTCCGCGCCTACAACGGCGCGGCCTGGCATCGCGGGCTCGAGGAGGGCTGGCGCGACATCACCATCCTGATCTCCGCGTCCATGGCCATCGGCGCCAACTCCGACAAGTCCCAGCCGTACTGGGAGGCGACCGTGGTCGGTCATCGCCGGGTGCTCGAGGACCTGGCCATCGTCCGGCTGCAATCCGACAGCCCGATCCCCTACCAGGCCGGGCAGTACGTGCCGCTCACGGTGCCGCAGCGGCCGAAGATGTGGCGCTACTTCTCCCCGGCCATTCCCGCTAATCCGTACGGGGAGATCGAGTTCCACGTCCGCAAGGTCCGCAGCGGCTGGGTGAGCCCGGCCATCGTGAACGAGACCAGGGTCGGTGACCGCTGGCAGATCGCCGGACCGCTCGGCGGCCTGCACGTCGACCGGGACAGCGGCCGCGACGTGCTGATGATCGGCGCGGGCACCGGCATCGCCCCGCTGCGCGCCCAGCTGATCGAGATGGGCCAGCGCGGCATCAACCCGAGGGTGCACTTCTTCATCGGCGGCCGCTACCCCTGCGATCTCTACGACGTGGAGAACATGTGGCAGCTCTCGCAGAGCAATCCGTGGCTCACCATCGTCCCGGTCTGCGAACAGAAGACCAATCCGTGGTGGTATCCCCATCCGCCGCAGGAAGAGCCGTACGGCATGCATCGGCGATTGATCGGTAATCTTGGCGCGGTGGTCGCGAGCTTCGGCGCGTGGGCGGACCGGCAGATCCAGATCGCCGGGTCGGCGAAGATGATCGCGGACACCCGGCGCGCGTTGATCGCGGTCGGTACTCCGGAGCACATCATCAGCTCCGACCCTGTGTGATGAAGGAGGTCCCCATGGGAGATGGCAGCGGACTAGGGCCACCGGGCGCGTGGGGACCGGGAGACGGCAACGGACACGGTCGGCCGGGTGACCCGGGGACGCTCGGCAACGGCGCTCCCCTGCCGACAGAGTGGACGGCCACGGTTGTCGGACATCATCGAATTCGCCACGACCTGGCGGTGATTCGCCTGATCGGCGAGTTCGTCCCGTTTGTCGCCGGTCAATCCGTCGAGGTCACGGTGCCGCAGCAGCCGAGCATGCGGCGCAGGCTCTCCCCCGCGCTGCCGCCGTCGCTGGACGGCAAGCTGGAGTTCCACGTGCGCACCGTGCCGGGCGGCTGGTGCAGCGGCTCGATCGTGGCCGACACCCGGCCCGGCGACGAATGGCAGATCCGTTCTCCCCTGGGCGGTTTCACGATCGACCCGGCGGGCGACGAGGTGGTGATGATCGCGGGCGGCACCGGCCTGGCGCCCATGCGCGCGCAGATCCTGGACCTGGCGCGTGCGCCGGAACCGCCGCGCACCTACCTGTTCTTCGGCGGCCACACCCCACGCGACCTGTACGCCTCGGACATGCTGTACCTGCTGGCCGGCGAGTTGCCTTGGCTCACAGTCATTCCCGTGGTCGAGACGCCGGACGACCCGAGCTGGGTGGACGAGTGGTACGAGCGCAGCCGGGTGAACATCGGCTTCCCGGCGGACGAGATGCTGTTCGGCACGCTCGCCGAGGTGGTCGGGTCGCACGGGGCGTTCGAGAACCATCAGGTGCTGGTGTGCGGCTCCCCCGCCATGGTCAACGCCACCGTCGACCGGCTGCTCGCCACCGGCACGCCGCCGGAGCGGATCCAGTTCGAGGGGCTGTGACGGAGAGCCCCGAAATGCTGTGACCCTAGCCGGAATCCGGCCGCAGTACTGGGACGCGACCGGATTCCGACTGAGCCCGGGAAAACGGGAGGGGTCGAGTTCCCGGGCGGCCGGTCAGAACAGGGGGTCGTGGCGGATGTTCTTGGTGAGCGTCCCCGCGGCCATCATGCGGAACTTGGTGGTCTGCACCATCGACGGTGAGCCGACGATCTGCACGTCCCGGTCTGCCCAGGCGCCGAAGCCGGCGACCACCTTGCCGATCTGGCCCGTCAGTCGCGGCTCGAGGCCGGCGTAGGCGGGTGCGAGTTCGCCGGAATCGGTGTACCACCAAGGGTTTTCGTCGTGTTCGGTCACCGGGGTCACGGTGAGCCAGCGGTTGGCGACCGCGAGGCTGTTCAGCGTGTCCAGGTCGTAGAGGTCGCACGGGTGATGCCCGCCGACGAACAGGTGCACCTTCGGGTTGGTGCGCCGCTGCGCCATCGCCATCAGCTGGGCGCGCAGCGGCGCGATGCCGGTGCCGCAGCCGACCATCAGCATTTTGCGCTTGGTGTTGCGCGGGATGCCGAGGCCGCCGAGCGGCGAGCCGAGCAGCCACTTGTCGCCCACGGCGGTCCGGCCGACGATGGCCGAGCTGACCCAGCCGCCGAGCACGCCGCGGACGTGAAACTCGATCTCCCCGTTGGCATTCGCGGGTACGGCGGGCGACAGGTAGCGCCACATCCTCGGCCGGGCCGGGATCTGCACGCTGAGATACTGGCCCGCCGCGTACTGCATCGGCTGGTCGAGTTGCAGCCGCAGCACGGCCAGGTTGCGCAGGACGTCGCGGCGCTCCACCACGGTGCCGGTCCACACCGGCGGCGTGGTCTCCTTCTCCGCCGCGCCGATCATGGTGTCGCCGATGATCTTCAGGCCCTCGTCCCAGGCCCGGTCGACCTCGTCGGTCCACATCTCGGTACCCGCGTACACCCGCATCGCGGTCTTCAGCGAGACGGCGACCGCAGTGTAATGCGCCGGCTGCACACCGTATTTGCGATGGTCACGCCCGAGCTGGGCGAGGAAGGGCAACAGCTTGTTCGGCTCCTCGAGCCGGTCCAGGGCATAGCCGATGGCCTTGACGAGGCGATCACGCTGGACGTCCATGGCTGCTGGAAAGAGATCGCGGACTCGAGGGTAGTCGGTGAACAGGATCGCGTAGAACGATCTCGCTAATTTCTCCGGCCCCCCTTCCTCCGCAGCAACCGCCTTGAACGTAGTTCTGATCAAAGCGACAGTGCGCGAATCCATTTGTGTCACAACCCCATTTCGCACTCGAACACAAACTGTGCCGGCGAGTGTGGTGCTGCGGGACACTCGTCAGCAGCCGTTGCCAAGGAGTGTAGGCGAGGTTTGCCGGGAGTGGAATCCTCCGTTTAAACAACAAGCCTGTAATTCCCAGGAAACGAGGAGCTACCGCGTTAAACGCGCACGAAACCGACTGATAGACCGCAAAAAACGGATGTAGTCGGTCGCGGATTCACTGAATTTGCAAGGCTCATTATGCAATCCTCGCGTACGCCGCGATCTCAGAGCGACCACATGGCAACACCTCTGGACGCCCGGGGGACCGAGCCGATCTCGGCTCGCACCGCGCCGCCGGGGCGCGCGGCGGAAATGGCACGGCGCGACCACCTGGGGCGCGAAGCCTCCGATGCGCTCTCGCGCACCACAACTCGGCTTATCGTTGGCTACCCTTCCGAATCGCGCTCCGACGCGACTTCGGGCCGCTGACCTCGGAGCATGATCAATATCCCGAGGCCGGCGGCCCGATAGTTAGCCAGGCGTATTCAGTATTGTTGCGGCACCGCGGTTCGCTCAATTCTTCCGGCGATTACGCGGTTGCCACACCACCAGTGCGGTACTGCGTTGCGGCGGCGAAAGATCGGGCCGATAACCCGCGCGCAGGCGGTCCAGCTCGGCCGATAGTTCGGTGACGCGCTGCTGTAATTCCTCGACCTGGTTGGTCAGTTCGATGATGCGCTTGATGCCCGCCAGGTTGACGCCCTCGTCCTGAGACAGCCGCTGCACCTCGCGCAGCAGTTCGACGTCCCTGGCCGAGTAGCGTCGCCCGCCGCCCGAAGTCCGTTGTGGCGTAACCAGTCCCAGACGGTCATACGTGCGCAGGGTCTGCGCGTGCATGCCCGCGAGCTGAGCCGCCACCGAGATCATGAAGAACTCGACGCGCGACGAGTTGCCGCCGCCCGCCTGCTTCGGATCATTGGACATCAAGCACCTGCCCATCCTGCCCGTGGATCGAATCCGCTGGCCTTCTCCGCCTCCGCGTACCGCCGCAGCGCCTCGGCCGCGTTGTCGTCCAGCTTCTGCGGCACCGCCACCTTGACGGTGACCAGCAGATCACCGGCGCCGCCGCCGCGCTTGGGCACGCCACGACCGCGCACCCGGAGAATACGACCGTCCGCGGTGCCCGGGGGCACCTTCACGCCGACGCGACCCTCCAGCGTTGGCACCGAAACCGTGGTCCCGAGCACCAATTCGCTGTAGCTGACCGGCAGCACCAGGGTCAGGTCGTCGCCGTTGCGGCCGAAGACCTTGTCCTGGCTGACGTGCACGCTGACGAACAGGTCGCCCGAGGGCGCGCCGCGCAGGCCCGCCTCGCCCTGTCCGGCCAGCCGAATCCGTTGTCCGTCACTGACTCCCGGCGGAATCCGCACCGTGATGGTGCGCGTGCGGTTCTGGATGCCGCTGCCGTGGCAGTCGACGCACGGGTCGTCGATGATCGAGCCGGTGCCCCGGCAGTCATCGCACGGCTCGCTGAAGCCGAACGCGCCCTGGTTGCGGCTGATGACGCCGGTTCCGTTGCAGTGCGGGCAGACCCGCGGGCTCGTTCCCGGCTTGGCGCCGCTGCCGTGACAGGTGGTACACGGCGACGGGCTCGTCATCCGCAGCGGAACCGTCACGCCCTGCGCGGCCTCGCGGAAACCGAGGGTCGTCTCGGTCTCCACATCGGCCCCGCGGCGCGGCCGGCTCGTCGTGCGCGTGCCGCCCCGGTTGAACAGGCCGCCGAGCAGGTCACCGAGGCCACCGTCGCCGGCGCTCGCGCCGCCGAAGATGTCGCCGATATTGAAGTCCTGCGAAAAGCCGCCGCCCCCACCGGGAGTGAACCCGCCGCCGCGCGGATAGCCGCCACCCGCGAACAGCTTGCGGGTCTCGTCGTACTCCTTGCGCTTGGCCGGATCCGACAGCACCGCGTGCGCCTCGCTGACGGACTTGAACCGCTCCTCGGCTTTGGTGTCACCGGGATTGGCGTCCGGATGCAGGTCACGCGCGAGCTTGCGGTACGCCTTCTTGATCTCGTCCTGCGAGGCGCCGGAGGAGACACCCAGCTCTTTATAGAAGTCCTTCTCGATCCACTCCCGTTGACTCACCGGATATCTCCTCCTCTCGCAGTGTTCGATCTGCGGCGCTCGCGGAGCCCTGCGTGGTTACGCTCCGCTGCCGCCTCCGGGCTCGTCGCTCGCGCCGCGGTGTTGAATCTGCGGCGCTCGCGGAGCCCTGCGTCGTCATACTCCCTGCCGCCTCCGGGCTCGGCGCCGCGGAGTTACTGTTTGTTCGCGCCGGCATCAGCGTCCGATGCCTCGGCCGAATCGGTGGTGGCCGCGCCCGCCACGCCATCGGTTACCCCGACCAGCGCGTGCCGAAGCACCCGCTCGCCGAACCGATAGCCCTTGCGCATCACGAGACCGATCACCGGGTCGTGTCCGGAGCCCTCGTGCTGCACGGCCTCGTGCAGGGTCGGGTCGAAAGGCTCACCCTCCGTACCGAACTCCTCGAGGCCCTGCTTCTGCAGCGCGGTGGACAGCTTGTCCGCCACCGACTTCAGCGGCCCGTTGTCCAGGTCGCCGTGCGCCCGTGCGCGATCGAGATCGTCGAGCACGCCGAGCAACTCGGTGACGACGGCGGCCTTGGCGGTGTCGATCGCGGTCTTGCGATCGCGTTCGACGCGACGCCGGTAGTTGGCGTACTCCGCGGTCAGGCGCTGCAGGTCGGCGGTGCGCTCGGCGAGTTCCTTGCTGATGGCGTCGGCCAGCAGCTCGGCGCCCTGCGCCGCACCGATGATGGGCTCCGCACCGTTCTCGGCGTCCGGGCCGGGCCCGGCGGCGGCCTCGGCCGCCGCCGGCTCCGTTACCTCACCCGACTGCGCGGCACCGGTCCGGTCCTCCGGATCGATCTTGCGCTTGTCCGTGAAGGTGATCGGCTCTTGCCCGGAGTCGCGGTGCTCCGAATTGTTGCCGTTGGTCACTTCTTCTCCGTGTCGACCGGCTCGTCCACAACTTCGGCGTCCACGACCTGGTCATCGGCGTCCGAGGCGGCCGAGGATCCGTTGCCGGACGCGGCGGCGTCGTTGGCCGAGGACTCGTAGATGGCCTGGCCCAGCGCCTGCGACTCGGTCGCCAGCTTCTCGACGGCCGCCTTGACCGCGGCGATGTCGGTGCCCTTGAGCGCCTCGTTCGCCTCGGCGATGGCCGCCTCGACCTTGGACTTGATGTCCGCGGGGACCTTGTCCTCGTTGTCCTTGATGAACTTCTCGGTCTGGTGCACCAGCGACTCGGCCTGGTTGCGGGTCTCGGCCTCCTCGCGGCGGGCCTTGTCCTCGGCGGCGTGCGCCTCGGCGTCCTTGACCATCCGGTCGATCTCCTCCTTGGACAGGCCGGAGCCGTCCTGGATCTTGATCGTGTTCTCCTTGCCGGTGCCCTTGTCCTTCGCGGTCACGTGCACGATGCCGTTGGCGTCGATGTCGAAGGTGACCTCGATCTGCGGCACGCCGCGCGGGGCCGGCGGGATGCCGGTCAGCTCGAAGGAGCCGAGCAGCTTGTTGTGCGAGGCGATCTCGCGCTCACCCTGGAACACCTGGATCTGCACCGACGGCTGGTTGTCGTCGGCCGTGGTGAAGGTCTCCGAGCGCTTGGTCGGAATGGTGGTGTTGCGCTCGATGAGCTTGGTCATCACGCCGCCCTTGGTCTCGATGCCCAGCGACAGCGGGGTCACATCGAGCAGCAGGACGTCCTTGACCTCGCCCTTGAGCACACCGGCCTGCAGGGCGGCGCCGACGGCGACGACCTCGTCCGGGTTCACGCCCTTGTTCGGCTCGCGACCGCCGGTCAGCTCCTTGACCAGGTCGGAGACGGCGGGCATGCGGGTCGAGCCACCGACGAGCACGACGTGGTCGATGTCGGCCACGTTGATGCCCGCGTCCTTGATCACGGACTGGAACGGCGCGCGGGTGCGGTCGAGCAGGTCCGAGGTGATCTTCTGGAACTCGGCGCGGGTCAGCTGCTCGTCGAGGAACAGCGGGTTCTTGTCGGCGTCGACCGTGATGTAGGGCAGGTTGATCGAGGTGCTCTGCGAGGAGCTCAGCTCGATCTTGGCCTTCTCCGCGGCCTCACGCAGCCGCTGCATGGCCATCTTGTCCTTGGTGAGGTCGATGCCCGCGCTGGCCTTGAACTTGTCCACCAGCCAGGACACGACGCGCTCGTCCCAGTCGTCGCCACCGAGGTGGTTGTCGCCGGAGGTGGCGCGGACCTCGACGACGCCCTCGCCGATCTCGAGCAGCGAGACGTCGAAGGTGCCGCCACCGAGGTCGAAGACCAGGATGGTCTGTTCCTTGTCGCCCTTGTCCAGGCCGTACGCGAGCGCGGCCGCGGTGGGCTCGTTGACGATGCGCAGCACGTTCAGGCCGGCGATCTGGCCGGCTTCCTTGGTGGCCTGCCGCTGGGCGTCCTCGAAGTACGCCGGCACGGTGATGACCGCGTCGGTGATCTCCTCACCGAGGTAGGCCTCCGCGTCGCGCTTCAGCTTCATGAGCGTGCGCGCGCTGATCTCCTGCGGCGTGTACTTCTTGCCGTCGATCTCGACGGTCCAGTCGGTGCCGATGTGGCGCTTGACCGAGCGGATGGTGCGGTCGACGTTGGTGACGGCCTGGTTCTTGGCCGGCTGGCCGACCAGCACCTCGCCGTTCTTCGCGAAGGCGACGATCGACGGGGTGGTGCGCGATCCTTCCGAGTTGGCCACGACGACCGGTTCGCCGCCTTCGAGCACGGCGACGACCGAGTTCGTGGTCCCGAGGTCGATTCCGACCGCACGAGCCATTGTTGTTCCTCCTAATTGACGTACTTATAGGTGTCGGTGCTGGGCGATGTCGCCCTGCGGCCAGGTCGCCCCGTGCCGCGAGACCTCGCCCCAAGCACCTGACGGAGCACGGTCCCAGCAACGCTGAGCGGGGTCGACTCAATCCTGCCCCCAGAGATCGCCGGGAGTCAACTCAAACTTGAGTCTGTCACACTCAACACTGTCGAATAGCTCAACGGCCGGCCTGTGCGAATCATTCCCGAACGCCGACCCGGATGTCGTTCCTTCGCGATTGTCCTCCGCCGAGCCGTCGCGGCCACCGTGGTCCAATAGGCGCGGATTCGGCGGAGAGGAGTCACGGTGCCGCGCTCATGGTGGGGTTGGGGCAATGTGGAGGACGCGGTCGACGGCGCGGAGCGGGCGGCGCTGACCGCGCGGGTCGCGGCGATCCTGCCCGGGGCCGATCTCACCGTGCACCGGCCGCCGGCGATCGAATCGCTCGCGCTGCCCGAGCCCCGCGTCGCCGCGCCCGGCCCGCTCGCGGCGCTGGCCTCGGCGGATCCCGCCGATCGCGCGGCGTACGCGCACGGGCAGGCCTTCCGCGACGTGGTGCGAAATCTGCTGGGCCAGATAGCGACTCCGCCCGATCTCGTCGTCCGGCCGCGCACCGAGTCCGACGTCGTCGACGTGCTCGACTGGGCGAGCGGGGCGAATATCGCTGTAATCCCGTTCGGCGGAGGCACTTCCGTGGTCGGCGGGGTGGAGCCGCGGCTCGACGGCGAGTTCGCCGGTGCGGTGAGTCTGGATCTCGGGGCGCTCGACCGCGTGCTCGAGATCGATCGGGCCAGTCGCGCGGCCCGGATCCAGGCCGGTGTGCTCGGGCCCGCGCTGGAAGACCAACTGCGCGAGGCGAAGCTGACCCTTCGGCATTTCCCGCAGTCGTTCGAGTTCTCCACGCTCGGCGGCTGGCTCGCCACGCGAGCGGGCGGGCACTTCGCCACGCTGTACACCCACATCGATGATCTGGTCGAGTCGATGCGGGTGGTGACGCCGGCGGGTGTCAGCGAGTCCCGCCGGTTGCCCGGCTCGGGCGCTGGGCCCGCGCCGGACCGGATGTTCCTCGGCTCCGAGGGCATCCTGGGCGTGATCACCGAGGCGTGGGTGCGCCTGCAAGACCGGCCGCGTTGGCGCGCAACGGCTTCCGTGCACTTCGACGACTACGGTCGCGCGGTCGCGGCCACCCGCGCCGTCGCGCAGTCGGGCCTGTACCCCACCAACTGCCGGCTGCTCGATCCCGCCGAGGCCTTCCTCAACGCGGGCGCGGCGACCTCGGGCGGGGTGCTGGTGCTCGGCTTCGAGTCCGCGGACCACCCGACGCGGCCGTGGATGGAACGCGCCGTCGAGATCGTGGTCGAGCACGGCGGCACGCTGCCCGAGCCCGTGCGCTACACCGACTCCGACGCCCCCGCGCACGGCGGCGGCACGGCCGACACGTGGCGCTCGTCCTTTCTGCGCATGCCCTACCAGCGCGACGCGCTCGCCGCGCAGTCGATTATCACCGAGACCTTCGAAACAGCCTGTACGTGGGACAGATTCGAGGCGCTGCAGGCGGCGGTGACCACCGCGGCGAACGACGCGATCCGGGCGGTCGGCGCCACGGGCGTGGTCACCTGCCGGTTCACCCACGTCTATCCCGACGGGCCCGCACCGTATTTCGGCGTCTACGCGGCGGGCCGCTGGGGCAGCACGGTCGCACAGTGGGACGAGATCAAAACCGCTGTGTCCGAGGCGCTTTCGGCCGAGGGCGGGACGATCACGCACCACCGCGCGGTGGGCCGGGATCACCGGCCGTGGTACGACAGGCAGCGATCGGAGCCGTTCGCGCTCGCGCTGCGCGCGGCGAAGTCCGCGCTCGATCCGGCGGGGATTCTTAATCCGGGTGTGCTGCTGTGACTTCGGGCCGGAGCGACTCTCACTCCGGCCCGTCTTCATCAAGCGTGCACGAGTGGCGCTTCGGTGGCGGGGATCGCGGTGCGGCGCAGGCCGGTCGCCGCTATCACGCCCGCCAGCACCGCGGCCACGACCGGGACGATCAGCGCCGTGCGCAGGCCGTCCATGCCGAGCCTGCCCGCATCGACCGCGGCGACGTTCACCGCGGTCACCACCGAAACCCCCAGCGCCGCGCCGAATTGGGTCGACGTGTAGAGCAACCCGCCCGCCAAGCCGTGCTCCTGCTCGGCGACACCGTCGGTGCCCGCGATGGTCAGCGGGCCGTAGACGAGCGAAAAGGCCACGGCCAGAAGCAACATCGTCGGGAGCATGGCGAGGTAGGCGCGGTCGAGTTCGGTCGGCAGGAACAGCACGTAGGCGAGCGCCGCGAGGACGACACCGCCGAAGATTACCCGGACATTGCCGAACCTGCGCACCAGCCACGGGGTCAGCAGCGGCGCGAGCAGCGCGTCCAAGCCCATCACCGCCATCGCGAGTCCGGTCTGCACCGTGCTCCAGCCGCGCAGTTCCTGAAGGTACAAGGTCACGAGGAACTGGAAACCCATGAACGAGCCGATGAACAGGACGGCGACCAGATTGGTGCGGACCAGCGGAGCCGAGCGCAGGATGCCGAGCCGGACGAGCGGTGTGGCGACGCGGCGTTCGTTCGCGACGAAAAGGGCGAGCGCGGCCAGGCCCGCGGCGAAGGTCGCGGCGGTCAGCGCCGGACCATCGTCGGCGTGTTCCAGCCGGACCACGCCGTAGACCATCAGCAACATCGCGCCTGTCACGCTCAGCGCGCCGAACAGATCGAAGCCGCCCCGAACTCTTTCCGGCACACCGGAATCCCGGACAAGCGCGATCGCGGCCAGCAACAGCGCGGCGGAGACGAGCACCGGAACGAAGAACACCCAGCGCCAGCCGAACGCCGTCAGCAGGCCGCCGATCACCATGCCGAGCGAGAAACCGCCCGCGGCGATGCCCGCGTAGTACATCAACGCCCGGTCGCGCACCGGGCCCTCGGCGAAGTTCGTGGTGATCAACGACAGACCGGCAGGCGCCAGGAACGCCGCGGCCACACCTGTGACGAATCGGGCGGTCAGCAGCATCCATCCGGTCGTCGCGAAACCGCCGAGGCCGGAGAAGACAAGGAACACGGCCAGCCAGAACAGGAACATGCGCCTGCGCCCGAGCAGGTCCGCGGCGCGCCCGCCGAGCAGCACGAACCCGCCGTAGCCGAGCACATAGGCCGACACCACGCCGCTGAGCATCCCGGTGGACAAGCCCAGCTCGGCCCGGATCGAGGGCAACGCCACATTGAGCATCCCCACGTCGAGGCCCTCCAGGAAGATCGCGCCGCACAACACCGCGAGCACGCCCCAGGCGCGGCCGGACATCTCCGAAAAGACGGCGGCCGCCTCGGTTTTCACCATTACGACTCCAAACTCGGTTCCCCATAGTGGGGTCGGTTACCTCTTGATACCGAGGGAAAGTCTCAGGCAGAATCGATGACCATGGAAGAAGGCACTTCGAAGTCACCCGGGCACTGCGGGGATACCGCCGCCGACTGGGCGGTTTCCCAGTGGGACACCCGCGTCGACTGCGAGGTGCGCCAGATCCTCGACCGCGTCGCCGACAAATGGTCGCTGCTGGTGATCGCGCTGCTCGACCAGCGCAGCCTGCGATTCACCGAGTTGAAGCGCAAGATCGACGGGGTCAGCCAGCGAATGCTCACCCGCACGCTGCGCCAGCTCGAGCGTGACGGGCTGGTGTCGCGCACCGTTCATCCGACGGTGCCGCCGCGCGTCGACTACGCGCTGACCCCGCTCGGCGCGAGCCTGCACACCACCATCAAGGCGCTCGTCACCTGGACCGAGGGTCATCAGAACGAAATCGCCGCGGCCCGCGACGCTTACGACCGGCGCGCCGAGCAGGAGTCGCTCGCGACGGTCTGACGGTCCTGGTCGACGGGCGGTGCGCGCAGTAGCGTGATCCAAGCCGCCGAGTCGAGGAGTGCACCATGCGGGCCGCCGTCGTCACCAACTCCGTCTTCGAGGTCACCGACCTCCCCACCCCGATACCCGGCCGGGGGCAGCTCCTGATCGATGTGACCCGCTGCGGCATCTGCGGTTCCGACCTGCATGCCAGCAGCCACGCCGACGAGATGGCCGAACTGGGCGTGGCCACCGGCTACGACTCGTTCATGCGGTCGCACCAGAGCGTGGTGCTCGGGCACGAATTCAGCGGCGCGGTAGTCGATTACGGGCCCGGGTGCCGCAGGCGGTGGGCGCCGGGCACGCCCGTGGTCGCCCTGCCGATCGTGCGGCACGGGTCGAAGCCGCAGCTGACCGGGCTGTCGGTCGAGGCGCCCGGCGCCTACGCCGAGCAGGTGGTGGTGCAGGAATCGATGACCATGCCGGTGCCGAACGGGCTGTCCGCCGAGCACGCCGCGCTCACCGAGCCCATGGCTGTGGCTTGGCACGCGGTACGCCGGGGGCGAGTCGGCAAGGGGCAGAACGCTTTCGTCATCGGCTGCGGGCCCATCGGTCTCGCGGTCATCAGCATGCTGAAGGCCGCAGGTGTGCGCACCGTTATCGCCAGCGATTTCTCGCCGCGCCGCCGGGAACTCGCGACCGCGTGCGGCGCGGACATCGTCGTCGACCCCGCCACCGACTCGCCATGGACCGCGGCGCCCCGGCGCGGCCGGATCAACGGCGTCACCGACATTCTCAGTCTCGGCTTCGACACCATGGAACGCCTGCGCCGCGTCCCGAACCTGCCGTGGTGGTACGTCTTCCGCCTCGCGCACACCCTCGACGCAGGGCCGTCCGGGCCGGTCATCTTCGAATGCGTCGGCGTCCCAGGCATTCTCGACCAAATCCTCACCGCCGCTCCCCCGCTCTCACGCGTGGTAGTCGTCGGCGTCTGCATGGAGACCGACCGCATCCACCCCGCCATGGCCATCAACAAGGAGCTCGAACTCCGCTTCGCCTTCGGCTACGACCCCGGCGAATTCCGCGACACCCTCCACATGCTCGCCGAAGGAAAAGTAGACCCCACCCCCTTGATCACCGCCACCGTAGGCCTCAACGGCATATCCGCCGCCTTCACCACCCTCGCCACCCCCACCCACCACGCAAAGATCCTCATAGACCCCCAAAGCCCCATCACCACCCCCTGATCCCCGAAAGTATCGACTCCCACCACCACCGAACACGACCAAGCCATTGCCTTTGCAGACGAGCGCGTTTGTCGACTACATGAATGCGCTGTCCGTCGAGCCCTCGGTGTCGACGCTGTCCAAGACGGCCGCCACGGGCGTCGGTGCAGCGTTCGGGGGAATCTGGCACGTTTTTCAAAAGATGGAACCGCTGCGGACGCCTCCGCGTCCAATCATGTGTACCGATTCGAAAAACGTTTCGGGAAAAGTGTTTTCGGGAGGGAACAACGTGTCCGCAACATATTCGATTGCCAGGCGTGCGGTAGGGGTCGCCGCGATCGCCTTCACCATGTTCACTGTCGGCGCCGGCGTAGTCACCGCGTCACCTACTGCGCCGGGACCGGATCCAAGAGTCGTGCTTGTTGCGCTGGCCGCGGGCCCCAAGGAAGACTGTGATGTCCTTTACAACGACCAGATGAACTACTGCTACGGCATCCCGGACGAGGAGCTGAAGCAGATGTGCCGCGAAGCGGCATGGAATACCTACCTGTTGTGCCTGTCCAGCAATTGACTTCGATCCGCGGGAGGCCGGTGTGAGTAGCGACATCGATGAGGTAGTCATTGCCCGCACCGTTCAAGACGGTGATCACGATGTTCGCATCGAGGTCACCGATCCCCGCCCCGATACCGCTTCCGGGGGCTGGCGGTGCACTTATCGGATCGACGGTGGCGCTGCTCGATCGATCGGCGGGCGCGATGGGCTGGCCGCCATCTACGCCGCCCTGGTCGAGATCGGCGACGATCTTGCACGAGCCAATGATGAGGGTGCGCATTTCACGGTGTTCGGCCAAGCCGACCTCGGATTTCCAGCCCGCACGTCCGGGACCTCGGCAGGCGCACAGTGAACGCCCGCGAGTTCGGCCCACCACTGGGCACCCGTACCGTCGCCACTGCGTCGGGCTCGGTCGACGTCACGATCGGCCGACCACGACAGGATTCGGCCCGCCCGCGAATATATCTGTGCCCGTATCGCATTGGTGACCGCGCCGACGCTTACGCCGAAGGCATCGACCAGGTCCACGCTCTGATGTCGGCGATCCATAGCGTCAGCGCCATCCTTAAGATTCCGCGTGATTGGCCGGGAAATTAGACCGGCGCCACGCCGCTACATCAGAGAGCGGAGGGCAGGGCCCGAACGTCGGCCTAGATGTCCGTGAGCCACCGATGGACACGCTTGCCGACGCTTTCGGGTCATCTACGTCGCGAGGCTCGCCGACCACATCTATGTCTTGCATTGCTGACTTCGGCGGATCTGAGCCTTGCGGCGGCGATACGGCTGGCACAGGACGTAGCACAGATAAAAGAAAGAAGGAGAGCGCTGATGGCGGACGAGACGTTCGACAGCGTGTGGGATGCGATCGAGGACACCCCACAGGAGGCCGAGAATATGCGGTTGCGGTCGCGGCTGATGATCGACCTGACGGAACGAATCACCTCCCAGGGGTGGACGCAGGTCGCGGCCGCGGAACGGCTCGGGGTGACACAGCCCAGAGTCTCCGACCTGATGCGCGGCAAGGTTCACCTGTTCAGCTTGGATGCGCTCGTCAACATGATCACCGCGGCGGGCATGCACGTGGAGATGTCGGTCGGGCCCGCGGCCTGAGCTCGGGAAGGCTTGCGGCACTTCACGATTTGCGTGCGGCGCGCGTCTCGTGGGTGCGGTAGTCGGGGAGTTGGATTGTGCGGGCGACCTTTTGGGGGGCGCCGCCGATGAGGGTGCGCCAGGGGAGGTAGGGGAGGAGGCGGACGTTGAGGTTGCGGAGGCGGATCATCGCGTTGGTGGGGGGTGCGTACCATTTGCCGACGCCTTCGGCGAAGGATTGGCAGGCCTCGACCAGCGGGAGCAGTTCGCGGCGGTAGCGGGGGAAGGCGATGGTGTGGTCGCCGTCGGCGGCGGCGAGTTCGCCGGCCAGGATGTATGCGCCGACGAGGGAGAGGTTGGTGCCCTGGCCGGATAAGGGGGCGGCGCAGTAGCCGGCGTCGCCGACCAGGGCGACTCGGCCCTTGGACCAGTCGTCCATGCGGATCTGCGCCATGGCGTCGAAGTAGAAGTCGGTGGCGGCGGGCAGGTGCGCGAGCAGGCGCGGCACCTCCCAGCCCGCGTCGGCGAAGGTGTCGGCGAGGATGCGCTTCTGCTGTTCGACGTCGCGGTAGTCGTAGTCGATCTCCGCCGACTCGAAGGCGAAAATCGCCTTGGCGCGGTCCTTTTCGCGAGCGCTGTAACTGCCGGCGATCTTGCCGGGAATGTTGTAGTCCAGTTCCCAGTGGTCGAGCTCGAGCAGGTTCGGCGTGGAGAAGATGGAGATGTAGTAGCCCATGTGCCGCAGGTAGTTCGACTCCGGACCGAACACCAGCCTGCGCGTGTTGGAGTGCACGCCGTCGGCGCCGATGACCAGATCGAAGGTCCGGGGCTCGGCGCGCGCGAAGGTGACCCGCACCCC